>CAYODB010000007.1:0-40361 GCA_964402495.1 uncultured Bordetella sp.
TATCTACACCAAGGCCGCTGATGTCGGAGCCGATCTCTTCAGCAAGGTCGAGGCGGGTATCCCCGAGGACGACCCGCGCAACCCGGCCGTGATCGCGGACAACGTCGGCGACAACGTCGGCGACTGCGCCGGCATGGCCGCCGACCTGTTCGAGACCTACGCGGTCACCATCGTCGCCACCATGCTGCTCGGCGGACTGATGATTGAAACGGTTGGCGTCAACGCCATTCTCTACCCGCTGGTGCTGGGCGGCGCTTCGATCATCGCTTCGATCATCGGCACGTTCTTCGTCAAGGCGAAGGAAGGCGGCAAGATCATGAACGCCCTGTACAAGGGGGTGATCGTGTCCGGCGTGATCGCCGCAATCATGTTTTACTTCATCACCACGAAGATGATGGCCGACAGCCAGCTCGGCGCGATCAATCTGTTCTACGCTTCGCTGGTGGGCCTGGTGCTTACCGCATTGATGGTCGTGATAACGGAGTACTACACGGCGACGGAGTACGCTCCGGTACGCCATATCGCTTCGGCATCGCAAACCGGCCATGCCACCAATATCATCGCCGGCCTCGGTGTTTCCATGAAGTCCACTGCCCTCCCCGTGCTCGCGGTCTGCGCCGCGATCTGGGCATCGTATACGGTGGCCGGGATCTATGGCATCGCCATCGCCGCAACGGCCATGCTGTCGATGACGGGCATGATCGTGGCGCTGGACGCCTACGGTCCAATCACCGATAACGCCGGCGGCATCGCCGAAATGGCAGAACTGCCGCCGAACATCCGCGCCATCACCGACCCGCTGGATGCAGTGGGAAACACCACCAAAGCGGTGACCAAGGGTTATGCGATCGGTTCCGCCGGCCTTGCAGCGCTGGTGCTGTTCGCCGATTACACCCACAACCTGGAAGCGGCCGGCAAGGCATCGGTGTTCTCGCTGTCCGATCCCGCCGTCATCATCGGCCTGTTCATCGGCGGCATGGTGCCCTATCTGTTCGGCGCAATGGCAATGGAAGCCGTGGGCCGTGCTGCCGGATCGGTGGTGAACGAAGTGCGCCGCCAGTTCCGCGAGATCAAGGGCATCATGGAAGGCACCGCGAAGCCCGACTATTCGCGGGCAGTGGACATGCTGACAAAGGCGGCGATCAAGGAAATGATGATCCCCTCCCTGCTACCGGTGCTGGTACCGATTGTGGTGGCCTTCGGCATGAACTGGCTGATGGGTCCCGGCGCCGGTATCCGTGCACTCGGCGGCCTGCTGATCGGTACCATTGTGACCGGCCTGTTCGTCGCCATCTCCATGACGACCGGCGGCGGTGCCTGGGACAACGCAAAGAAATATATCGAAGACGGTCACTACGGCGGCAAAGGTTCCGACGCGCACAAAGCAGCGGTGACCGGAGACACCGTCGGTGATCCCTACAAGGACACGGCCGGACCCGCGGTGAACCCGCTGATCAAGATCATCAACATCGTCGCGCTGCTGCTGGTGCCCGTGCTGTAACCACAGCCAGTCCGACAAAGGAATCCCGCGGCCGCGCAAGCCCCGCGGGATTTTTTTGCCCATTCTCCGGCCGGGGCATCCTGCTGATGAAAGATCGCCTACCGCCCGTCGCCGCCAGGCGGCGGGCTTGCGGGCTTGCGCCATGCAACAGTCATGGCATGCAACCCGGAACGGAGATCGTCATGGACTTCCCGACTCGCTCTATCCCGCACACCAACAGGCAGCAGCTGGCAGACATCAGGCAAAAGCTGATCGTCGCGGATTCGATTCTGGATCATGGACTTAAGGCAATCCATAGCGGCCGCCGGCTGGACGCAATGGAAGCGGTCTACACGGCATCCTGCCTTATCGAGGAAATCGTGGCTGCGCTGGAGGTTGCGGCGGCGGCTGTCGAAATCCGGACGTTGTGCTGAGGATTTCGACACCCGCCATCGGCTAAATCGTTTCACCGCGGAGGCGCAGATACCCTACGGGCGTAGCACGTCGGGTATCTGCGCCTCCGCGGTGAAAAGGATCCAGGGTCTAGAAGTATCAGGCGCCGGTTGGCCGGCTGCCGCTTCCGCGCCATAATGCCCGCATCCTTATTCCGGGACAGCATGAATGGCGTCCAGCATGGTCGTGACGGTTGAGGAAATCGCCGCCGAAATCGGCGACGGCATCATGCTCGCCGTGCCCAAGGATTCGTCCGGCCCCGCCATGGCCGTGACACGCGAGATACTGCGCCGCGGTGTAAGCGGATTGCATTTGGTCTGCGTGCCGGTCGGCGGCTTGCAGGCCGAAATCCTTATCGGCGCAGGGGCCGTTTCCACCATCGAGACATCAGCGGTCACGCTGGGCGAATACGGCACGGCACCGCGATTCAGCGCCGCGGTTCGCGAGGGCCGGCTGCGCATGCTTGATGCCACCTGTCCAGCGGTGTATGCGGGCCTGCAGGCGGCGGAGAAGGGCATTCCGTTCATGCCGCTGCGCGGACTCATCGGCACCGACGTGCTGCGCAACCGGAGCGACTGGAAACTCATGGCCAATCCTTTCGCGGAAGGCGATCCGATCGTGGCCCTGCCCGCGATTCAACCCGACGTTGCCCTGTTCCATGCCCCGCTCGCGGACCGGGACGGTAATGTATTCGTCGGCTCCAAGCACGAGTTGATGCTCATGGCGCACGCATCGAAGCGCACCTTCGTCACCGCCGAGGAAATCACTAACCGCAATCTGCTGGACGATCCGCAGCGCGCAGCCGGTGTGATGCCCGCCATTTATGTGACTGCGGTGGCCGAAGCCCGGCGCGGTGCGGCACCGCTGCAATTCTGGGATGCCTACCCGGAAGACGAAAAGGCAATGGCGCGCTATGTCGCGGCCGCGAAAACCGCCGCAGGGTTCTCGCAGTTTCTCGAAGAGTGGCTCGGTGCGCGTCGCGCCGCGGCATGAGCGCTTACAGTCCGACCGAATTGCTGATCACCGTTGTCGCACGGCTCCTGCGCGGCTGCCGGCACGTCGCGACCGGCGCATCGTCCCCGATCCCGGGCGCCGGCGCACTGTTGGCGCGGGAGCAGTCGGACGGCGCGATGCGCGTCACTGTGCTCGGCTCGCTGCGAGACGAACACTTCACCTGCGGCGGCGTCGAGCTGTTCGACCTCGCGGCGCAGGGCCGCATCGACGCGTTCTTCCTCGGCGGCGGCCAGATCGACGGCCAGGCCAACATCAACCTGGTAGGCACCGGGGACTATCCGGCAACCGACGTGCGCTGGCCGGGTTCCTTCGGCTCTTCCTACGTCTACTTCCTGATACCGCGGGTGATCCTGTTCCGGGAAGAACACACGCGGCGGGTGATGGTGCCGAAGGTGGATTTCATCAGCGCGCCCGGCGGCAGCGAGCCCGGAGTCTATCGCCCCGGAGGACCGCATGCCCTGCTGACGGGACTGGGATTGTTTTTCTTCAACAGGCAGCAGCGGCGCTTCCGCCTCGAGAGTGTTCATTGCGGCCATAGCGTGGAAGAGATCCGCGACAACACCGGCTTCGAGTTCGACTGCCCCGACAGCGTCCCCTTGACGCCTGTGCCCGATGCCAACACGCTTGCCGCCATCCGCGGCAGGATCCGCGATGACATTGCGGATACCTATCCCCGGTTCGCGGCGCGCCTGGGCGCGCCGGCATAAAAAGCAGACGGCCCTTGCGGGCCGTCACCTCTCCCTTAAGCGGAGAGGGAGCAAGAGCAAAAAGGCAAGTACCTTACGCGATGGTGACCTGCCTGGAGAGATAGACATCCTGGATCGCGTTCAGTATGCCTACACCCTCCTTCATCGGCCGCTGGAAAGCCTTGCGGCCCGAGATCAGTCCCATGCCGCCGGCACGCTTGTTGATGACGGCGGTGCGCACGGCTTCGGCAAGATCGCTGTCGCCGGAGGACGCGCCGCCGGAATTGATCAGTCCCGCGCGGCCCATATAACAGTTGGCGACCTGGTAGCGCGTGAGGTCGATCGGATGATCGCTCGAAAGCTCCGTATACACGCGCTTGTCGATCTTGCCGTAGGGATTCTCCTTGGTGCTGATCGCGTTGTAGCCACCGTTATTCTCCGGCAGCTTCTGCTTGATGATGTCGGCCTGGATGGTGACGCCAAGGTGGTTCGCCTGGCCGCTGAGATCGGCCGACAGGTGATAATCCTTGTCGGTCTTGAATCCCGGATTGCGCAGGTAACACCAGAGGATCGTCGCGAGGCCCATTTCGTGGGCTGTTTCGAAGGCCTTGCTCACTTCCACGAGCTGCCGCGCGGATTCCGGCGAACCGAAATAGATTGTCGCGCCGACGGCGACCGCGCCCATGTCGCGCGCCTGCTTGATGCTCGCAAAAAAAATCTGGTCATACTTGTTCGGGTAGGTCAGGAATTCGTTGTGGTTGAACTTGAGCAGGAACGGGATCTTGTGCGCGTACTTCCTCGAGCAGGAGCCGAGGACCCCGAGGGTCGAAGCGACGGCATTGCAACCGCCCTCGACCGCCAGCCTGACGATGTTCTCAGGGTCGAAATACGCGGGATTCTTGGCGAACGATGCGCCCGCCGAGTGCTCGATGCCCTGGTCCACTGGCAGGATGGAAAGGTAGCCGGTTCCGGCCAGGCGACCGTGGCTGAACAACTGTTGCAGGCTGCGCAGCACCTGCGGCGTGCGGTCGGACGGCGCAAACACGCGATCGACGAAATCCGGTCCCGGCAGGTGCAGGGATTCCTTCGGGATGCCCTTGCAGGTATGGCTGAGCAGTTTTTCGGCGTCGGCCCCGAGCAGGGCGGCGACATCGGTATCGCCCGCGGACTTTACGGCGGTTACGGCTGACATGATCGAACCTCCTTCCAGAATTTGCCTATTATCGCCCGCGGGGGTGGGCCGGTAAACGTCCCGCTATAATCCGGGTTCCCTTTCATTGCCCAATCCCCACATGATCCATTCCCTCGGAGAGCGAAAAGTCGTCACGCGCGGCGATTTCTGGGTCGCGGACAACGCGACCGTAATCGGGTCCGTCATCCTGGAAAACAACGCCAGCGTCTGGTTCAACACGGTCATCCGCGGCGACAACGACCTGATCACCATCGGCGAAGGCTCCAACGTCCAGGACAACAGTGTGCTGCACACCGACGAGGGCGTGAAGCTCGCCGTCGGCCGCAATGTCACGATAGGCCATCAGGTCATGCTTCACGGCTGCACCGTGGGCGACGGCAGCCTGATCGGCATCAAATCCACCATCCTCAACAATGCGCGGATCGGCAAGCACTGCCTGATCGGCGCCCATGCCCTCATCACCGAGGGCAAGGAAATCCCCGACCGCTCGCTCGTCGTCGGTTCTCCCGGCAAGGTAGTACGCCAGCTCACCGACGAGGAAGTGCAGCGCCTGCTGGAAAACGCCGAACACTACGTCAGGAATTTCCAGCGTTACCGCAAGGAATTCCAGCTTCAGCGGGGTTGAAGGCAGCAACAGCTCCTCGGCAGGAAACAAACCAAGAGGGCACCACGGAACAATGCCGGCATTGCCCGGGGCCGGATGCCACTACAATACGGCCATGTCCCTGCCCATGGCACCGATGTTGAAATTCGGCTTCCGCATCCGCACCCGCAGCGGACTTCCGGTGGATAACCTTGTGGTACAGGCCCACGACCAGGCAGAGGCGGAACGCAAGATTTCGCAGATGTACATGCACTGCGAGATCATCGAATGCAGGCACATGCAATTGACCGTCCGGGAAGAAGGCAGCGACGTGGAGAACATCATTTCGCTGATTTCCAGGCAGGGGGACGAACGGTCGGAGTAACTCCTGTGGACGGCCCCGCTTCCGGCCGGATCGCCGGGAGCCAGCGAGGCCGGAGCGCGGCTAGCTGAACGAGGTTTCCGGCGTGGCCTTAAGGAAACTCAGCCGCGGATCGTCGGCGACGGGCGCCGGATCCTGGTTTCTCGCCTCGACGAACCCGATTGCTATCAGTTCCACGAGCAGGGCTTCGTAGTCCTGCGCCCCGCGGCTGGCCGGCGCGTGGGCAAACACATCCTTTTTCACGGCCGGGCTCTCGGCGACGCTCACGTTTTCGGTGATCCGCGTAGTGCAAACTTCATCGCCATACCGAGTCTTCAATTCGTCGTAGATCTGGTGCGACATCTTGCGGCGTGAGTCGAAGCGTGTCACGACATAGCGGCGCGGCAGGCGCTTCTTAAGCACGTGTTCCAGCGCCTTGAAAGTTTTCTCCACCTGATGCACGCCCTGCACCGCCAGATAGTCGGCAGAAACGGGCACCAGCACCCGGTCCGACGCGAAAATCGCGCTGAGGGACAGTACGCCCAGCATCGGGCAGCAATCGAGCACGATGGGCCGGCCGGTGTTCAGATTTTCCTTCACGATGCCGCCATTCAGGCGGTTCAGGATGTTCGGGCCCTTGCCGAACTGGGTGTCGACTTTTGACAATTCGACGTGCGCCGGGATCACCAGCCAGCCGCCCACAGCGGGCCGGATAAGCTGGGTCAGTGGCTTGGTGTTCTGATAGAAGCCGAAAATCGAATCGTCGGCGTTGCCCACGCTGCTGCCGCAGACGTAGGAGAGGTGGCCCTGAGGATCGAGATCGATGGCAAGCGGGTTATAGCCGCGCCGCGCCAGAGCCGCTGTCAGATTGAGCGACGTCGTGGTCTTGCCGACCCCGCCTTTCTGGTTGAATACCGCGATCTTTGCCATATCCCTCGCCGCCCCCCAGGACGCCAGGATCAACTACATTACTAATTGAATCAGCCTCTTGTCAACCCAAGTTGATTAACCGAATCAAATCATGTCGGTCCATGCCAGCGAACGCTTGACGGCCTTCGCCCACGTGGCCTTTAACGCCGCCCTTTGATCGGCGCTCATGGCGGGTTCGAAGCGCCGATCCAGCTGCCATTGCACCGCCAGGACACCGGGGTCACGCCAGAATCCGGCCGCCAGCCCGGCCAGATAAGCAGCCCCCAGCGCCGTGGTTTCATAGACTTTCGGCCGCACCACCGGCACCCCCAGCAGGTCCGACTGGAACTGCATCAGCAGGTCATTCTGGGTGGCGCCGCCGTCGACTCTCAGTTCGGTGACCGCAATGCCCGAATCCGCATGCATCGCCTCCAGGACATCGGAGGTCTGGTAGGCAATGGATTCGAGGGTGGCGCGGGCGATGTGTCCGGCACTGCTGCCGCGCGACAGCCCGACGATGGCACCGCGAGCGTGCGGGTCCCAGTACGGCGCACCAAGGCCGGACAAGGCCGGGACGAAATACACGCCTCCGTTGTCGTCCACCGAACGCGCGAGCTTCTCGACTTCCGCCGACGTGCGGATCAGGCCCAGCCCATCGCGCAGCCACTGGACCGCCGCCCCGGCGATGAATACGCTACCTTCCAGCGCGTAGTCAAGTCCGTTGCCGATGTCCCAGGCGACCGTGGTCAGCAGGCGGTGACGCGAATCCACCGGCCGCTTGCCGGTGTTCATAAGCATGAAACAGCCGGTGCCATAGGTATTCTTGACCATGCCCGCGCCAGTGCATTGCTGGCCGAACAATGCGGCCTGCTGGTCTCCGGCTATGCCGCAGATGGGCAGCGCATACCCGAAGTGTTCCGCACCCGTTTCGGCACAGACACCGCTCGATGCTACGACCTTCGGCAACACGGCGCGGGGCACCCGCAGCAGGCTGAGCAGTTTGTCGTCCCAGTCGCCGTTGTGGATATTGAACATCAGGGTGCGTGAAGCATTGGTCACGTCGGTGATGTGGCTGCGGCCGCCCGTGAGTTTCCAGACCAGCCATGAATCCACGGTGCCGAATGCAAGCTCGCCCTTTTCCGCTTGGGCGCGGGCGCCTTCGATGTTGTCCAGCAGCCAGCGCAGTTTGGTGCCGGAAAAATACGCATCGAGCAGCAGGCCGGTACGTCCGGTGAACAGCGCTTCCAGCCCCTGCGCGCGCAATTGCTCGCACAACGAAGCGGTACGCCTGTCCTGCCACACGATAGCATTGGCGAGCGGCCTTCCGGTCGAGCGTTCCCACAACAACGTCGTCTCGCGCTGGTTGGTGATACCGATACCGGCGATGTCTTGCGCGGCGATGCCGGACTGCGCGAGCGCCGCGCGGGCCGTCGCGAGCTGCGACGACCAGATTTCTTCCGGATTCTGTTCGACCCAGCCCGATTTTGGGTAAATCTGGGTGAACTCCTGTTGCGCATGGCCGAGCGCTTTGCCGGCCTGGTCGAAGACAATGGCGCGCGAACTGGTGGTGCCCTGATCGAGGGCGAGAATGGCCTTCATGGCTGTGATAGAGTTCCTGTCCCTGAAATCCTGTGCCTATGATAAGCCGCTGGCGCGGGAAACCCGAACAACAGAATGAGCAACGACCTCTTCCTCGGCGCACTTGCGCGCATGGGGTTGCTGAGCGCGGGCGAACAGCCCGCCATCGAACCCCTTACCGGCGGCGTTTCCTCCGACATCGTCCGCGTTACGCTCGCGCGCGGCGTGATCTGCATCAAGCGCGCGCTGCCCAAGCTCAAGGTGCAGGCCGACTGGCAGGCGCCAGTCGAAAGAAACCGTTTCGAAATCGAATGGATGCGCATCGCAGGCCGCATTGTGCCGGATGCCGTGCCGCATATACTCGGCGAAGACGCCGGATCCGGAATGTTCGCCATGGAGTACCTGGAACCCGGCCGGCATCCGGTCTGGAAATTTCAGCTCCGGGACGGCGACATTTCCCCTGGCTTCGCTGCCGCCGTGGGCCGCAATATCGCGGCCATCCACGGCAACACTGCGGGCAATACCGACGTCGCCCTGGCATTCGCCACTGATCACATATTTTTTCCCATCCGGCTCGAACCCTACCTGTCGGCGACCGCGAGAAAATATCCTGATTGCGCGGAACGCCTGGACAGCCTGGTGCGGGTTACTGGTGCCACCAAGAAGGCGTTGGTCCACGGCGACGTCAGCCCGAAGAACATTCTCGTCGGTCCGAAGGGACCGATCTTCCTGGACGCCGAATGCGCGTGGTACGGCGATCCGGCTTTCGACCTCGCTTTCTGCCTGAATCACCTGCTGCTCAAATGCGTCTGGCGACCGCAATCGCATGCGGCTTACCTCGAATGCTTCGACGCGCTTGCAGCAGCGTATCTCGAAGCCGTGACCTGGGAAACCCGGGCGGACATCGAGGCGCGCACCTCGCATCTGCTGCCCGGATTGTTCCTGGGACGGGTGGATGGCAAATCGCCGGTGGAGTACATCACCACCGAAGTCGATCGCGATCGGGTGCGCCGGGTCGCGCGGGCGCTGCTGCTCGAACCTGTGCGCAGGCTCGAGGAGATACGCGCTGCGTGGCAACGGGAGATCGCGACCTGGCAATAACAATTCGAAGAACAGGAAAAATATGACTGACACGACAATCACGCGCGTCCACGGACGCCGGGTCTGGGATTCGCGCGGCCGTCCGACGGTGGAAGTGGAAGTGAAACTGGCCGGCGGCGTGATCGGCCGGGCAATAGCGCCCGCGGGCGCGTCGCGTGGTTCCAATGAAGCCGTCGACTTGCGCGACGGCGGCCAGTTGCTGGGCGGCATGGGCGTCGCCCGGGCGGTGGCTTACGTCAACAGCGAGATCTCGCGCCGCCTTGAAGGCCGCAACGCGCTGCGCCAGGCGGAGATCGACGATGAACTGATCCAGCTCGACGGCACGCCAAACAAATCACGGCTGGGCGGCAACGCCATGATCGCCACGTCGATGGCCGTGCTGCACGCGGCGGCCGGCGCGCACCGCATGCCGCTTTACGCATTCCTGGCGCAAGGCAAGAGCGTCAGGCTGCCGCTTCCGGAGATCCAGATCTTCGGCGGCGGGGCACATGCGGGACGTCGGGTCGACATCCAGGACTTCATGGTCATGGCCCTTGGCGCCCGCAGTTTCGACGCGGCCTTGACCATGACCGCCGAGGTTTATCGCGCCGCCGGGGATCTCATGAAAGATGCCGGCAAGCTGCAAGGGGTGGCAGACGAAGGCGGCTACTGGCCGGTATTCGATTCCAATGAGGAAGCCCTGACGATGCTGATGCGGGCGATCGAGCGCGCCGGCTTGCGGCCCTATGAGGACATCGGCATCTCACTGGACATCGCCGCTTCCGAATTCGGGCACGGCGGGCGCTACAAACTCGGACTGGAAGAACGAGATCTCGACAGCGACGGATTGTGCGACCTGCTGCTGTCCTGGGTAGACCGCTATCCCATCGTGTCGATTGAGGACCCGGTGGCGGAAGACGACACCGAAGGCATGAAGAAATTCACGGCCGCCGCCGGCATGCGCATCCAGATCATCGGCGACGACTACCTGGTAACCAGCGCCGCGCGCGTGGAGCAGGCCCGCTCCGCCGGCGCCTGCAATGCGGTGCTGATCAAGCCCAACCAGGCTGGCACGGTGACCGAAACCAAAGCTGCGCTGGACGCGGGCAAGCGGGCCGGCTGGGGCACGATCGTTTCGGCGCGCTCCGGAGAGTCCGAAGACGTCACCATTGCCCACCTCGCCACCGGCTGGGATGCCGGCCAGCTCAAGGTGGGTTCCTTCGCGCGTTCGGAGCGCATGGCGAAATGGAACGAGGTGCTGCGCATCGAGGAAGCGCTGGGGTCCGCCGCCACCTTCGCCGGGCGCACCGTCCTGCCGAATACTCTGAAAGAAAAATCTTGAACCACGGAGGGCACGGAGAACACGGAGGAAGGTCCAGTTGCAAACGAAACTGCAAATTTATGCTGGTCTGTTCGCCTATATGATTTTCCAGGCCGATTCCACTGCTCACCCTATATTTTTGTCCAATCGGCTTTCTCCGTGCCCTCCGTGTCCTCCGTGGTTCATGATTGAGATCCGGCGCGCATGAATCCTACCGACGCCCATCAGCACCACCGCCGCACGCTGCGCGGGATCGGGCTGATGATGGCGGCCGTGTTCATGAGCGACGTCAACGATCAGGCCGGCACACACTGAGGACCCGGCACCATGGCCACAACCACCCCCGACACCCGCGAAGCCTACCGCCATTACCAGCAGATCCCCACGCGCTGGATGGACAACGACGTCTACGGGCACGTCAACAACGTCGTCTACTACAGTTATTTTGACACGGTAGTTAACCAGTACCTGATCGAGCAGGGCGTCCTCGACATCGGGAAAAGCACGGTGATCGGACTGGTTGTGGAAACGCAGTGCGAGTATTTCGCGTCCATCGCCTTTCCAGACGTCGTCCATGCGGGATTGCGGGTGGCGAAACTGGGCAACAGCAGCGTGCGCTACGAAATCGGCTTGTTCAGGAATGAGGAACGCAGCGCCGCAGCGCAGGGCCATTTCGTCCACGTCTACGTGGACCGCGCAACGCGCCGCTCCACCCCCCTGCCCGCCGACTTCCGTGTCGCTTTGGAAAAGATCGCGCTGGCCTAGAGCTTTAGATCTCTTTTCACCGCAGAGGCGCGGAGGAAACGCAGAGAAGGCCAGATGAAAAATAGACAGGAAATGGTCATGGGGAGTTTATTGACTCAATGAATTTGGCGCGACAATGTGAATCTGTTGTTCATGCCCTGACTTTCCTCTGCGTGCTTTTCTCCGCGCCTCTGCGCCTCCACGGTGGGGTTGAACGATTTCACTCCAGATCGTCGAACTCGTGGCCGTATTGCGCTACCCCTGACACGCCCTTGAAGGCGCCGGGCTGGAGTTCAATGGCCATGAAAGCGTCCTCTGGCGCGGGGAACGGGCACTTCAATCCGTACCGCGAGGCCGGGACAAATCCGAAACGCGTGTAGTACCCAGGATCACCTAGCACCAGCACACGCTGCCCCTGCTCCTGCCGCAACCGCTCCAATCCGGCGCTTGCCAGCGCGCTGCCGATTCCCAGGCGCTGGAACGCCGGCATCACGGCAAGCGGAGCCAGCGCCACTGCCGGTGCCCGGATCTCCCCGACGGCGATCGCGGAAAACACGACTTGGCCGAGCAGACGGCCTTTCTCCTCCGCCACCAGTGCACAGGCGATTTTTCCTGACGCTCGCAGGCGGTCCACCAGGCGCGCCTCCGCTTCGCGTCCGAATGCCGCCACCAGGATTTCGCGAATTGCATCCGCGTCTTCGGGACGCTCTTGCCGTATCGCAGACATCGGTCAGCCGCCCGCTCCGCCGCCGGTGACGATTGCGACCGGTCCGGCCACGGTCTAGCCCACTCTCGGGAAGCGGCCGAACAGCGGATACTGCGGATCGTTGTAACCCGGCGTCGAGGGATGGCCGGGGGCCACCAGCGAATTCACCAGCGCCTCGCCCTTCGCGTCGAAGCCGAATTCCAGGGCCGTGAGATAGTCCTGCCACTGGTCCAGCGTGCGCGGGCCGCCGATCACGCTGCTGATGGCGGCGTTGTTGAGCACCCAGTTCACCGCGAAATGGCCGGGGCCCATGCCCTTCTTCTCCGCGAATGCCTTGATCTTCTGCGCGATCGACAGCGATTCCTTGCGGAACTCGGTTTCCATCATGCGCTTGTCGGCACGGCCGGCGCGCGTGCCTTCTGGCGGCGCCTCATTGACCTTGTACTTGCCGGTCAGCACCCCGCGCGCCAGCGGGCTGTAAGGCACCACGCCGATGCCGTAGTACTGGCAGGCCGGCAGGATTTCGACCTCGGGCTGGCGGTTCATCGCGTTATAGTAGGGCTGGCACGCGACCGGCGCCGGTATGTTCATGGTGCGGCACAGGTGCATGATCTCGGCAATGCGCCAGCCGCGAAAATTGGACAATCCGAAATAGCGCGCCTTGCCCGAGCGCAAGATTTCGCCGAGCGCGCCGATGGTCTCCTCCAGCACGGCATCGTCGAAATCGCGATGCAGGTAATAAATGTCGATGTAGTCGGTGCCCAGACGCTTCAGGCTTTCATCGCAGGCCTGCAGCAGCCACTTGCGACTGAGCCCGACCTGGTTCGGGGAGTCACCCATGCGATTGCCGCCTTTGGTCGCCAGCACCCAGTGATGCCGGCTGGCGGCAATCAGGCGGCCGGTGATGCGCTCGGATTCGCCCTTGGCGTACTGGTCCGCGGTGTCGAGAAAATTGACGCCGGCGTCGAAGGCGGAGCCGACGATGCGCGCGGCTTCCTTTTCATCGGTGCGATCGCCGAACATCATGGTGCCGAGGCAAAGCGGCGAAACTTTGAGCGAGCTGCGCCCGAGCGAGCGGTAGTCCATGAACACTCCTCTTTCGTTTTTGTTGCGGTGAATGATGCCGCAAGCCCTCAGGCCGTGCAAACCGGCTTGAGGCCTGCACCTCGCGAGTGTTATAAAGCTTGACCCCCACTTCGCGAGAGTCCGATGGCTTCCCCTGTTCCCTTCAGCATGCGCGCAATAGAAATTTCGACTCCTGGTGCGCCCGGCGTATTGCGCCTTACGCAGCGTCCGCTGCCAGTCGCCGCCGCCGGCGAGGTCCTGATCAAGGTCGCCGCCGCCGGCGTGAACCGGCCCGACGTATTGCAGCGCCAAGGTGCGTACGCTCCACCGGCCGGAGCATCGGACATTCCAGGACTGGAAGTGGCCGGGCATATCGTTACGCTGGGCAGCGGCGTTCAGGAGTGGAAGGCAGGGGATAAAGTTTGCGCGCTGGTTAGCGGCGGCGGATACGCCGAGTACGTCAATGCGCCCGCCGTGCAGTGCCTTCCGGTGCCGCGCGGGCTGAGCCTGGTAGAGGCCGCCGGCCTGCCGGAAACTTTCTTCACGGTCTGGGTGAATGTCTTTCAGCGCGCGGCATTGAAGGCAGACGAATCCCTGCTGGTCCAGGGCGGCTCCAGCGGCATAGGCGTGACTGCCATCCAGCTGGCGCACGCGTTCGGGCACCGGGTTTTTGCCACTGCGGGATCCGAAGAGAAGTGCAAACAATGCGAGGGGCTCGGCGCAGAACGCGCAATCAACTATCGCCAGGAGGATTTCGTGGAAGTGATCAAGCAGGCGACCGGCGGGCGCGGCGTAGACGTGATCCTCGACATGGTCGGGGGCGAGTACGTACCGCGCGAACTCGCCTGCCTGGCGGATGACGGCCGGATCTCGCTTATCGCCTTCCTGGGCGGCAGCAAGACCACGCTTGACATGACCGACATCCTGCGCCGCCGCCTGACAATCACGGGCTCGACGCTGAGGCCGCGCCCGGTCGAGTTCAAAGGCGCGGTTGCACGCGAGCTTCGGCAGAAGGTGTGGCCGCTGATAGAATCGGGCAGGATACGCCCGGTGATCTACAGGACTTTCGGGCTGGAGCAGGCTTCAGAGGCGCACGCGCTCATGGAGACCAGCAAGCACGTGGGAAAAATACTGCTGACGGTGGAAAACGCCTAGTGCGTTTCCAGGGATTCTTCTTCGCCCGGCTTGGGGGGTTCGCGCCGCAGCAGTGAGAGATCGCGGCTCACCGCGACTTCGCTGGCGTAATGGATGTTCTTTTCGATCTCGTCCAGATAAAGATTCTGGCCACCGAAGTGCTTGTCGGCATAGCCGTACACGCTGCCGAGCTGGTCGTTCAATCGCGCGGTGGCGGTCTTGTAGAAATTCGGCGTCCTCACCACCAGGTCTTCCGCGGACTTGAACACTACGCCGCTGCGTTGGTCCTGGTCGTTGCGCGCCGCGAGCCCGCCTTCGACGAACTCCGGATATAGCCGGTCGCGGCATTTCTCCAGATAGCAGCGGTCGGCCATCTGCGCAATGATGTCAGCCGTGCCCAGCATGTTGCCGAGCAGGCGGAAAGTCAGGTTGGGTACTTCAATCCTCGCGATCGGCTTCTCGTACCCGGTGAAATGGATGATCTGGGCGGCGATCGGCGCGAATTCCGCCATGCCGATCCTGTTCATGTATTCCTCGACAAACTTTGCGCCACGAGTGACATGTTTGAGCGTGTACTCGGCACCATTCTTGTGTCGCGTGTCGTTAACTTTGCGCAGGTAGCCGATGTCGTGGAACAGGGCGGTAACGATGCCGAAGCGGAACAGCCGGGAGCCGATGGCATCGGTACGGTCGCGCGTGCGCTCATAGCCGTCCATCAGGCGCGCCATAGCCAGCGTGACGTCGAGCGAGTGCTGCAAATTGTGGTACTCGGTATCGCAGGCGCGATAGCCCGGATATTCGCCAGTCTGCAAGCGGGTCAGGTCCCGGAATCCGCGATTGAGGACATGCACGGATGAATCGGGATAGAGCTCGAGAAAAATGCGAACGACTTCGGAATTGACCGCCTGCGGGTCCGTCGTATTGACCCGGTTGGTCACATCAAAGTCATTTTTGCGATGTTCCATGTCGATCCGGCACCCGGAAATTCTGGTAGAACTCGTTACAATGGTGCCATAGTAACTTGCAAGCTTCGGTTTATCAAGGAAAATTCAACTGTTCAAGTCGCTCGGCAGGAGCCGCTCCCATGGCCCATTTTCATGACAGATCATGGGTTTGCGAGCGAAGATTGTCGCTGACAGGCGACATCGCCAATCCCCGCAATGCGAAGTGGAGTTCCGCCATTCGGAATACGTCATTGGAAAGCGGTGTCGTGGCGCCCCTTCTGCGGACATGCGGCAGACTTTGCATTCTGATCCTTGCGCTCGGCCTGGCCGCCGCACCCTGCTCGCTGCAGGCACGCGAACGCGGCGCCGAACGGATCGCCCTCATCGCGGTGTCCGATCTGCCGGCGCAAGCGCGCGAAACCCTGGCGCTCATCCGGCAGGGCGGCCCCTTCCCTCATTCCCGTGATGGAACGGTTTTCGGCAATCGCGAGGGGCTGCTGCCACATGCTCCGCGAGGCAGTTATCGCGAGTACACCGTAAGTACTCCGGGAAGACGCGACCGGGGTGCGCGGCGCATTATCGGGTCGAAAGGCGGCGAGTTCTACTACACTGCCGATCACTATCGAAGTTTCCGGCGCATCCTCCAATGAAAGCTGTGCTGTCCACTCTGATCAAGACCGGCAAGGGAGGCGTGTACCGCTGCCATGCCAGCGTGCCTGACAAGGCATTCGATGCCGCCGTGCAAATCGGCGTGCGCGTGGAGAAAATCGGCCTGCAGGGCGTGCGCGACAAGAATGCATTCCTTAAAACGGCTGCAAAGTCGCTGCGGCTCCCCGATTATTTCGGGCACAACTGGGACGCGTTCTACGATTGCCTTATCGAACTGGAACATGATAAAGGCGAGGGCATTCTGGTCCTGCTGCGCGAGGCCTCGGGTTTTGCCAGGACGGATCAGGAAGAATTCGCGGCTGCGATCGACACTCTGCAGGACGCTGCGGAATTCTGGGACGAGGACGGCAAGATGCTGCTGGTGATCGTAGAACTTGAGGCCCCGGTGCTCGCGCCCGAACTGCCCGAAGTCAGCGTTCAGCCGGGGTGACTGGACGCGGTGAACGCGCGCCGTGCTGGCGCGCACCGCTGAGATAGCGCGAAAGTTCCTGCAGCGCGCGGCCATAGACCTCGCGCTTGAACTCGATCACGCTGTCCAGGGGAATCCAGTATTCGTGCCAGCGCCAGGCATCGAACTCGGGATGATCGCAGTTGCGGAGGCAGACGTCGCAATCGCGCCCGACCAGCCGGAGTAGAAACCAGATCTGCTTCTGGCCGCGATAAATGCCGCGGCTCTCCCGCCTCACCCAGGTCTGCGGCACTTCATAACGCAGCCATTCCCGGGTGCGGCCGAGAATCTTCACATGGCAGGGATCAAGGCCGACTTCTTCCTTGAGTTCGCGGAACATGGCCTGTTCGGGCGTTTCTCCGGACTTGATGCCGCCCTGAGGGAACTGCCACGCATGCTCCTTGACCCGCTTACCCCAGAACACCTCGTCCCTGCCATTGCAAAGAACGATTCCCACATTCGGGCGATAGCCGTCACGGTCGATCATGTCAGCCACCCAACCAGATATTCACTTGGATCGATTTTTCCACAAAAACAGCGCCAGAAAAAGTTGAAGGTGCCGGGTTCAGGCCAGCAAGCGCCCTCCGGAATGGGGATTAAGTTCGCGTAAGTCCTCGACAAACCGAAGGAATTCCAGCTCATACAGGCCCTGGAGCCGACGCGCACGCTCCCGCAAATCCTCCCACCGGGGATGCCCTGGCGAGCGCGCAAATGCGAGCACGATCACATTCCCCCGCCTTTCCGCCGGTACGCAGACCACGGCGCTGAATACCCGCTCCATGCGCTGCAGGTAGGTATCGAAGCGATCATCCGAGCTCCACAGGTTGGTGACGAGCACCCCTTTTTCAGTCAATGCCGTGCGGGCATCCGCATAAAAGCTCTCCGTTGTCAGCTCCGGCACCTGTTCGCGCCCATCGTATCCGTCCACCAGCAGCACGTCGCAACTCGCGGGGTTCGCGGCCACCCATGCGCTGCCTTCCGCCAGTTCCACCCTGAAGCGCGCATCGTTTTCCGGCACGTGGAAGTACTGACGCGCGGCGAAGATTACGGCAGGCTCGCATTCCACCGCGACAGTCTCCACACGGGGCAGCCGGTGATAGATGAACTTGGCAAGGGAGCCGCCGCCGAGACCTATCATGACGGCGCGGTGCGGCTCCGGTTCGAACAGCAGAAAAGCCATCATGGCCCGGGTATAGGAAAGCACCAGTTCCGCGGGGTCGGCCAGTTTCATTGAACTTTGCACCGTATCGCTCCCAAGGTGCAGCGAGCGGATGCCGTCCTTCTCGCTGACTTCCACGCTGACTTCGCGTGTTGCGTGGTGCTGTTTTTTCCCTTTGCCGAACACCTGTTTGCTTCCTCTTCCGCAGTTGGCACTGCCTGTAGAATAGCGGCTTTTCGCTCGCGGCAGAGCCGTCTCCAAAAGAATCATGCGCACCTCACAGTTCTTCATCTCCACCCTCAAGGAAGCGCCCAGCGAAGCGGAACTGGTCAGCCACAAGCTGATGTTGCGCGCCGGGCTGATAAAGAAACTCGGCAGCGGGCTCTACACCTGGATGCCGCTCGGGCTGCGCGTGCTGCGCAAGGTGGAGAACATCGTGCGCGAGGAAATGAATCGCGCCGGAGCCGTGGAGTTGCTGATGCCGGCGGTGCAACCCGCCGAACTCTGGCAGGAGACGGGCCGCTGGGACGTGTTCGGCCCGCAGATGCTCAAGATCAAGGATCGTCACGACCGCGATTTCTGCTTCGGCCCGACGCACGAAGAAGTCATCACCGACATCGCGCGCAAGGAAATCCGCTCCTATCGCCAGCTGCCGCTCAATCTCTATCAGGTCCAGACCAAGTTCCGCGACGAGATCCGGCCGCGCTTCGGCGTGATGCGCGCGCGCGAGTTCCTGATGAAGGACGCCTATTCCTTTCACGTGAACTACGACGACCTGCAGCGCGAATACCGGAACATGTACGACACCTACTCACGCGTGTTCTCCCGGCTGGGGCTGAAATTCCGCGCGGTCGCAGCCGATACCGGCGCAATCGGCGGCACCGGCTCGCACGAATTCCACGTGCTGGCGGATTCCGGCGAAGACGCGATCGCCTACGCTCCGGCATCGGACTATGCCGCCAACGTCGAGCTCGCGGAGGCCGTCGCCCCTTCGCAGGCCCGCGGCGCGGCAACGCAAAAACTGGAGAAAATCGCCACGCCCGGTAAAAAGATCATCGAGGACGTCGCTGAATTCCTGCAGCTCCCGGCTGCGAAAGTGCTCAAGGCAATCGCCGTCGTCAGTGACGAGCGCCTTTACGTCCTGCTGCTGCGCGGAGACCACACACTGAACGAAGTCAAGGTCAATAAGCTCCCGGGACTGGGAACCTTTCGTTTCGCGAGCGAGGAAGAAATACACAAGCACTCGCAATCGCGGGCCGGATACCTTGGTCCGGTCGGATTGCCGCAATCGATCGAGCTTATTGCCGATCGCGCAGTCTTGAGCATGAGCGATTTCGCGTGTGGCGCGAACGAAGCCGGATATCACTACACAGGCGCCAATCTCGATCGCGATCTGCCGCTGCCGGCCCGGGTCGCCGACATCCGCAACGCCGTCACCGGAGATCCGTCCCCGGACGGCAAAGGAACGCTGGAGATCTGCCGCGGCATCGAAGTCGGGCACATTTTCCAGCTGCGCACCAAGTACTCCGAGGCCATGGGCGCGACCTTCCTCGACGAAGCGGGCAAGGCGCAGTTCATGGAAATGGGCTGTTATGGGATCGGCGTGTCGCGCATCGTCGCGGCAGCGGTCGAGCAGGGCAATGACGAACGCGGCATCGTCTGGCCACTGCCCATGGCGCCCTTCCAGGTCGCCATCGCCCCCATCGGATACCGCAAGAACGCGGATGTAAAAAAGGCGGCGGACGAGTTGCACGACGCGCTGCAATCCGCCGGTATCGATGTCCTGCTCGACGATCGCGACGAACGCCCCGGTGTCATGTTTGCGGATCTCGAACTGCTGGGCATACCGCACCGGGTGACCATCGGCGATCGCGGCCTGAAGGAAGGCAAGGTCGAAATCCAGGCCCGCACCGCGCGCGCCGCGACGCCTTTGGAGTTGCAAAAGGCAGCGGACCATCTAAAATCCGTTGCATGCATTTAAATCAAGGATTTATGTTCGGCTCGCGGCTTGCGGGCTGGCTGCTTGCCGGCGTGTGCGCCACGCTTGCCGGAGGCGCTTTGGCGGGCGAACAGAAGTATGAGCCGCTGTCCGCGAGTGTCAGGGCATCGCTGCATCGTTCGGTCGCCGACCAAGCCAGCCCCCGCCGTGGCGTCCTTGCGCAAGACGAAGGCGCCGCCTGGCTGCTGGAAATGTCGCGGCGCATGGAACGGCAGATCCCGGACACCGGGGAGCGCGAGAATTTCCTGATCACGGTGCATTACGAAGCGACGCGCGCAGGACTCGATCCGCAACTGGTGCTTGGCGTGATTCACGTGGAAAGCCGGTTCCGCAAATACGCCGTGTCGCGCGCCGGCGCCCGCGGCTACATGCAGGTCATGCCCTTCTGGGTGAAGCTGATCGGCGAGGAGGAACAGAACCTGTTCAGCCTGCGGATCAACCTGCGCTACGGCTGCACCATCCTGCGCCACTATCTCGACATTGAGCGCGGCGATCTCTACCGCGCGCTTGGGCGTTACAACGGATCCCTGGGCAAATCGCGCTATCCGAATGCCGTGCTGCGCGCCTGGCGCGACGGCTGGGAAGCCCCGCGCGGGGCGGTCGTGCAAAAGGCGAACGCGGAAGCTCCCGCCAGGAAGGCCATCAAGCGCCCCAAGGCGACGAACTACCTCGGCGACAGCTAAAAAGGGTCAATTGCAGCATTGATCGCGCGCGCGCCAGAGCTGCCGTTGCCGATGAGTTTTTCGATCTGGCTGCGGGTCAGCTTGCCCACATGGCGCGTAGCGAGTTCGCCCCGGGGGTCGTAAATGAAGGTGGTGGGCAATCCCGCCACTTTGCCGATTCGGGCGGCGATTTTTTCGTCGCCGAGCACGATCGGGTAGTTCACGAACATGCCGTCGGCGAACTGCAACACCTGCTTCGCATCCTGGAATTCCATCGCGATTCCGAAAACCTGCACGTCCTTGCGCGATTCCGCTATCGAAACCAGGTCGGGAATCTCCTCGAGACAGGGCGGACACCAGGTCGCCCAGAAATTGACGATCACCCATTTGCCGCGATAGTCGGCAAGCCGGTGAGACTTGCCGCTGGCGTCAGTCAGCGTAAAGGTTTCCGCGGCCATAGCCGGCAAGGCGGCGGCCATCGATGCGGCCAGCACGGCCACGGACAACACGGCAATCCACAGGAAGGGTTTCGGCATGGGCGTCAGGCAGTTCTTGCGGCGCGGGCGGCGGCGGCGGTTGCAAACAAATCCTTGAGGGTCAGGTCCAGCTGGTCGTCCACGCTGGACAACACCTTGGACACCAGCCGCTTCACCGCGGTTTCCTCGCTGGCGTGCGCGGCTTCCTTGCCGAAAACGAAGAGGCGGAACACATCGTTGAGGCGGATTCCGCCCGCATCCCGCGCCAGCACCCAGCCGTTGCCCTGCAGCTTTGCCACCCATCCCGCGGATACCAGCTTGTCGAGGACCGATTCCGCATCCTCCCAGGATAGCCGGAGCGCAGTGCGAAGCTGTTGCAGGTTGAGGACGTTACCCTCGAGGTATGCCCGGTACAGCAGCTTCAGCATCTGCACGGCCTCGACGAACTCGGAGCCGGGTTCATGCTTGAGCAAAACGCCTCCGCTGCGCCAATAAGGCAGCACAGCCGTGATCACAGCGGCGAATATGACCACGGTCCAGGACAGATAAATCCACATCAGGAAAATGGGCAGGCTGGCGAACGTCCCGTACACCACCTTGTAGTTCGAGAAATGAATGAGGAACTGGCCGAACAGCGACTTCATGGCCTCGAAGGCCAGCGCGGCGATGATGCCGCCGACGACGGCGTCCAGGACAGTAACCTGGCGGTTGGGCACAGTCCGATAAAGAAAGCCGAATGCGACGGAAGTAAAGAACAGCGGCAGAAGCTTGAACGCCGCCACCATGAGTTCGGAATATTGCTTGCCCAGTCCCATCGAGTGGGTCACCAGCCAGGACGACATCGACAGGCTCGAACCGACCAGGATCGGGCCTATCGTCAGCACTGACCAGTAGATCAGCACCCGCTGGATCAGCGGCCGCGGACGCTTCACGCGCCAGATGGTATTAAAGGCGCGATCGATGGTCAGCATGAGCATGATGGAGGTGACACCGAGGAAAATGATGCCAACCGCGGTCAGCCGCGCCGCGTTGTCCGCAAACTGCTGCATGTACAACGTCACCGCCCTCGAGGAGGCCTGCGGCATGAAATTGTTGGCGACGAAGCTCTTCAGGACTTCGATGAGGTTGTCGAACACGGGAAACGCCGTCATCACCGTGAGCATGATGGTCACCAGTGGAACCATGGCGAGCATCGATGTAAAAGTGAGGCTGCCGCAAAGCTGGAAACAGCGCTCTTCCTTGAAACGCCGGTAGACCAGGACGATGAAATGCCCCAGCAGGCGGAACTGGCGTCCGAGGTCCTTGATCGATTGCAGTTGGAGTTTCATGGGTCGGGCACACAAACCATGCCGATATAATACGGTCTTAACCGGCAGGAACATAGATCGCAGGAACTATAGATCATGAAGACGCGGGACATTCTCGTTCTGTATTACAGCCACACCGGAGCGGTGCGGCAGATGGCGCAGTTGGTGGCGCGCGGAATCGAGAAGGTACCGGGAATGCAGGCGCGGTTGCGCACGGTGCCGCGTGTCTCCACGGTAGCTGAAGCCGTCGAGCCGCAGATTCCGGACTCCGGCGCGCCGTACGTGGAACTCAGGGACCTGGAAGAATGTGCCGGCCTGGCCCTGGGCAGTCCGACCCGCTTCGGCAACATGGCGGCCCCGCTCAAGTACTTCCTGGACACGACCTCGTCGCTCTGGCTCAAGGGCACGCTGTCGGGAAAACCCGCTGCGATGTTCACTTCGACGGCCTCGCTGCATGGCGGTCAGGAAAGTACCCTGCTGTCGATGATGTTGCCGCTCCTGCATCACGGCATGCTCATCGTGGGCCTGCCCTATTCCGAACCCGAGTTGATGACGACCCGCAGCGGCGGCACGCCCTATGGCGCCAGCCACCTCGCGGGCATCAACGCGGACCAGCCCATCAGCGAGGAAGAACGCAAACTCTGCATGGCTTTGGGCACCCGTCTTGCCGGCGTCGTGGCGAGACTGACGCCATGAAGCTCCGATGACGGGCGGGGATTCCGTACCGGCCGCCAGCCGCGGCGATCAGGCCAGGCGGCTGGTACGCAGGTTCAGGGATGGAGCGCTCGCAACCCAGTCTTTGAAGTTTCCCGGCTATCCGTATGTTTCGGCGCTGCCGTTCTGCACCGACCAGCGCGGGCGCATCGTCGTTCTGGTCAGCCATCTGGCCGAACATACCCGCAATGCCGGGGCGGATGGCCGGGCCGGTTTTCTGGTATCGCCGGCAGGACCGGAAATGCAGGAACAGGCGCGCGTGAACCAGATCGGCGACATCGCGCCGGTCGACGACGCTGCCTTGACGGCACGCTACCTGCGTTTCTTTCCCGATGCCGCTCAGTACCTCCAGATCGGCGGCTTCCGTTTTTTCCGCATCGAACCGAAATCGCTGCGCTACATCGCCGGCTTCGGCAGCATCCATACGATCGCCGGCGAAAGTTATCTTGCGCCGGAACTGCCGATCGCATCTGCGGAAGGAGACATTCTCGCGCACATGAACCAGGACCACGCGCACAACCTGCGGGACTACTGCCGGCATGTGCATGGGATCGATGAGCAGACAGTGGAGATGACGGGAATAGACTGCGATGGATTCGACGTGCGCACCAATGGGCGATTGCTACGCTTCGATTTCGACGGGCCGGCCGCCGATGCGGATCAGGCGCGCGCCCGGCTGGCCAGCCTGGCCAAGGCGAGTCGCGCATGAGAAGCACGCTGCAATGGATCTCGGCACTCAGCCTGATTGGCCTGATAGCGCTTTGCCTGGCCTGGGAACTGTGGCTGGCGCCGTTGCGGGAGGGCGGATCGGCGCTGGCCTTCAAGGCACTGCCCCTGCTGCTGCCGTTATTCGGCGTGTTGCGCGGCAAACGCTACACCTATCAGTGGGCGTGGCTTCTCGGCCTCGCCTACTTCACCGAAGGCGTCGTTCGTGCGTGGAGCGAACGTGGAACCAGCCAGCAGCTCGCCATCGCTGAAATCGTACTGTCGCTTGCATTCTTCACCGCCACAGTATTCTTTGCGCACATCACCGGCGGCAAGGCAGCCGCGCGCTGACGATGAATGGCTATCGGGGCCGCTTCGCGCCTACACCTTCCGGACCGCTGCATTTTGGTTCCATGGTCGCGGCGACCGGGAGCTATCTTGATGCGAAATCAGGCGGCGGCCGATGGTTGCTTCGCATCGACGATCTCGATCCGCCGCGCGTCATGCCGGGCGCTGCGGACGCGATTCTGCGCTGCCTGGAGAATTTCGGCATGCAGTGGGACGAGGAGGTCGTCTACCAGAGCACGCGCGGTGAGGCCTACCGCGATACGCTGGAACATTTGCGCGGGCGCAAACTGGTCTATCCCTGCGGATGCAGCAGGAAGGGCGTCGAAGAGGCGGCCATGGCCGTGGGTATCGATGGCCCCGTATACCCGGGCACCTGCCGCAATGGCATGCCGGCGGGTCACACCATGCGCTCGCTGCGGGTGCGCACCGACGACATCGCCGTCGAGTTCGAGGATCAACTGCAGGGCCGGGTGCGCCAGCAACTCACCGCGGAGATCGGGGATTTCGTTCTCCGACGTGCCGATGGCGCTTTTTCCTATCACCTGGCCTGCGCCGTCGATGACGCGGACGCGGGCATTACCCACGTCGTGCGCGGAGCCGACCTGATTGCTTCGACGCCAAGGCAGATTTATCTGCAGCGATTGCTGGGACTGCCGACACCGGAATATCTCCACCTGCCGGTTGCCGTTAATGCGAACAGCGAAAAGCTTTCCAAGCAGACCCTGGCACAGGCGGTGGATTCCGGCCGCCCCGCTGCAACGCTCGGGCGGATACTGCAATTCCTCGGGCATGCTCCGCCGTCGGAAGTGGCAGGCGAGGATGTCGAAGCATTGTGGTCGTGGGGGATCGAAAACTGGCGCCGCGGGCTGCTGCCGCGCAAGACCGTTGCCCTTTCAGTCGAATTCTAGATGACGACAGGCGCACCGCTCGGGAGCGCCATCAGTCGTCCGGCACGCTGGCGGATTTCCGGCTGCGTTTTCAGATCATAGGGAGCGCCATGTCCAACAAGACCTTCACGCTATCCGACACGCTCTACCGATACCTCCTGGAAAACTCGGTCCGCGAACCGGAAATCCTGCGGAACTTGCGCGAGGAGACCGCGGCCGACCCGATGGCCCGGATGCAGATCGGCCCCGAACAGGGACAGTTCATGCAGCTGCTGGTCAGGATGACCGGCGCCCGCCGCTGCCTCGAGGTCGGTGTTTTCACCGGGTACAGCAGCCTTGCCGTCGCCCTCGCCCTGCCAGCGAACGGCCGGATCCTCGCCTGCGACATTTCGGAAAAATGGACCACAATCGCCCGCAGATACTGGTCGGCAGCGGGCGTCGCCGACAAGATCGAGCTCAGGCTGGCCCCAGCGCTCGAAACGCTCGATCAACTGGTTCATTCCGGCTCAGCGGGAAGCTTCGACTTCGCCTTCATCGACGCCGATAAGTCCAACTACCAAGTCTACTTTGAGCGGGCGCTCACTTTAATTCGGTCAGGCGGCCTGATCGCTGTGGATAACACCCTCTGGCAGGGCGCAGTGGCCGATCCCGCCGTCCGCGATGAGGATACCGAAGCGATCCGGGCATTCAATCGCCGGCTCAAGGAAGACCCGCGGGTATTCCAGTCCCTGGTTCCGATCGGGGACGGTCTGTCCTTGGCTCTAAAGCGTTAACACTATTATTTTTCAATAAGTTGGAACATTGAGTCCGCGTTTTGCGCCTGTTATATTGCAATGCAAAAATATTCCACCCTCGGGCCTTGACCTGAAGGGCCCCAGCCCCGATAATCAGTATTGTGCATCGCAACAAAAGAAGCTAAACAAGGCAAGCCACAAATCAGGCATGCCCCTCAAACCTAATCTGAAGGAGCCATTCATGACAGCCATTCCGGATCAGTTTTCCACACTGGGCAAGGCACAACTGGATACCGCCCTCCGATTTGCCACCGTTGCCGCCGAAAGTGCGGAAAAGCTGGTGGACCTGCAAATCAAGAGCGCCAGAGCCGCTTTTAGCGACGGGGCCAGGAACGTCAAAGCCCTCACCGAGATAAAGGATGTCGCCGAACTGCCGGCCTGGACCAATGCCAATTTCCAGCCCGGAGTCGACAAGGCGACAGCTTATGCGCGCAGCCTCTACGACCTGGCCTCGGGAGCCCAGTCCGAAATCAGCGCGCTGCTAGAAGCCCAAATGGCCGAATTTAACAAGCAGGTCACGGCAGCCATGGATGCCGCGGTAAAGTCGGCGCCCGCGGGCTCCGAAGCCGTAATCCCGGCCTTCAAGTCGGTCATCGGCACGGCGAATTCGGTCTTTGAAAGCATCGCCAAGGCCGGCAAGCAACTGACGGCAATGACCGAAGCGAATCTGGCTGCAGTGGCGCAAACCGCGACCCCGGCCAAAAAGAAATCGACCTGAGCGATCGGCAGTCGGGTAACAGCCCCGCCCCGGCGGGGCTTTTTATTTTGGTGGGTCAGGCGCAGCTTCGCGTTCGAAAGCCTGCAGCGTGTCCGGCAGTCGGTAGTCGGGATAACGCTTGCGGAATTCCGCAAGCTGCGCACGTGCATCGGCCTGCTTGCCGCTCCTGATCAGATCTTCGATGCTCCGCAGCCATTGCACGGGGGGTTGTCTCGCGTTCGATGGCACCGCCGCTACCGATTCTTCCTTGCGCAGGAATTTTGCGCGAGCGCGTTCTTCCTTCTGCGCATCGGCAAGCGCCTGCTTTTCCTCGATTGCTTCTGGCGTCACGGAGCTTTGCGCCATGGCCCTTTCTCCCGCGGATCTTTCCGGGCCGAATGCTGACGCCGACGGTTTCTTTGGAGCGGATTGCTTCACCGAAGGCGCCTCTGCTGTGGCAGCTGGCGGATCAAACTGCCGGGCCTGAGGGGAAGTCGACGCCGCGACTTCGGGCACCGTCGCCTGGCCCGTCCCCACCGACTGGTTGGCAGGACCGTCGCCCGGCCGCACTTCGGCCTCGCGGTCGTCGCGCTCGCTGCGGTCTCTGGATGGCCGCGACTGCAGATCGAGCTTGGCCTTCGGGGCAGGCTCCCCTTTCATCGCCAGGCTGGGCGCGGCGGGTCTGTCCACCTCCGCCTGCCTGCGGGATTGGTCCAGCGGCGGCAGCGGATCAACACCTTCACGGGTCAGCAGCGAAAGCGAGACGCCGATGACCAGCACCGCCGCGACAGAGGCAGGCACCCGCCAGTTGCGCGCCACCAGCGGCCGTCCCGCTTCACGCCGGGCAGCCTCCAGGATCGCAGCGTCGACACGCACGGAAGGCTCTTCGCGCGCGGTTTCGCGATAGCGCCGGGAGACTTCTGCGTTTTCTTGGTCGATTTCGCGGTCTTCAGGCAACGTCGGCATGCTCGATTCCCGATCCAGTCAATTCTTCGCGCAATTTGGCCAGCGCATAGCGCAGGCGGCTTTTCGCGGTTTCCCGCCCGACGCCCATGACGACGGCGATCTCGTCGAGCGTCAGCCCCCCTTCTTCGTGCAGGAGAAATGCATTGCGCTGCTCGTCCGGCAGAAGCGCCAGCGCCCGCAGCAGTTGTTGCGCCGTCTGCCGCCGTTGCGCCTGGCGTTCCGGTTGCTCACCGGCCGGACCGGGCACTTGCAGCGCTTCGTCGGGCTTGTCGTCGAACGAAATGAGTTGCAGCGGCGGCTTGCGGCGGAAATAGTCCATCACGCAGTTGTGCGCGATTCTGTAGAGAAAAGTGGCGAAACGCGCCTCGGCCCGGTAGCGGGCGCGGGACGACACGATGCGCATCCAGACTTCCTGGAACACTTCATCCGCCGCCGCGCGGAATCCCACCTGCCGCAGCACGTAGCGGAACAGGCCGCCGCGGTGGCGCGCATAAAGCTCCTCGAACGCGCACGCGTCACCGCCGCGGTAGCGCAACATCAGATCTTCATCCGGCACAGGATCTTTGTCCGCCAGAGAAGTTCTATCCGATTCAGGTTGGCTCATTGCAATCACGAGTCTAATCCCAAGCGCAGCGGCTGGCATTCGCACATCGCCGGACGGCCCTTCGCCCGGATGATTTGGACCAGGGCTCAGCCGCGACCCGGGGGATCGGCCACGAATCCGCCCGGAAACGGGGACGGCCAGCGCCGCGCGTCGCGGATCACTCCGCGCGCGACCAGATTTGCGTAAGTATCGTAATGGATGGCAATCAGTTCACTCGGCGAATTGGAATCGCGTTCGAATTCGACATAGCGGGCCGCCGATGCCTGCACACGGCCATGTCCGGTTCCGATGCTTTTCTGCGCCGCTTGCGGCGCAGAGCGCGTGGAATGTTCGGCGGCGGATCCGGCAGCGTCGGCGCGAGACCTCGGCTCGTCCAGCTCGGCAACCGGTTCCGGCTTGCGCTTGAAGACAGCGACGCCGATCACGCCGACATTGTCCGGCCGCCCGGTGAGGGCCGCATAGGAATCGCCGAGATCCGTGAAGTAGAAGGCCGCGACTTTTTCCAGGCTTTTGCGCCATCCCTTGATGGACAAGGAGCGCCCGCGGTCTATCACGTAGCCGCTTTGCCATTGCGCGGCGGTTTCGCCGCTGACCACGTTGACCCCATCGACCGAGATGACCGCCAGCAGGTCCGCCCCGCTGCGGTTTCGCACCGTGACCTGGTATTCATTGCCGGGCTTCGCCTCCGGGTGGAGCAGCAGTTCCACGCCCGCCGCCTTAGCGGCGCATTGCCGGGTGTGGTCGTCGGGCGTGGCACCGATACCGCCGAAACAGAAGACGATGTCATCGCGTGCCAGGGTGCTGGTCAGCACTGCCGTTATCACTTCCGGGTCATCGGGCAGGACCATGCTCCATCCCAGTTCCAGCCCCCGCGCCCGGAGCAGGGTTATGACTTTCGGAAAGTGCTTGTCCTGCCGCTTACCGGACAGGATTTCATCGCCGATTATGAGTGACCCGAACACGTGCCTCCCCCCGGTTGTCGAAAGCTGGCGAGTTTGGGCGGGCGACGGCGGGCCGTCAACCAGGCTGCGCGCGTCACCCGTGGCGGAGCCGACGATGCCTGTTGACAGCAGGCCAAGTCAGGACAAAAATGGTTCGTATTAGAACAATATCCCCGGGAAGCCTTGTTATGACTGGCGATAACTTCTTTAGAACCCTGCGTTCCTTGGCCGAGTGTTACCAGGCGTTCGAGACCTATTCGGGATCGCACGTACGCAGCCTGGGGCTGACGCCCGCCCAGTTCGACATCCTCGCAACCCTGGGGAATACACCCGGCATGACCTGCCGGGAACTGAGCGAAAAAACCCTGATCACCAAAGGCACCCTGACCGGCGTCCTCGACAGGATGGAAGCGCGGGGCCTCATTCGCCGCGGACCGTCCGACGCCGACCGGCGCCAGGTTTTCGTGTCCCTGACCGCGGCAGGCACGCGCATGTTCGGAAAGGTATTTCCCGAGCACGCGGCACACGTCCAGAAGGCGTTCACGGTACTGTCATCCGACGAATTGGATCAAGCCCGGGAACTGCTACAGCGCCTGCGCGACGCGCTTCGCGATGCGCACTCGGCGATGAGGGTGACCTGACATGCAGCGCTATACCCGCGTCGCCATCGGCCTGCACTGGGTGATCGCGCTGACCATTTTCGGAACTTTCGCGCTCGGGGTTTACATGCACGAGTTACCCCTCTCGCCCACGAAGCTCAAGCTCTACTCGTATCACAAGTGGATCGGTGTGACGATTTTCGCGCTGGTGCTGTTGCGGCTGTTATGGCGGCTTGGCCATCGCCCGCCGCCGCCGCCGCCCTCGATGCCCGCCTGGCAGCACCGCGCCGCGGCAGTCACCCATGTGGTGTTGTATGCACTGACGCTCGCGATCCCGATTTCCGGCTGGCTGATGAGTTCGGCCTCCGGCTTCCAGGTGGTCTACCTTGGCATCCTGCCGATTCCCGACCTGCTGGCCAAGGACAAGGCCCTCGCCGATCAACTGAAGGATGCACACCAGTTCCTGAACATTTCCATGCTCGCACTGGTCGTACTGCATATCACCGCGGCGCTGAAGCACCATCTGCTGGATCGCGACGACGTGCTGGCCCGCATGTTCCCGCTCGTCAAACCCCGGAGCAAAAACGCATGAAGCTCAAGACAGCCATCGCCTTGGCGGCAGTTCTTTCCATGTTGGGCGCTTCCGCCATGGCGGACAGCGTGGACTACACCAGGAGCCAGATCAGTTTCGTGTCCAGACAGATGAACGTGCCGGTGGATGGCCGCTTCGGAAAATTCACCGCGCAGGTCGCTTACGACCCGAAGAAACCCGCCGCTTCGAAAGCGCAGATCGAGGTGGACCTGGGCAGCGTGGATACCGGAAGCTCGGAAGCCGACGTCGAGGTCGGGAAAAAATCCTGGTTCAACATCGCCTCCTTTCCCAGTGCCAGGTTCGTTTCCAGTTCGGTCAAATCCGTTGCTCAGGACAAGCTGGAGGTGAAGGGAAATCTCTCGATCAAGGGCATCAGCCGGGAAGTGACCTTTCCGGTCACCGTGAGGACCGCCGGCGGCAGCAGCACCTTCGAGGGTGCGTTCCCGCTGCTGCGCCTGCAATACAAGATCGGGGAAGGCATCTGGTCGGATACCGAGACCGTCGCCGACGAAGTCCAGGTGCGTTTTCGAATCGTCACTACAGGGAATAAATAGCAGGAGTCCGTCATCGCGCCGTCCGGCAGTGCGCCGTGGCGTTTTTTAGAACCAGCAAAGGAGAATAGATTTGAAAACCAGACTTGCATCAGTACTCGTGTCGGCGGCGTTCGCGCTGCCGGCCATCGCGGCAGATTCCTACACCGTGGATCCCAGCCACACCTATCCGGGTTTCGAAATCAACCACCTCGGTTTTTCCACCATGCACGGCACGTTCGACGCCACCAGCGGCAAGATCATGCTGGATGCCGCCGCCAAGAGCGGCAGCATCGAGATCACCATCGACGCGGCCTCCCTGGATACCGGCCACGGAAAGCGTGACGAACACCTGAAGAGCGACGAGTTCTTCAATGTGGCCAAGTTCCCGACGCTCACGTACAAGGCCAGCAAGCTCAAGTTTAACGGCGACAAACTCTCGGGTGCCGACGGCGAGCTGACCCTGCTCGGCGTGACCAAGCCCGTCAGCCTGACGGTCACCGCGTTTAATTGCGGCCCGCACCCGATGACCAAGAAACCGGTCTGCGGCGCCAATGCCACTGCAGTCATCAAACGCAGCGATTTTGGCCTGAGCGCCTATGTTCCCGCAGTGGGCGACGAGGTCAAGATCAGCATCCAAGTCGAAGCCGTCAAGAACTGAAAGCACGGCATCCCAACGAAAACGGGCAGCGCATGCGCTGCCCGTTTCTGTTTCAGCCGCCGCCCGATCAAAACGTGTAGCGCGCGCCGATCTTCAGGTTCCAGTTAAGGACCTGCGGCAAGGTCGTCGCCATGCAGGCCGATCCCGGGCCGGGCCCAGACCGCCAACTGACGGGTGAGGAATCACCCGCCCTCCGCTTCCAGCGGTCGCGCCGATCCGGTCGGCGCGTTCATGGTCTACGATGAGTTGCGGTTCCACCACGGTATAAATACGGTCGGGCCAGCGGGTCAACATCGCTGCCTTGATGCTGGTGTAATTGACATCCGGCCGCGAATCGCCGCCACCTATGGTGAAGTAATGCTGGATGAACGGAAACAGCACCGACCGGCAACGGGGAATGTCGATCGAGGCGTAGGCGAGGGGCGCCAGCACTTACTTGCCGTAGCCCAGCCAATCCTTCGACGCCGTATCGAGCAACAGTTCGCTACCAATGACCGCCGCATAGCCACTGGTGCGGACAACCCGATAGCTGGCCCGGAACAAAAGATCGCCGAAGCCGGACAGGTTGCTTTCACCGGCGAGTTCGGGCCCCGAGGTCACGACCGGCGCCTCGATCCGCAGCGAAAATGCAGGTGTGACGGCGTAATCCAGCCTGGGGACGATCCGGTTGGCGCCGCCGCCCTGCTGGTAATCGACGTATTCGTTGCGCAATTCGCCCCGCATGCGGAAGTCCAGGGAATCCGCACGCGCAGGAGCGGGCGCCGAACTTGCGCGGTCTTCGGCTTGTGCAGAACCAAACGGCCAGGCAAAGGCAGTCAGGCAGGCAGGCGGCAATGGCGCCCGCGATACGAAGTGAAGCATTCATTTGATATTGTTCACGCGTGAGATTGCTCTTGCGTAGATCCCTCAGGCAAGGAGCGCGCCAGCACTGACAGCTCCGTCTCGAATGACTTCGGAATGGACGTTGCGGCCGTTCTTGGAAAAAACACGAATGATTGCCGGATTCCAGCTTGGCAACGGAAACCAGGGGCGCTGGTGATCAGTCGCAGACATTTTCCGGGTTGCCTTCCCTGCACTCCACCCGGCTGCGTTCCGGATTCGAAACACAGTGATAAATCCTGCCCTTGCATTTCGCACACCACGCGGTGGTCGTGCCATCCCGCGAATATCGGCTTTTGATGATGTCCACCTGGGTGCGGCCGCAGTCGGTGGCGTCCGCGGTCAACGCGGACTGCGTCTTGCAACCGCACAACAAAACGGCAACGAGCAGCGCCGGCAATAGAACCTTGAACATTGAAAGGACCTGGAGTTGATGGCCGGACCAGCGGCCACCATGCGGATCAGCTGTGGATGTAGCTCTCAAGCTGCTTGATCACGAATTCCTTCTCGACCAGCATTTCCTTGACAACGTCGCCGATCGACACGACGCCGATGACTTTCCTGCCCTGCAGCACCGGCAGGTGGCGGACGCGCTTATCTGTCATCAGGCCCATGCAGTCCTCGATGGTCTGCTCCGGGTGCACGCAAACAACCTTCTCGGTCATGATCTCGCGCACGGGCGTGTCCTTCGACGCTTTGCCCTGCAGCACGACCTTGCGCGCATAGTCACGCTCGGAAAATATGCCGGCCAGCGCGTCGCCATCGAGCACGAGTACAGCGCCGATTTCCTTTTCCGCCATCACCTTCAACGCATCGAGTACGCTGGTTTCAGGCGCCACCGATGCTACCCCATGAAGCTTTGACTCCAGGAGCTGCTGAACTGTTTTCATTTTGTCTCCACGGCGAAAAATCCTTGGCGAAACAGTTCCGGCCATGACCCATAATTGGATCCATATGTTTCAGGGCTCAGTTTAGACCAGCAGCCGCCTTTGTCAACGCATCGCCCGGCGCGCCTCTAAAGTGGCAGCGCACTCAGGATAGGGTGCTACGCTGCTTTTTCACCCACATCACAGGCTGCGCCTTGACGGGACGCGGGAGCGCGCCGTGCTTGACGAGGGCCTGGTCGAGCGCCTTGCCGCCTTCATCTTCAAGAGCGGCAATGCGCGCTGCCCGGATGGCATCGGCGCGGACCTGCGCAGAGGAGAATCCGCCCGCGACGGCCATGTGATCCAGCACGTGCAGCAGGTTTTCCTTGCCGCGCTCGTTGGTGGTGCCATAGCCCTTGATCAGCCGGCCGCAAAGGGCGATCTCCCGTCCCAACTGCCAGTCGGTGCGCGTGCCCTGTTCCACTGCGTCCAGCCAGCGACCGATCATCGCCTGCTCCCTCGCGAACCGGCTGCCGCGGCGCCGCAAACCCCGGAGCCCGGCGAGGATGCGCAGCGCGACGAATCCGAAAATAGTGTGCGTACCGATTTTGAGCGGCAGCGCGAAGGCGTCCTTGCCGGCCAGGCGGCGACGCGCATCCCATCGCATCAATGCACGCGAGATGCGGTCCGGCAACAGGGCCGCGATCTCAGGAGTACCAGGTTTGAAATGGTCGTAAACCCGGACGAGGTCGTCATCGCCGGCTTTGACCTCCTGGCGCACGCGAGCGTAGCGGCTGGCGCGGCACTTGAGGTCGGCGACGCGCACGATATCGTCGAAGGCCATCCACAATGCAAGATAACGCGCGGTTTCGCTGGTGATCGCACATTCCCTGCGGCTGGAAGGATCGGCGGCGCGTTCGGCGTCCAGGATGCGGCGCAAGCGCTGCACGTACAACTGCGCGTAGTCGCGATCCTGATACTCCAGCATGCGCGCGTAGCCGGCGCCCAGCATTGCATGGGTCGGCGCAGGAAATTCCCGCGCGAAGTCGGCCGGAAGATCCGCTGCCCCGGACGGCAGCGGCGAAACAGCCGCCTGCCGGACCAGGCCCTGGCTCACGATGTCGCAGGCGCGGGCGAAGCCGCGCAGGCTCGCTTCCACGCCTTTGCCCGACTTGCGTATCGTTTCCTCGAAGGCCTCGCGAGGGAAAGGCAGGACGCCGCTGCCGGCTATTGCACCGAACAGCACGGCACTCAACACCGTGCTCGTCTCCCGCGCCACCTCCGCCATGTCGAATATGCGTGCGGATCGGCTGCTGGCCTGAACCGTGGCCAATAATTCCGCGGATGGCGCACGGCCATCGGCAAGCTGCATCTTTTCGGCCGTCGTCAGTGTGCGGGCGCTGGAAGTGACCACCAGTGTGCGGTCCGCCGAGGCCATGCCGTTGCCGATGTGCCGCACGGTCTCCAGCAGTTCCGAGGAAACCAGCACGTCCAGCCCGCCCGGCACGGGATACAGGCTGAACACGGGCTTGCGCCCGCCCAGTCCGGCAAGGGTCACGGGAAAGACTTCGAAGTAATAGGTCGTCGAGCCGGTGCGTTGCGCCACCCCGGGAATCGAAGTGCTCTGCGCACTGTAGCCGCAGCGCGTGGCGGTTTCCACCAGCCACTCGGCCAACACGCCGCCGCCTTCTCCGCCGAGGGCGCAGATCAGCAGAGAGAGGGGTCGTTGAGTGGCGTCTGGAATCATGGATTTCTAAAGACGTCTTTTCACCACAGACAAGGGCACACTTGAAGCGTAGCAGGCACAGAGCCCCAGAGAAAACACCGAAAGACCTGCGGATTGTTCTTGGCAGTCTTGGCGCACCCCTCAAGGAGGTATGGAAAAGAATCCTGGCGGTTCACGCCCCGCTTCCTCCGTGCCTCTGTGCCTCTGTGGTAAATCATGCCGTTTGCAAAAGCCTGATGACCGAGCCACGCAAGCCGTCGAGAATGCGCTCATGAAGCCGCGGATTGCGGATCACCTCAGCGCGATAGAACGAGGGGCACAGCGTCGCGGCGTGCGCATTCTCGCCGCACAGGCCGCAGCCCACGCAGCCGTCGATCACCGTGGCGACCGGATCGACCCTGAGCGGATCGGAACTGTCCTTCAATGTCAAAGTGGGGCATCCCGACAGGCGGATGCAGGCGTGATCCCCGGAACATACATCCTCGTCAACGCCATACTTCACGCGCACCACGCGCTTGCCCGCCTTGAGCAGTCCGGCGATCCATGGCCGGATGCGGCGCTGCCGTTCCAACTGGCATTCGCCCTCGGCGATGATGACCTTGAGGCCGTTGAATTCCGACGTGAGGGCTGCGTCCAGGGTCTTGCGCATCTTCCGCACGTGGTAAGTGTGCACCGTGCGCATCCACTGCACTCCCATGCCCCTCAGCGTTTTTTCGATGGTCTGGTTGCGGTGCATGAGGCTTTTCTGCTTGTCCTGCGTCGCGGCTTTGACATCGTCGTCGGGGGTTGAGATCAACTCCTGGGTTCCGGTAGCCGAGGTGTAACCGTTCTTGAAAATCAACAACACCGCATCGTCGCCGTTGAACAGCGCCGACTGCACGCCGGTCAGCAGTCCGTTGTGCCAGAACCCGCCATCACCCATGATCGACAGCACCCGCCGTTTCATCATCGGCGAAACACCGGCGCGGCTGGCCAGGCTCATCCCGTAGCCGAGTATCGAGTGGCCGAAGGAGAACGGCTCGAACGTGGAAAACGAATGACAACCGATATCCGCGGCAATGTGCGTCGCACCGACGTCGGCCTGCGAAAGCTTGAGTGCAGCAAACACGGGACGCTCCGGACAGCCGACGCAGAATTGCGGCGGCCGCGCCGGCAGTGGCGCCGACAGTTGTTGCGCCACCCGCTGGCGGCGCTGTGCATTGCCCTTCAGCCAGCCCTTTCCCGGCTCGCCAAGGCTGCCGGGCAGATGGCGCTCGAGGAACTTCTCCACCCCGCCCGCCATGACCTCGACGGTGTACTCGCCCGCGGCCATCAGCATGTCCTTGCCGTGGATCGGTGTATTGATGTCGAGCCTGCGGAGCGTGGCGAGGATCTCCTGCTCGATGTACTCGGGCTGGCCTTCCTCGACCATCAGCACGGCGCGCTTGCCGGCGCAGAATTTCGAGATCTCCTCCGGCACCAGCGGGAAGGTCACGTTGAGCACGAAGATCGGAATCTCCGAGTCGCCGAACGCATCGGCCAGGCCGAACTGCTGCAGCGCGCGGACCAACGAGTTGTACAGCCCGCCCTGCACGATCAGGCCGACGTCGTCGCGCCTGCCCGCAAACAATTCGTTGAGGCCGTGTTCGGCGATGTAACGCCGCGCGGCCGGAATACGCTGCTCGCCCTTGAGCTTTTCATGGCGGAAGGTCACCGGCGGATGGGCAAGCCGCGAGTAGTCGAACTTCGCCGGTTCCTCCATCAGGTGGCGCGTCGACACCGCCGGCGCAATGTTGTCCTTGCAGACGAAGCTGCCGCGCATGTGACAGGCACGGATGCGCAGCTCGAGCAAGGCCGGCATGCTGGAAGCTTCCGACAGGCAAAAACCTTCCTCGACCATGCGCACCATGCTGGAAAGTTCCGGCCGTGGATCCAGCATGAGCATCGACGACTTGAGCGCATAGGCGTGGGTGCGTTCCTGGATGACGCTGGCGCCTTCGCCGTAATCCTCGCCCACCACGATCAGCGCGCCACCCGTCACGCCCGGGGACGACAAGTTGGAAAGCGCATCGGCTGCCACGTTGGTGCCGACGATCGATTTCCAGGTCACCGCGCCGCGCAGCGGATAATGGATCGACGCACCGAGCATGGCCGCGGCGGAGGCCTCGTTGGAACACGCCTCGACATGCACGCCAAGGGTGTCGAGATATTCTTCGGCCTGGACCATGACGTCGATGAGATGGGAAACCGGCGCGCCTTGATAGCCGCCGACATAAGCCACGCCGGACTGCAGCAACGCCTTGGTGATGGCGAGGATGCCCTCGCCGTGGAAGACCTGCCCGTCTCCCAGGCGCAGCAACTCGATCTCGTTCTTGAAGGATTTTTCCATAGCCTACCGCCCTCAGGTCCCTGCCAAGATGCTAACAGCCCGGGTCAGACCTCGCTCCAGTATTTCTCGATGCGCTTGAAGGAAACGGGGTAAGGTGTCTTCAGTTGCTGCGCCCATAGCGACACCCGCAGTTCCTCCAGCATCCAGCGCAGGTCCGCGAGCTTCGGGTTGCGTATGCCGCGCGCGCGGTCGGCAACCAGTTTCGTCTGATAGGCCTGCCAATAGCGCGCCAGCTGCTGTTGCCAATTGGCATCCCGCTCCGGATTGGACGCAATCCTGTCCAGTCGCACCCCGATTGCCTGCAGGTAGCGCGGATAGTGCTTCAGCCGCTCGAAGGGCACGACTGCCAGGAATCCAGCGCCCATGAGTTCTTGCAATTGCGCGCGGATGTCGGCCACTGCGCGCGGCCACGCCGCGTACTGGGGCAGGTTCATTTTTGTGCGCAACGCCTGGTGTTCCGCGAGGATTTCCCCGGCGATACGGCAGACCTCCCGGGCCACGTCCATCAACCGGGTCTTGCCCTTGGCAACACGATTTTCAAACGTCTTTTTGTTGCGCACCGCCTCCTGCTCGACGAAAAACGCGCGATCGCAGATTGCGGTAACGAGTTCGTCGCGCAGCCTCTCGGCGATCTCGCTCTTGTCCTGCTTCGGCTTTTCCTGGCGGCCGCCCTTATCCTGTTTGCCGCCCCCGTCGCCCATCAATGCATAGCGCAACTGCATCTCGTTGAACCCAGGCAGGCTGCGGGCGAGGAACTTCATCTGCTCCGGCAACGCAAGTTGAAACAGCCGGCGCAGGCCATGCCGCGTCGTTGCCTCCGCTTCGGCCTCGGTGTCGAGCAAAGTGAGACCGACCGATTTTCCCTCGTCGGCGATGGCCGGGTAACCGACAAGCTTGCCCGCTCCGCGGTTGACCTCGATCTGTTCCGGCAGGTTATCGAAGTCCCATGACGTGAGCCCCTTGCGTTCGAAAGCCGTGCTCGCCGTTTCGCTGAACATGCGCCGCGCTTTCACGCCGAGCTGGTTGCGCAACTCCGGCAGATCGCGTCCGCCGGCGATTTCGACGCCTTTCTCATCGACAACGCGGAAATTCATCTGCAGATGGGCAGGCAGGTCCGCAACATCCCAGGATTCCGCCGCTACCTCGACGCCGGTCTTGCGGAACAGCGCCTGCGACAAGGCGTCGGTCAGCGGAGCGCCGTCGGGCTCGAGAATCTCCATGCAAGCCGTGACCACCTGTGGCACCGGCACAAAATGCTTGCGCACCCCTTTCGGCAGTCCCTTGATGAGGTGCGTAATCTTGTCGCGCAACAATCCCGGCACCAGCCATTCGCACTGGCGCTCGTCGACCTGGTTGAGCAAGTACAGCGGCACCGCCATGGTCACGCCATCGAGAGCGTGTCCGGGGTCGAAGCGGTAAGACAGGTCAAAAGTCTGCATGCCGACCGCCATTGCGTCCGGAAACAAGTCTTCGGTCACCTGTTCGGCGGCGTGGCGCATCAGGTATTCGCGACTCAGGAACAGCAGCCTCGGATCGCTGCGCTCCGCCTCCCTGCGCCACTTCTCGAAGTCCACGGTGTTGTGGACTCCCTGCGGAACGCGCCCGGCATAGAACGTGTAGATGGCCTCGTCGTCCACCAGCACGTCGTGGCGGCGTGACTTGTGTTCGATCTGCTGCACGTCCTCGACCAGGCGTCGGTTGTACTCCAGGAATTCGGCTTTGCCGCCATACTGGCCGGCCACCAGCGCGCCGCGGATGAACAGATCGCGCGCCTCGACCGGATTGATCGGCCCGTACTGCACGCGGCGCTTCGGCACCACGACCAGGCCGTAAACCGCGACCTGCTCGTAGGCGACCACCGAACCACTGTCCTTGGACCAGTGCGGCTCGCGATAGCTGCGCCTGGCCAGGTGCTCGCCCAGCCGCTCGATCCATTCGGGTTCTATCGCCGCTGCGCAACGCGCGAACAACCGGGTGGTTTCCGTGAGCTCTGCCGCCATCACCCACTTCGGGCCCTTTTTCTTCAGGCCGGAACCCGGACTAAGGACGAACTTGATCTGGCGCGCGCCGAGATAGATGCCCGCCTCTTCCGACTTGAAGCCGATATTGCCGAGCAGCCCTGCCAGCAGCGCCCGGTGGATCTCCTCATAGCGCGCCTCTTTTTCGTTGAGGCGCCAGCCCATTTCCGTGACCAACGAGTGGAGCTGGCTGTGAAGTTCGCGCCATTCCCGCAACCGCAGATAAGAAAAAAAACGCTCGTGGCAGTCCTGCACCAGCTTGCGGCTGGATTTCTTGTGGGCCAGCGCCTCTTCGAACCATTTCCAGATGGCGAGGTAGGAAAGGAAATCAGAGCGTTCGTCGGTAAACTCCGCATGGGCCTGCGTCACGGCCTCCTGCTTGTCGATCGGCCGCTCGCGCGGATCCTGCACCGAGAGCGCAGCAGCGACGATGAGCACTTCCCTGAGGCAGCCCTCCTGCCGGGCAGCAACCAGCATGCGCGCAACGCGCGGATCGATCGGCAGCTTCGCCAGTTGCTGGCCGATGGCGGTAAGTTTGCGGGCCTCGTCAACCGCGCCCAGTTCCGCCAGCAGTTGATAGCCGTCGGCGATCATGCGTGGCACGGGGGCGTCAACGAAGGGAAAGTCCTCGATCTCGCCAAGCTTCAGCGCGCCCATCCTCAGAATCACCGACGCCAGCGACGAGCGCAGGATCTCGGGATCGGTGAATTCGCTGCGGGCGCCGAAGTCCTCCTCGCTGTACAGCCTCACGCAGATACCGTTCATGACCCGGCCGCAGCGCCCTGCCCGCTGATTCGCAGATGCACGTGATATTTTTTCGACCTGCAGCAACTCCACCTTGTTGCGGTAGCTGTAGCGGTTGATGCGTGCCAGGCCCGAATCCACCACAAAACGGATGCCCGGCACCGTCAATGATGTCTCCGCCACGTTGGTGGCCAGGACGATGCGGCGGGCGCCGCCGCCAGGCGAGAAAATTCGCTCCTGATCCTGCGCCGACAGGCGCGCGAACAGAGGCAGGATCTCGACGCCCTGGGGATAGTGCTTGCGAAGGGCTTCCGCCGCGTCGCGGATTTCGCGTTCGCCCGGCAAAAAGACCAGCACGTCGCCCGAGGAGGAGCGTGACGTGACCTCGTCGACCGCGCTGACGATCGCCTCGGGCAGATCGATCTCGTGCTCGTCCTCGTCGTCTTCGTCGAACGGCCGGTACAACATTACCACGGGGTATAGCCGGCCCGAAACTTCGATCACCGGCGCATTGCCGAAATGCGCCGAGAAGCGTGCTGCATCGATGGTTGCAGAAGTGACGATCAGCCGCAGTTCCGGCCTGCGCGGCAGCAACTGTTTGATGTAGCCGAGCAGGAAGTCGATGTTGAGGCTGCGCTCGTGCGCCTCGTCGAGGATCAGCGTGTCGTACTGGGACAGCCAGCGGTCGCCCTGGGTCTCGGCAAGCAGGATGCCGTCGGTCATCACCTTGACATAGTTTCCCGCGTCGGACT
>CAYODB010000008.1:0-38964 GCA_964402495.1 uncultured Bordetella sp.
TGAGTTAATGCCGGACGGCAATGTTGAGGGTAGCGCTGTCCAGTCTTTGTATTATCCGGATGACTTGGCTCGTCATTGCCGCAAGCTGGCGCGCGAGGCCCGGTCGGCCATCGAGGAAACGGGCGCCAACATGCTGTTCTTGGTGGTCGGCTTCCTGGAATTTCCCGACCGCGAGGCCAACGACCGCATGTTGTTGGCTCCGCTCATCTCGGTCCCCGTGGCGCTGGAGAAGACCCGCGTCGACCGCGCGACGGGGCAGGAGTGCTTCACTCTCAAGTACACCGGCGAAGACCTCGCTGATAATCTCTCACTGCGCGAAAAGCTTACGCAGGAATATAGCTTCGAACTGCCTGCGTTTGACGATGAAGCCGGTCCGGAGACGTATTTCCAGGTACTGGAACGACTGATTCAGCGCAAGCCCCGCTGGAAGGTTCGGCGGCACATGACGCTTGCCTTGCTGTCGTTTTCGAAGATGCTGCTGGTCCGGGATATCGACCCACAGAAATGGCCGGTGACCGAGGATGGCCTCTCGGCGCTGATGGACCACGAAATTGTGCGCATGGTGTTCGAGGGTGCACCAAACGACGGCGGCAACACCTCGCCGATAGCGTCCGAATATGAGATTGATACCCACCCGCTGCTAAACATCCCGCTGATTTACGACGCAGACAGCTCGCAGCACAGCGCGTTGATTGACGCGTTGTCGGGCAAGAACCTGGTCGTTGAGGGCCCCCCCGGAACCGGGAAATCACAGACCATCACGAATCTGATTGCCGCCGCCTTGGCCGATGGGAAGTCGGTTCTGTTTGTCTCGGAAAAGCTGGCGGCCTTGGAAGTCGTCAAGAAGCGACTGGCCCATGCCGGGCTCGCGCACTTCTGCCTTGAACTTCACAGCAACAAGACGCAGAAGAAACACGTCCTTGAAGAGCTTCAGAAGCGACGGGACGCGAATTTTTCTGCGCCACCCGGGTTGTCGTCGAAGCTGACGACCCTGGAGGAGAGGCGTATGCACCTCGCCGCGTACGCTGACCTGCTCAACGGCGTCCACGGCAATGCCTGTGGCTTAACCGTGCATCAGGTGCTCTGGCGAGCTGAACGCTTTCGGCAGGCTTGTGGCGACAGTTGGGGCGCCGCACAAGAGCTCTACGTCTCCGACGCGCCCTTATCCGACGAGGCTGCGTTCCGCTCACTGTCTGATGCTCTTGCCCGGGTGACCAACCAGTACCGTGAGGTTGGTGGCTACGGTCCGGAACACCCCTATTGGGGGCTCTTCGTCGAGGAAATGCTACCTGGCGCTGACCTGCAAATCGAAAGGACGCTGCAAGAGTTCTTGCCGCGCTTCGAGACTCTGGCCAAGACGTTCGAGGACGCGGCTACGTTTCTCAACAGTGGCCCTCTGCACACCAGTGTAGCAAGTGCCGCCGCTCTATCGAATTTGCTTTCTGCGCTCGTCCCGGGCAATCCGGACCAGATGGCCCACGATATGCTGCCCCGGATATTTGCGGTCGGAGACCCCGATGGACAGCGTGCCCAGGCAACACTGCAGGCGTTTCGGGAAAAGCTGGCCCACATTGCAACGCTGCGCACGTCTATTGGCACTCGTTTATTGGCGCCAGGGTCGATTACCGACGCAGAGGGGGTTCGCGCCACTGAGCTACAGGCAACGCTAGAAGGGTTGGGCGTTTTGCCGCAGTCCGCGCAACAGCTCCAGGAACTCCGCAAAGAGCTTATCGTTGCGATTGGGGCAGCGTCAGCGGCGTTGAGTCGCGTTGAAGCTATAGGCGCCGCGGCCGGCCAGCCTTATCACGGCGATGCCGTATCGCTCAACAAGATTGTCGCTGTCATCGAGTCCGCCTCCACAGCCCCGCGCGACCTGCTGGGGTTCCGCCACGCTGCGATGGGCCGCCCCGATGCTTTGCAATTGATTCAACGCGCTCGTGCCGAGTACGACGCGTTAAGCCGTGAGACAGCCGAGTTGGGCGAACTCTTCTACCTCGACACGATTCAAGACGCCACGGAGATTGGGACGCCGATAGCGGTTCTGCGCGAAGGCAATACCTGGTATCGCATCTTTCAGAAGCGGTGGCGCGTGGCATGTGCCGCGCACCGTACGCTGGACAAGACCAAGGCAAAAAAGCCGCCTGAGCAGCGCTTGCGTGAGCTCGAGCGATTGCATGGACTGCTTCGCACTAGCAAACAGTGGAAGGAATCGGCCGAGTATCGCGCTGTGCTCGGACCCTTCTGGAGTACCGACGAACCGGACTTGGACAGCGCCTTGCGCCTTACCCAATGGCACGCCGAAGCCCGATTCCGCCTTGTTAGCGCCGAACTGGAGTCGGCGGCCAGCGGCGTCCTGCAGACCGACGAGGGCCGCCTTGCCAAGCTTGGCGCCGTCCATGACGACCTCAAGTCCGCCGTTGCTGCGCTAGACCATCTGCGAAGTACCCTCCAATCGAACTTCGGCGGCGCGCCAGCGCTGGGCCCGCAACTACATGCGTGCGCTCGCGAGCAAGAACGAATTGACGTCGCGAACGGCATCGAGCGGCAGCTGGCGTCTGCCGTGACGACGCTTACGGCGTGGGCGCCAGCTACCTTGTCCGCCGCAGAGGTCTTGCGCGCGGTCTCGGCACGGGTTGAATTGCCCACTGCTACTACGGCGCTCGATGAGGATGAGCACGCCAGACACTTTATAGGCAGCCTCTATCTCGGCCCTGATACGGATTTGGGTCCGGCGTTTGCGGCCTTGGCTTACGGTCGGAAGGTACTCAAGGCGCGGCTGCCTCTGCCGCTGATGCGCGTCTTGCTGAGCGCGACCGTAGCCGATAACCACAGCGCCCTGTGTATGTATATGGCCGAAATCCAGCAAGGCTGGCAAGCCATCGACCAGTTCGATGCCCGCCTGTGCAAATTTGGCTCCTTCTCGCTGGAAGCATGGGCCGGGTCAAAACCAAACGCCCCTCAATTTGTGCCCAATCTGGTAACGCACACTTCGACCGCAGTGGCGGAGCGCGAGGCGCTGCTACCTTGGGTTCAATACCTGCAAGCCACCGCGCGAGCGCGCGAACGGGGGTTGGGCGATTATGTGCAGCTCCTGGAGACAAAAGCGGTGGGTCCCGCGCAACTTGTGAGCGCATTCGGGTACCGCTTCTTCGGGTCGATTGCCCACGCCATATTCACGGGCCATTCCGAACTGACTCGGTTCGCTGGCGCCACGCACGAACAAGTGCGGTCCGAATACGCGAAGCTAGACCGCGAAATAATTGCCCTGCGGGGCATCGAATGCGCCCACAAGGCCGCCGGCCAAAGTAAGCCTCCGGCAGGCGGGCGCAGCGCGCTGGTTGGCGAAAAGACGGAAATGGAGCTCATCAACCATATGGTCTCGCATCCGCGAGCGCGCGTTACGCTGCGGCGAATGCTCTCCCAAGCGGGCTCCGCGGTACAAGCACTGAAGCCCTGCTTCATGATGGGACCGCAAGCTGTGGCTCAATATCTTGAGCCTGCCGCCGCGCAATTTGATTTGGTCATCATGGACGAAGCCTCTCAGCTCAAACCTGAGGAGGCCCTCGGCGCCATTGCCCGGGGCAAGCAACTCATCGTGGTGGGCGACCCCAAGCAGCTGCCCCCGACAACGTTCTTTGACAGGCTTGGCACCACGACCGATGACGGGGACGACGGTGCACAGGCGGCAGCCGTCGACTCGGAGAGCATTCTCGACGTTTGCATGGGGCACTTTCGACCAGTGCGCACCTTGCGCTGGCACTACCGGTCGCGGCATGAGTCGCTGATTGCGTTCTCCAACAGCCGCTTCTACGGCAATCGCCTCATCGTATTCCCGTCGCCCTACGGGAAGAACAAACGCCTTGGTCTGCGCTACCGGTATATCAGTGGCGCGGTCTATGAGAGCCAGACCAACAGGCTCGAAGCGGCCCGGGTGGTCGACGCGGCTATTGACCACATGCTGAATCACCCCGAGGACTCGCTCGGCATTGTCACGCTGAACTTGCGCCAGCGCGACCTCGTCGAGGAGCTCCTCGACCAGCGTTGTCGCAATCTGCCCAAGACGGATGAATTTCGCAGCGCCTGGGAAAGCGAAGGATTCGGACTCTTCGTTAAGAACCTCGAGAGCGTGCAGGGGGATGAGCGGGACGTCGTTTTCATCTCGACCACGTTTGGGCCAGCGCCCAACACCGACGTCGTTCGGCAAAACTTCGGACCGATTAGCCGACAAACTGGATGGCGGCGCCTGAACGTTCTCTTCACGCGCGCCCGGAAGTCCGTGCATCTCTTTTCGTCCATGCAGCCGGAAGACATCGTTGTTGACGAGAGCACGCCTCTCGGCACCAAGGTCCTGCGGGAGTACCTTGAATTTGCGCGTTCCGGGGTGCTCGCCGAGGTTGGTCCAACCGGTCTTGATGCAGAGAGTGACTTTGAGCTCTCGGTCACTGAGGTCCTCAAGGACGCTGGCTACAGCGTTGTCCCACAGCTGGGAGTTGCTGGTTTCCGTCTTGACTTGGCAGTCAAGCATCCCGCCTATCAGTCTGCATACCTGGCTGCGATTGAGTGCGACGGCGCAAGCTACCACTCCGGTGTCTCGGTTCGCGACCGGGACCGGATTCGTCAGGAGATTCTCGAAAGTCTCGGCTGGAACGGCCGAATCTGGCGCATCTGGTCAACCGACTGGTTCCGCAACCCGCAGCACGAGACCAAGCGGATGGTTGCGTTCCTAAAGGACCTCGCCGACAAACCTGTCGTAGATGCGTACGTTGATGAGCCCGAAGTAGTGGAGGAGGAGCCCGCGGCAGTTCCAGCTCCGCGCACCCGGCCGCTGGACATTCCGACGTTCACGCTCCAGAAGTCCCCGCGTATGGTGATTGAGGCGCGACCGTCCCAAGCGTCGCTTGAGTTGGCTGAAGCGACCGTAATCGTCGAGGAAGACGAGAACGCGGACCTCGAGATTGAGGTCGGAGACCTTGTCACTTATGCGCCATTGGCGACACCGGACCAAGAGATAGTGATGCGCATCGTAACGGGCCGCTCCGATTTCGAACGCGGCCTCATTAGCGAAGCGACGCCACTCGCGCAGGCGCTGCTTGGTGCGATGGTCGGCAACGATGTTGTACTGCGCGTGCCGGGCAAGGCGCCGACTTCATTTGTGGTTAAGAAAATTGTCCGGCCACAGCTGGATTAGGCCAGAGTCTCCTCAGCTCAGTTCATCAGTGCCGGCGCCGGTCCGGCGGCGCGCCTCGGGGCGGTGGCCTTCATCCACCGCTTGGGCTCGGCGCTCAGTGCGCACCTGCATTTTCATTGCGTTGTGCTCGACGGGGTGTTCGCTTCCGCGCCCGGCGGGGGCGTCGTCTTCCACCCGGCCGCCGGGATCGAACCGCGGCCATCGACGCGGTGCAGGTGGTCATGCGCCGACTGCCTGCTGGGCAGCTTCGTGCGTCGCGGTCTGCTCGACGGTGATGCCGCGTGCGACATGGCGCAGTGGCAACATGGCGGCGGGTTTTTGGTGGACGCGGCGGTGCGCATCGGGGCTGCCGACCAGCCGGGACGGGAGCGACTGCTGCGTTGCTGCGCCCGCCCACCGTTCGCCCTGGACCGGCTGCAACAACCCGATGCCGAGCACCTGATCTACAACGCCAGCAAAGCCGGCCCCGGCTGGCAGTCGCGCGCAGATCCTCACCCCGCTGCAACTGATCGACCGCCTCGCCGCCCTGGTGCCTCCGCGACACGTCCATCGCCACCGTTGCTACGGCGTGCTGGCGCCCAACGCGCAGTTGCGCGTCGCAGTGGCGCCCCCGCGATGAAATAAGTCACTGGAACGACCGCTTTGATGCGTTTGACCGGCTCCTTTCGCGAAACGGCAAGGACTCCTGTGGGTCGGCACTTGCCGGTCGCATATGGCTCGATTCGGCCAAAACCTGCCGTTCGAAAAAGAGACAATTCTGGTATCCGGCGCGCGAAAAAGTGGAGTGGCGCCGCCCGTGTTTGCCCCTCGTGCACTGCCGGGTGTACCATATTCGTGCCGATTAATGTTTGAGCGCGGCATCATTTCAACCAACGCAAAGTATTCGAGTTTCTCACGCTTGCGCTATCGGGAGTCACGCCGGAGCTGCACAAGTTAGTGTTTTTCTTTGGATCCTAACAATAGATTGGGGAGGGTAATCATGAAGGTCAGAATAGCGCGCGATCTTTTCCGTGGTGCTTCCGGAGTTCTATTAGCACTTCCGTTCGCGCTGGCTGCGCATCAAGGGTTCGCGCAGGGCGTGACCGACGATATGCTGCTCAACGCGCACAAAGAATCCGACAACTGGCGCATGGTCGGACGCGACTACATGAGCACCCGTTTCAGTCCGTTGAACCAGGTCAGCACCAAGACCGTGAAGCGCCTGGTTCCGAAGTGGACGTTTTCCTTCGGCGTGCTAGACGCACAAAACACCACGCCGCTGATCCACAACGGCGTGATGTATGTCACCGCGTCCCACGGCCGCACCTTCGCGGTAAACGCCAGGACCGGTTCGATGATCTGGCAATACAACCATCCATTGCCGGAAGACGCCGGCAAGAACATGTGCTGCGACATTGGCAATCGCGGCGCCGCGCTCTACGGGGACAAGGTGTTCGTCTCGACGCCCGATGCCCACGTCGTCGCGCTCGACATGAAGACCGGCAAGCCGGTGTGGGACGTAACGCTCAGCGACTACAAGAACGCCTACTCGATGACCGTGGCGCCGCTGGTTGCGAAGGGCAAGGTGATCGTCGGCCTCTCGGGAGCGGAGTACCCGACGCGGTTGTTCATCGAAGCGCTCGATGCGAACACGGGCCAGCAAGTGTGGCGCCGGTACACGATTCCCGCGCCGGGCGAACCGGGATCCGAAACATGGGGCTCCGATCCGGACAACCTCAAGTTCGGTGGTGCGTCGGCCTGGATTACGGGTTCATACGATCCAGCGCTCAACACTCTCTACTGGGCCACCGGTAACCCGAATCCCGACTGGGATGGCGTCGGTCGCGAGGGGGATAACCTCTACTCCAATTCTACCCTGGCGTTGGACCCAGACACTGGCGCGATCAAGTTCCACTTCCAGTACACACCGCACGACGTGTGGGATTTTGACGGCGTGAACGAACACATCCTTGCCGATCTCGGCGGGCAGAAAGTCTGGCTTCACGGTGACCGCAACGGCTTCCTCTACAGCATCGATCGCACCAACGGCAAGTTCGTCTATGGCAAGGCAATTTCCAAGGTGAACTGGGCTACCGGGTTCACGCCCGAGGGCCGGCCCATCGTCAATCCCGAGAAGGTGCCGAGCTACACCTACGAGGCGAAGGACATCTGCCCCGCCTCGGAAGGCGGAAAGTGGTGGAACCCGATGAGCTACAGTCCCGCCAAGCAAATGGTGTTCGTTCCCAGCCGCGAAATCTGCACGGACATCAAGAGCGCGAAGGGCGATCGCGTGGAAGGCAAGCCGCATTGGGGCATCGGCAGCATCAAGTGGAACAAGGGACATGGCCAACTGGTCGCGTTCGACGCCAAGAGCGGCAACAAGAAATGGACTGTGGATGCGCCCTCGCCTTTCATGAGCGGTGTGCTGACCACCGGCGGCGGCCTGGTATTCGCCGGAACGCCTGAGGGTGAGTTCAAGGCCTACGATCAGGATACCGGCAAGGAACTCTGGTCGTATCAGACCGGTTCGGGGATCGTGGGCAGCCCGGTAACGTACTTTATCGACGGCAAGCAGTATGTCGCGGTGCCTTCGGGCTTCGGCGGATGGACCGGGTGGGCTACCATCGGTGGTGGCGGCGCGCCTCAGCTCAAGGACAGCCGCAAGGGTGGTTACGTGACGGTGTTTGGGTTGTTCGACGAATAGCAGTTGTTGATGCGAGAAGCGGCGGCAGGTCCGCCGCTTCTTTTTTGGGCGTAAGAAAAGCAATATGCGGAGTTACTTCACGTTGTTTCGCCACGCCAGCGCCCTCGCGCTGACCTTCCTGCTGCTCGGCCTTGCGCGTGGCGAGGACGAACTCAAGAATCCGTTCGCCGGAGATCCCGCAGCCGCGATCGAGGGCAAACGGCTATTCCTGAAAATGGGGTGCTATGCCTGTCACGGTCACGAAGCCGAAGGGGCAGTCGGCCCCGACCTCACCGATGACGAGTGGATCTACAAGCCGACCGATTCGATGATCTTCAACACGATCGCCAAGGGACGCCGCGGAACCGTCATGGCGCCGTTTGGCGATCAGCTTACGCCAGACGAGATCTGGAGGATCGTCGAGTTTCTGCGCGACAAGAACCGCCAACGACACCTCAAGCAGCAATAACAAAGCCGTTTTCCAGGCTCCTCTTCTCGGGGGCAGGGGTTGGCCAACTGTTCGTAACTCCGATGGTTCGGTCGAACTCGACCACACTTGAGCCACCGCCCGGCAATGATCGGCGTGTTGATCATCCGGCCAACCCGGCGCACGCTCAGCTCTGTCGTTGAGCTACGCCGGAACGTCCGCTTTCTGCGCGACTGAAGGGCGGGAATGGGTCGATGGCGGAAGTTGGAGTTCATACCCCACCTTTCAGACCGAGTCGCAATTACCACAACTGAATTGTTTACGGCTAGCGTCGTCTGAAATGCGCCTGGCTGGATCGAATTGGGGGTATCTATGGGGGCATCTATGGGGGTATCTTGATAGTTCACATAGATACACTCTTTTTTAGATCAATTTGTTACGCGGCTAATCTGGTTCCGGCTCCCCCGCCGATTTCCGGTGTTACCCTGCCCGGCCTATCCGCGATTGCGATTGGTGTGCTTTACTTCCGTTCACGTAACCGGGGCTCCTGGCCGCATAGCAGCCATCGGCCATCGCTGTCGCCCGGGAACAACATGGCGCGGCCCGATTCATGCATGAAATCCGGGGCATGGGAGAACTTAACCGGCATCAGCGTCTCTATTAACTCGGCATGGACTGAAATCCTTCAGGAAACTAAGTGAAAATAATCCGTTTTGCATTCCTGGCCTCCCTTGTGACGACATCGCCGCTTGCAACGGCGCAGATCATGCTGGATGAAAGCCTCCTTTGGAACCAACGCCTGTTCGAGACGGAAGGCTTCGAGGACCGGGACCGCCCACTCCTGTTGAAGGTCTATGGCGGCTTCAAGCACGACAGCAACCTGTTCCGCCTTTCGGAGGACGCCGATGCGCAAACAACGATCGGCTCGTCCGACAAATCGGACAATATTTACCAGCTTGGCGTGGGGGGGCGTTACGAACTTCGCCGCAGCCGCCAGAAGCTTATTCTTGACGGTACGGTCGACCAGAATTGGTTTCAGAACTTCAACACTCTCGATAACAGCTCCAGCAACCTGCGCGCAGAGTGGGGCTGGCAAGCCGCAAACTATTGGGAGGGCACGCTGGGCGCCGGCTATCGGCACTATCTTGAGAATTTCGGCAGCGTGCAACAGAACATCAGGGACATGGTCGACCGAACTCGCACTTACGGCTCGGCGAATTTCCGGCCGATTTCCTATCTGAAGTTCACGCTGGATCTCGACTGGGTCGAGGAGGAGCATTCCGCCGACTCCCGGCAGTTCCTGGACAACCGGACCAACAATACCGCCTTTACGGCCAACTGGGTTACGCCTTCGAAAAATACCGTGGGCCTGAAGTTCAGGAGAGCCGATGCAGCTTACCCGAACGATGCCGTTTTTTCTGGTGCCGCGCTCGATAATTCCTACACGGAAAATGAATACAGCCTGGTCGCAGTCTGGAACGTTACCGCGGCATCGTTGTTGCGGGGCAGGCTCGGCCGTGCGGAACGCACGTTCGACCAGGACGCCAGCCGCGATTTCAGCGGCCCCACCTGGCGCCTGGGTTATGAGTGGACGCCCACCGGAAAAACAGCGCTGGAGTTGGCTACATGGCGTGAACTGACCGGGTTCGAGGATTTCAGCGGCAATTACATGCGCACCACCGGCATCGGCCTCTTTCCGGCGTGGTCGGTAATGCCCAAACTCGTCCTGCAGGGCAAAGCGGCCTACCAGACTCGAGACTATATCGGCGATTCCGCCTTCACCCCCACTGCCGGGCAGCGGGAGGATCAGGAGCGGCTGTTCCAGATCGCAGCGGTATGGACGCCGCTCAGATTGACCAAGCTGATCGTCGCTGTCGAAACGGGCGACAGGAAATCCAATCAGGCCCTAGCGGACTACGACTACCAGTCCATGAGCCTATCAGCAATTCGCACATTCTGAGGAGCAAGCCGGCGTCTGGGGTAACCGCGGCTATGCGAATACCGAAAGGCCGCAGCTTCAGTCCTGGCAGAACAATGGCCGTTATCACGCCCGACCGAATGGCTATGGAGTCCTGCAGGCAACCGCGAACGGGCCGGAACGATCTGGCTAGCCAGCGCTCGAAATGGCACGCGCGCGCGACATCAGCACACTGTCGTAGGTCACGACATCATGTCCTCCATCCCCGAACAGTTTTACCATGTGGGAGCCGATGTAACCGGCCCCGCCTACAACCAATACCCGCATTGTCCGCCTTTCACGAGGATGGACGTCACACGATTCTGCACTAACCAAGCCGCCACATGCCCAGGCGCCGCGTGCCGGATACGTTATAGCTGCACCGGATCTGCAGACCGTGGATCTCGAGGGCGGACACCATTGCGATCTGGGAAATGCATCAAGTCTTGTAGCCCTGCAACCACAGGAAATCCCCTCTGCACGAATTCCAAAAGCGGGGCATCGGCCACTGGAATCGGGCGGACTGCGCTGGTCGACATGAAGGATCGGAGCCTTCCGGACAAACCGCACTACCCGGATCAGTCGGCGATTCTCCCTTATTGCCTGCAGACCTAGCGCGGCCTAAACTGCTCGTCGTGCGCGACCAATAGTGCGCGGCTGCACCAATCCTGATCGCCATTCACTACACAAGATCGGTATCCCGTGATACTCCTGATAAAGAAAACAGACAACGATGGGCGTCTTGCGCTCGTTCCCGAGTTCCTGAAAACCAAATGGACTATTGAAGTAGCGGACAGTAGTGACAAAGCCGAACTGGCGGCCGGACTTGCCGGCGCCGATGCGATGGTCTCCATGAACTGGACCGCAGACATGCCACCAGCCCCGCGCCTGAAGCTGCTGCAGCTTCCAGGTGCCGGCACAGATGACATCGCCTTTGCCTCGGTGCCGGCACAATCCTCCGTGTGCAACGTGTTCGAGCATGAGATCGGCATTTCCGAGTACATCCTCGCGGGCATGCTGCAATGGGCAATCGGAATCCCTCGCATGGATGCGGCACTGCGTGAGAACGAGTGGTTTGGCTCGCATTTGTCAGGCCCGCGTCACGGCGAACTGCACGGACAGACTCTCGGCATCGTCGGCTACGGCCGCATCGGCCGCGAAGTCGCGCGGCGCGCAATGGCCTTCGGCATGAGTATTCTTGCCTGCAGCCGCACCCCACGGGGTGCCGATGAATTCGTCGGTCGAGTCGCGGGGATGGATGGATTGCCGGCGCTGCTCGCCGCCGCGGATTTTATCGTGCTCGCATTGCCCCTCGACGCTTCAACGGCAGGCATAATCGGCACCGGCGAACTGGAAAGCATGAAGCCCACGGCGGTTATCATCAATGTGGCGCGCGGCGCCCTGATCGACGAACGAGCGCTCTTCGATGCCTGCAAGAACCGCCGTATTGGCGGAGCGATCATCGACACCTGGTATCGTTATCCGCACCAGGGCGAAACTGTGAGTGCCCCGGGCAACCTTCCATTCCGCGAACTGGACAACATCATCATGACGCCGCACGCTTCGGGATGGACAGAAGGACTGAAGCCGAGGCGCTGCAGGCTGATAGCCGAAAACCTGGACCGGCTGACGAAGGGCGAGCCGCTGGTCAACGTAGTCAGGCCCGCGTCCGGAGCATGAACCGACTCTATCAGGACATACATGGATAACTACGCAGTCAGCGAAGCGGGAAAATTCATTTGGGACACTTGGCAGGCGAACGGCCGCGTCGGCTCGATTCCTGCCACGTGCCGGCCATCCACCCGCAGCGAGGGATATCGGGTGCAGGCCGAAGTGGCCCGGTTATCCGGTCAAGGACTTTACGGCTGGAAGATCGCCGCAACCAGCCAAGCGGGTCAGCAACACATCGGCGTCGACGCTCCGCTGGCTGGACGCCTGCTGGATAAACGAACTTTCGATTCCGGCGCAAATGTGCCGCTCGCCAACAACATTATGAAAGTTGCGGAAGCCGAATTTGCGTTCCGCATGGCCACCGACCTGCCGCCGCGCAGGACGAACTACTCGACCGCGGAAGTTCTCGCCGCCGTCGCCAGCCTCCATCCGGCACTGGAAATTCCGGATTCCCGCTATCACGAATTTGCGAAAATCGGCGCACCGCAACTGATCGCGGATTGCGCGTGCGCAAGCTATTTCGTCCTTGGACCCGCCACCGGCGCCGACTGGCGTCAGCTGGATCTCGTCGAGCATAGAGCCGCCGTGTCGGTGAACGGAAAGCTCGCGCGCGAAGGCAAAGGCGCCAATGTGTTAGGTGATCCGCGACTCGCACTCACCTGGATCGCCAACGAACTGTCGTCGACGGGCGACACGCTGCGCGCGGGACAAGTCGTGACAACCGGAACTTGCGTGATTCCGGTTGAGATAGACCATGGCGATCACGTCGTCGCGGATTTCGGCGTCATTGGTCGCGTGGAAGCGCACCTGACCTAGGAACTTCCCCGCCGCCCCCCCCGCATTCTCCCGTAGACTCCCGTCCGGCTGCATGGCGTCCGCCCGCATTTCCATGCGATATTGTCGGGATCGGCCCGCGGAGTTCGGACGACTTGGGGCTTGGACGACCGGCCCGCCGCACCACGACTCGGCGGGCCGTGAAATAGAGGAATTGAGTACGTATGCAACTTTACTACCCGCGCTCGTTTCTGAAGCTGATTCTGTCCGGCTTTCTTCTAGCCGTCCTGCCGCTTATCTTCGCGCTGATCAATAATGCGTTCTCGATTCACCAACTGGCCACGCAGAGCCAGCGCGCGGTCTATCAGGCAGTGCAGGCGACGCAGAACAGCCGGTTCCTGATCGAGCAGATCACCAACATGGAACGCAGTGTCCGCCAGTTCGCGATCATCGGCGAACCCTCCTTGCTGCAAGGTTACGGCTTCGCCCATGAGCGCTTCGTCGACACGGCCCAGCGGATGGCCACGCTGCCCCTCGACGCCTCACAAAAGGAGGCGATCGAGGTATTGCGAGCCCGCGAGGCGACCCTTTTCGACCGACTGACCCAGGTCGGCGCCACCCGGGAGGTGGTTGGACTTGCCGTGAGCGAACTCGCTGCGCTATCCGAAGCCGCGCATGCCATGGATCAGCAGGGGAATCTGCTGGTCGACAGGGAAGTCGAAACGATGCAGAAAATGGCGGGCGAAGTGCAGCGCTTCATCTTCTGGCAGTTGCTTGCGCTGGTGCCGATCGCGTTGCTGCTGGTTTTCGCCGCGGTATTCCTGATTTCCAAACCGATCCAGCAACTCGAATCCGCAATCCGCAAGTTGGGCGAAGGGCGTTTCGACGCGAGCATCACGGTCAACGGGCCGGCCGACCTGGAATCCCTGGGACGGCAACTGGACTGGCTACGCCTGCGCCTTCTGGACCTCGAAGAACAAAAGACGCGCTTCCTGCGGCACGTTTCGCACGAACTCAAGACGCCGCTCACCGCCCTGCGCGAAGGCGTGGAGCTTCTGTCCGACGAGGTAACCGGAAAGATGACCGCCGGCCAGTTCGAAATTGCGCGCATCCTCCGCCAGAACACATTGCGGCTGCAGAAACTCATCGAAGATCTGCTCAGTTACCATAGCGCCCAGTTCCACACTTCCTCCCTTTCGTTTTCCCGGTTCAACCTGAAAGCGCTCACGGCTCGGGTAGCCCAACATCATTCCCTGGCAATGCGCGCCAAGAACCTCAACCTCAACCTCGCTGCGTCCGAGTTCGATATCGAAGCCGACGAAAAGAAAATCGAGGCGGTCGTCGATAACCTGTTGTCGAATGCCATCAAGTTCTCACCGGTGGGAGGAACCATCAAGGTCCAATTGCGCAAACGTGGCGCAGACTCCGTGATCGACGTGATGGATGAAGGACCCGGCATCGGAGCCAACGACCGCGGCAAGGTGTTCGAACCGTTCTTCCAGGGCAATACAGAATACATTGGCCCCGTAAAAGGTACCGGCCTCGGCCTCGCCATCGTGCGGGAGTACGCCAATGCCCACCAGGGTAGCGTCGAGATCATTGATGACGGCAATCCCGGCGCCCATCTACGTGTCATACTCCCGACCAGGCAGATGGAGGTGGCAGCGTGAGGCCCCCAGCGATGGGCCCCAATTTATTTGGGATCGCTGGCAAGCCGAGCGCTGCCAGGCGCCGACACCTCATGGCTTCGACATCGCATGCTCTCAAGGAGGCGCCGCTAGTAAGGCACCCAGCGAGGGGCCCCAGTTTATTGGGGATCGCTCGCAAGCTGATCGTCGCCAGACGCCGAATCGATATTGACTGCATCTCGCAGGGCCGCAATAAGGCGGCGCACGTGAACCCACTTTCAGCGCAATCCTGCCCCGGGCCAGAGGCTTGGGCCTGAGCCAGCGACGGGTCTTTGGCCAGCCCATGCCATCGCCATGGCTGGCCATCCTGGCGCTGGCTGCCCTGCTCGCCGGCTGCCCGGCGGTAACGGAACAGAACACCCGCAATGAACGCTGGTACGACACCGTGGTCGAACCTTTTCATGGCGAACCCGAGCGGGCGCTGCGGTTTTATGACCGCATCATCAATCTGAAGAGCGCTGAGCTTGCGCAGGAACTGGGGTCGGCAAGGCAGGATTTCGAAACGGAAAAATCGGGACTGAACCGCATCCGGCTGGCCATGCTCCTGTCCCTTCCTGGCGCCAGTTTCCGGGACGACCATGCGGCGTCCCACCTATTGCAGCCCCTCCTTCGGGACAGGGAACTGGAGGACTCGCCGCTGCGGCCGCTGGCGCTCATGCTGAACGGCCATCTGGCCGAAACCCACAAGTTGGAGGAAGCATTGCAGCAACAAAGCACGAAGACAAAAGAGGAGCAGCGCAAATCGGAAGCCTTGCAACAAAAATTAGAAGCGATCCTCGAAATGGAAATGAAAATGCTGGAACGCGAACAAACCATTCCAACCAAGAAGAAGTGACCATGCCTCAAGGCCGTATCCTTATCGTAGACGACGACTCCGACCTGCTGCGCCTGCTCACCTTTCGTCTGGAAGGCGCCGGCTATACCGTGGAAGCTGCCAGCAGCGCGGAACAGGCCCTTGCCAGGCTTTCCGCGTCCATTCCCCAACTGGTCATCACCGACATGCGCATGAGCGGGATGGACGGCCTGGCGCTGTTCGACAACATCCACAAGAGCAATCCGGCCCTTCCGGTCATCATCCTTACCGCACATGGGACGATTCCCGATGCGGTGGCCGCCACTCAGCGCGGGGTGTTCGGCTACCTCACCAAGCCCTTCGACAGCCGTGAACTGCTGCAGCAGGCGGAGCGCGCCATAACGCTGAGCGGCAGCCAGATCGACAAGGCGGAGGGCGATACGGCCTGGCGTGCGGAGATCATTACCCGCAGCCCCGTCATGGAAAGCATCCTCGGCAGGGCCCGCCTGGTCGCGGCCAGCGATGCAAGCGTGCTGGTTCGTGGCGATAGCGGCACGGGCAAGGAACTGCTGGCACGGGCGGTGCATCGCGCAAGCCCAAGGGCATTGAAGCCTTTCGTGGCGGTCAACTGCGGCGCGATACCGGAACAACTGCTGGAATCGGAACTGTTCGGCCACATGCGGGGCTCCTTCACGGGTGCCGCCCGCGACTATAAGGGGCTGTTTCAGGCCGCCGACGGCGGCACCGTATTCCTCGACGAGATTGGCGACATGCCGCTCGCGTTACAGGTAAAACTGCTGCGCGTCCTCCAGGACAAGGAAGTCAGGCCGATCGGTTCAACCCAGACGATCCGGGTGGATGTTCGCATCATCTCGGCGACGCACCGCAATCTCGAGGAAGCGATCAAGGCCGGCGTCTTCCGGGAAGATCTTTACTACCGGCTGAATGTCGTATCTTTCGCCCTGCCTACACTGTCAGAACGGCGCGAAGATATTCCGGTGCTTGCGACCTACTTCCTCAGCCATCTCGCGGACAAGTACAAGAAGTCTCTCAATGGATTCGCGTCCGAAGCGATGGAAGTTCTGGTGAAATCGTCATGGCAGGGCAACGTGCGTGAACTTTACAACGTGGTCGAGCAGGCCGTCGCGCTGTCCACCACGCCTATCGTGCCCCCTGCCCTGGTGGAGAATGCGATTCGCGGCCAGACCGCCGAGTTGTCCTCGTTCGAGGCTGCGCGCAGCGAATTCGAGCGCGAGTACCTGGCGAAGCTTCTCAAGATAACCGGTGGCAATGTCACCCAGGCGGCGCGACTCGCCAAGCGCAACCGGACGGAGTTCTACAAGCTGCTCCAGCGCCACCACCTCGATCCAAAGCTCTTCAAGAACCGTTAGCTCAGGATTCACCGGCCTCGGGCGCAGCGAAGATTGTGTCGCCCTCCGGAGACAAGACAATCCTTCGTCTTTCATCACGGTAGGTCCGAATACGGGGCTGGAGTCGCTATAAGACGACACTTCCTTGACACGAATTTGTCACTCTCAATCGTAACAATTTGATCTATAGAGATATTATTTTCTGGCACGATGGTTGCAGCTTGGCGTGGTGAAATTCACGCTAGGCGGCCCGGTCATCGGCAGAAAACGCTCACCAAGTGAACCGAACATAAGATCATGGACCATAAAAATCGCCTGCTCACTCCACTCTTGGTTGCTGCCGCCATCTCGGTGGTGGCATTCGCCAGTATCGGCGTGGCCGCGATTACGGGACACCTGTCCATCACGCAACTGAGTCCCAATCCGTTTGCTGGCTTTATCGGCGTGTCGAAGTCTTCGCCTGCTGTGGCCGCGCTAACACTGCCAAACCAGGGGGCTAAATCCAAGGCCATGGCGCGCGGCCAGCCTGGCGGCGCCAGCAAGCCCATCGATTTCCGGACCGGCACACGGGTCGCCGCGAGCAAATCCAAGTGCGAGGATTGTGGTGTGGTCGATTCCATCCGTGCGAAAGAAGTCGAGAAAGGTGGCATCATTGTTGCCGGCCTGAAGGACTCGCGCTCCGCAGCGGACACCAAGAGCGCATCCGGCAGATCTTCCGGCCTGACCCATGCGGCCCTTAATGGATCGGGAAGCGAAACCCGTATTGCCGTGAATTTCGTTGTAACGCTGCGGATGGAAAATGGCACCGTGCGCACCATCTATGAAAATCAGCGCCCGCCGTTCAGCATCGGCGAACGGGTAAGATTGATCAACGGCTCCGTGGTGCCTTTGGGGTGACGGCAACGCCTCTGGGATACGCAACGATGAAATGAGCCAAGGCCTCCCGAACGAACGCGGGATGACGCCAGCGGTACACAACCAATTCAAGATTTCCAACGCGCTTTTGCGTGTTTAACGCCCGGTTCCCTCCCTTATCGGGCGTTTTTTTGCCCGCTTTCCGGAGTAGTCTCGCAGTTCCGCCCCACGGCCGGCACACTCCCACGACATGAAAAAAATCTGCATGGCACTTCTCGCTATCCTCGCATTCGGTTGCGGCACCCCGAAGAAGGAACCGAACGTGAACCTCGCCGGATACCCCCCCGAGTTCCGCTCCGGCTATCTGGATGGCTGCGAGAGCGCGCGGCACAACAGTACAAAGAAGGACGAGCAGCGGTTCAAGACCGATCCGCAATATTCCTCCGGCTGGCGGGATGGCTTCGACATCTGCGGGAAGCAGCACAAGTAGCTTCAGCCGGCGGCCTGGCCAGCCGCCTGTGCTTATGGCTTAGAATACGGTGCACGTGGCGGCACCTGGCCGTCTCGACATCGCCATTTCCCGCCGGAGATTTCATGAACGCCCCATCGGTCCGCCCTTCCTTCCACTGGGACGATCCCCTCTTGTTCGATGAGCAGCTCACTGGCGAGGAACGCATGGTCCGCGACTCGGCCCGCATCTACTGCCAGGAGAAACTGATGCCAAGGGCGTTGCTTGCGCATCGCGAGGAAAGATTCGACCGGGAAGTCTTCACGGAAATGGGGGCGCTGGGATTCCTCGGATCGACGCTCGAAGGTTACGGTTGCGCGGGCGTGAACCATGTTTCCTACGGTCTGATCGCTCGCGAAATAGAACGTGTGGATTCAGGCTATCGCTCGATGATGAGCGTGCAGTCCAGCCTGACGATGTACCCGATTTACGCTTATGGCAACGAAGCACAGAGGCAGAAGTATCTGCCCCGGCTAGCCACCGGCGAGCATCTCGGCGCCTTTGGCCTGACCGAGCCCGATTTCGGCTCGGACGCCGGCAGCATGATCACGCGCGCCCGCAAGGTCGATGGCGGCTACCTGCTCAAGGGCGCGAAGATGTGGATCACCAATGCCCCGGTTGCCGACGTCTTCGTGATCTGGGCCAAGGACGATAAAAATGTCATCCGCGGATTCATCCTCGAACGCGGCATGGGGGGTCTGTCGACGCCGAAGATCGAAGGCAAGTTCAGTCTGCGGATCTCGATCACAGGCGAAGTGGTAATGGACGATGTCTTCGTGCCTGAGGAAAACCTGTTGCCGAACGTCGAGGGCCTAAAGGGGCCGTTCGGCTGCCTCAACAAGGCACGCTTCGGCATCGCCTGGGGCGCGCTGGGCGCCGCCGAATTCTGCTGGCATGCCGCGCGCACCTACACCTTGGAGCGCAAACAGTTCGGCCGGCCGCTCGCGGCTAACCAGCTGATCCAGAAAAAACTTGCCGACATGCAGACGGAGATCTCGCTTGCCCTGGAGTCCGTACTGCGGGTCGGACGACTAATGGATGAAGGACGGGCCGCACCGGAAATGGTGTCCCTGATCAAGCGCAACTCGTGCGGCAAGTCACTGGACATTGCACGCCTGGCGCGCGACATGCACGGCGGTAATGGCGTCTCCGACGAATATCATGTGATTCGGCACCTTATGAACCTCGAGGCCGTGAATACCTACGAAGGCACGCATGACGTGCACGCCCTGATCCTGGGACGCGCGCAAACCGGCATCCAGGCCTTTACAGGCTAGGCCAAACCCACCACCACCCTCTCCCCCTGAAGGCGGAGAGGGTGCCAAGAGAAGTCTGGAGCGAAGCGGCCTTGCCACGCGTATCCGGATGAGCATGCCTGCGATATCAGGCGCCGGCAGCATTCCTCATTCAGCACCCTCTCCGCTCCGGGGAGAGGGCGAGGAGTGAGGTAAGTCAGACGCAACGCCCTCCATCCACTTCGATACATGCGCCCGTGATGAATTCCGCTTCGTCGGAAGCGAGATACAGACAGGCATTGGCGATATCCAGCGGCTTGCTGAACCGCCCCAGCGGGATAGTGGCGACGAATTTGGCCCGCATCTCCGGTGTATCCGATCCCATGAACTCCGCCAGCAGCGGGGTATCGCCTGCTACGGGGTTGACCACATTGACGCGAATTTTATCCGGGGCCAGTTCCACGGCCATGGCGCGGCTGGTGACGATCGCGGCGCCTTTGCTGCCGTTGTACCAGACCAGGCCTGGGCGCGGGCGCACGCCCGCGGTCGACGCAATGGTGACCATGACGCCGCCCCCTTTTTTCCGGAAATAGGGCACCACCGCCTTTGCGCTGTGGAACAGGCTCTTCACATTCACCGCATAGACGCGATCGAACATTTCTTCGGTCACGTCCAGCAGCGGCTGGTTGCGATGGGTCGTACCGGCATTGTTGATGACGATGTCGAGGCCGCCATAGGCATCCAGGGTGGCCTTGAGCAAACGCTCCCAGTCGGCGGCCCTGGATACATCGGCCTGGACGAATTTTGCTTGTCCGCCACCCGCCGAAATTTCCTTCGCCACCCGCTCGCCGCCCTCCGAACGCAGATCATTGACGATGACCTTGCAGCCTTCCTCGACAAAGCGCTTGGCAATGCCTTCGCCGAATCCGGAACCTGCCCCCGTAACGATCGCTATCTTGTTTTTCAGTCTCATTTTCTTCTCCTCCAGGAAACGCGCATTCTAGACTGATAAAAAATGGGAGCCTCAGGCTCCCATCGCTGTTCCTGCAGCGGCTGTCGTCAGGCGCGCTGCTCGACGTTACAGACCTGCTGGTTGCCGTCGGCCGAGACTTCCTTGCTTTCGCGGGTGCCAACAGTCCCCAGATTCACGCCGTGCCTGACGGCGGTCATTTCCGCGAGGATGGAAACCGCGATCTCGGGCGGCGTCTTGCTGCCGATGGAGAGCCCGATGGGCCCGTGCAAGCAATCGAGTTCACCCTGGGAAAGGTCGAACATCATAAGACGCTCACGGCGTTTCTCGGAATTGAGCCGCGAGCCCAGCGCGCCCACGTAGAAGGCGGGCGACTTGAGCGCCTCCATGAGCGCCAGGTCATCGAGCTTCGGATCGTGGGTGACCGCGACGACGGCACAATGCGAATCCAGCTTCATAGCCAGCACAACATCGTCGGGCATGCCGCGATCGAGCACGGAGCCTTCGACATCCCAGGTGTCGGCATACTCCTCGCGCGGATCGCAAACCGTGACGCTGTAATCCAGCGCCTGCGCCATTTGCGCCAGGTACTGCGACAACTGCCCCGCCCCGATAATGAGCAGGCGCCAACGCGGGCCGTGCACGGTTATGAGGTGTTTGCGGTCGAAGTTCAGTTCGTCGCCGCGGCTTGCCGCCTTAAGGGTTACCGCGCCGGTTTCCAGGTCCAGGATTCTTGCCACCAGTTCATGGCGGTCCACGCTCTCAAGCAATCTGGTAAGGACCTGCCTGTCGTTGACCGGCTCCAGCACCAGTTCCAGCTTACCGCCGCAGGGCAGGCCATAGCGAGTCGCCTCGTCCTTGCTGATGCCGTAAGTCGCGATCTCAGGCTTCTCGACGGCCAGCGATCTGTTGCGGATGCGGAAGATCAGGTCGTCCTCGACGCAGCCGCCGGATACCGAGCCAGCGACCATGCCGTCGCCGCGCACCGCCAGCATCGCGCCAGCGGGCCTTGGCGAAGAACCCCAGGTCTCTACGATGGTGGCGAGGATGACGCGATGGCCCTCGTTGAGCCAGGCCACACTGGTCCGCAGCACCTGCAAATCGACGCTATCCATAAGCTCACCCTTGAAAGCTCCCGTTCTGTTCTACCGGGAATAACGATTGTAAACCAGCGGCCCTGTCGGGCCAATAAAAAACCCCCCGATGGGAACATCGGGGGGTTCGGTTTTGCCCGCCGGCCGGCAACCGCCGGCTGGCGTCAATTGCTGTTACGCGCCGCGGATGTGCTCGGCGGTGAACGGCAGGGTACGGACACGCTTGCCGCAGGCGGCGAAAATCGCGTTGCCGATGGCCGGCTGGATCACCGCGGTGCCGGGCTCGCCCAGACCGCCGGGCGTGCTGTCGCTCTTGATGAAATGAATATCCAGAACCTTTGGAGCCTCATTCATCCGTGCGACACGGTACGTGTCGAAGTTGGTCTGTTCGACGCCGCCGTTCTTGATGGTGATTTCACCCCACATGCAGGCCGACTGACCGAAGTTGATCGTGCCTTGCATCTGGGCCAGCGCCTGATCCGGGTGAACCAGGGTACCGGCATCGACCACGGCAGTTACCTTGTCCACGCTCACGTCGTAGTCAGCGGAGACCGTTACTTCGGCAACCATCGCGATCACGGTGTTGTAGCCTTCCATCACCGCCACGCCCATGCCCTTCCCAGCCGGGAGTTTCTTGCCCCAGCCGGACTTGGCGCGCACTTCCTCGAGGACGCGCTTCATCCGCGCACCGACGGGAACGCCTGCAGACAGGCCCGACCACTGATGCTTGGTCGAACCCATATCCAGGTTGTCGATGCGGAACTGGATCGGATCCTTGCCCGCGGCATTGGCCATTTCGTCGACAAAACACTCGAGCGCAACGGCATTCAGGTTGTGGGACACACCACGCCAGTAACCCGGCGTCACGCCCGTGTCGTGCATCTGGTACGTGAGCTTGATGTTGGGCGTGTCGTACGGATAGTTGTCGATGCCTTCCACCGCCAACGGGTCGATCCCGTCCTTCACGAGGCTCGGGAACAGGCGGGCCGAGATCGAGGGGCTGGTGGCATGGAAACGCATCGCGACGGGTTTGCCGCTCGAATCCAGGCCTGCCGACAGCTTCATCAAGCTGGCCGGGCGGTAGGAATCGTGCGTCATGTCGTCTTCGCGGCTCCAGACCATCTTGACCGGGGCGCCTACTGCCTTGGAGATTTCAGCCGCGTCGATGGTGTAATCCACTTCCACGCGACGGCCAAAGCCGCCACCCAGGAAGGTGGTATGCACTTCTACTTGTTCCGGCTTCAATCCCGTAGCGCCCGCCACCACGTGCGGCACCAGTTGCTGGAACTGGGTCGGGGTGATGATGATCGCCTTGTCGGCACGCACGTCGGCCGTGGTGTTCTGCGGCTCCATCGGCGAGTGGGACAGGAAGGGCAGCTGGTAGGTCGCCTCGATGGTCTTGGCCGCCGAACCCATAGTGCCTTCCGCATCGCCATGCTCGCGGAACACTGCACCGGGTTGCTCGGAGGCCGTACGCAGGCCGTCCCAGATTTTCTTCTGGTCGTTGTCGCCATTCGGGCCCGCGTCCCAGGTGATGAGCAGGAGGTCCTTGGCCTTCTTGGCTTGCCAGTACGAATCGGCGACCACGGCGACGCCGCGGCTGTATTGCACGACGGCCTTGACGCCGGGCATGGACTTGGCACGCGAATCGTCATAGCTCGCGACCTTGCCGCCGATCATCGGCGCCATCGCAACCGCGGCATAGAGCATGCCGGGCACGCGGGTGTCGATGCCGAACTGGGCCGTGCCCTTGACCTTGACTTCAGTGTCCAGACGCTTCTGGCCCTTATTGCCGACGATCTTGAACTGGCTGGAGGGCTTGAGAGGCACGTCTTTCGGCACTTCCATGGTCGCTGCCTTGGCGGCGAGCGACCCGTAAGTCGCCTTCTTACCGCCGGGGCCGGTAACCATGCCGTTAGCTGCCTTGCACTGCGCGGCGTCCACGCCCCAGTCGCTGGCGGCAGCAGCCACCAGCATCATGCGGGCGGAAGCGCCGGCCTTGCGCAGTTTTTCCCAGGCGTCACGAACCGACGTGGAACCACCGGTCAGCTGGCCGCCAAGCAGGGCATTAATGTAAACCTCGGCGGGCGGCGCGAACTCGACCTTGACCTTGTTGAGGTCGACTTCGAGCTCCTCGGCCACCAGGATGGGCATCGAGGTGTAGACGTCCTGGCCCATTTCGGACCGGGCGCACATGATGGTGATGCTGTTGTCGGTTCCGATCTTCACCCAGGCATTCGGGGAGTGGGTCGGCACCGCGGCTTGCGCAACACGCGGGCCGTTGGGCAGGTAAAAGCCGAGGGCAAGACCGCCGGCAACCGTGCCGCTGACTTTCAGGAAGTCACGACGCGTTTCGTTTTTGATCATATTTTCCATGGTCGCCTCCTTAAGCCATCTTCGCGGCGTCTTTGATCGCCGCGCGAATCCGGGGATACGTGCCACAGCGACAGATGTTGCCGGACATGAACCCGTCGATATCGGCATCCGAGGGATTCTTGTTAGAGGCAAGCAGCGCGGCGGCGGACATCATCTGGCCGGGTTGGCAGTAGCCGCACTGCGGCACGTCCAGCTTCATCCACGCCTTCTGCACTTTGTGGTTGCCACCAAGACCTTCGATGGTGGTGACCTTCTGGCCCGAAACGGAACCGATTGCAGTTTGACAGGAACGTACGGCCATTCCGTTCAGATGAACGGTACAGGCGCCGCACAGTGCTTTGCCGCAACCGAACTTGGTGCCGGTAAGGCCCAAGGTGTCGCGGAGGACCCACAGAAGCGGCGTGTCTTGCGGTACATCCACGCTCGTCTGTTTGCCATTTACGTTGAACGAGATTTTCATTGCGAAGCTCCCCCTTCGAGCGGTAGTAAGGAATGAAACTTATAGGGTGTAACGGGATAGAGTTACTCAATCAAAATACACGAATAGAAACTGCGTTTCAACCTTTTACGTTGCGTTGCAGGCGTTCCGAAAACGCAGCTTCCCGGCAATGCGAACCCTTCGCAAAGCCGCGCCGGGCGAGGGTTTCCGGGCGACGCACTTTTTGCGCGCAATTTCAGCGGATTCGGATTCTGACCAGGAACGGCAGAGCACGGATATGCTGCGGTGCAATAACCGCATCGCGAAATCCTGTCTCAGCATTTTGCAGAGGCGGCAGCCCAATACCCAAGTGCGAATCGAAGCGGCTGCGCTGCAGAGCAACATCAGCGGTGCGGCTTGTCCTGCTCGAACTTCTTCAGTTCGATGCGCGCCACCTGGTTGCGGTGGACTTCGTCCGGACCGTCCGCCAGGCGTAGGGTGCGGTTGAAGGCATACATCCAGGCCAGGGGGAAATCCTGGCAGACGCCGCCGCCCCCATGCGCCTGGATCGCCCAGTCGATGACCTTCTGTGCCATGTTCGGCGCGATGACCTTGATCATGGCGATTTCGGCCTTGGCTTCCTTGTTGCCGACGGTGTCCATCATGTAGGCGGCCTTGAGCGTAAGCAGGCGGGCCTGCTCGATCATCAGCCGCGACTCGGCGATGCGCTCGTGCCAGACGTTGAACTCCGCAACCGGCTTTCCGAATGCAACGCGGCTCTTCAAGCGCTTGCACATCAACTCCAGCGCGCGTTCCGCCTGGCCGATGATCCGCATGCAGTGATGGATGCGCCCCGGTCCGAGCCGGCCCTGGGCGATCTCGAACCCCCGCCCCTCGCCGAGCAAAATGTTCGAAGCCGGTACCCGCACGTCCTTGAGCGACACTTCCATGTGGCCGTGAGGGGCATCGTCGTAGCCGAATACGCTCAGATGCCTCTCCACTTTCACGCCCTTCGCATCCGCCGGCACCAGGATCATGGACTGCTGTTTGTGGCGGTCCGCATTGTCCGGATCGGATTTGCCCATCACGATGAAAATCTTGCAACGCGGGTCACCGGCGCCGGACGACCACCATTTCAGCCCGTTGACGACGTATTCGTTACCCTGGCGCTCGATGCGGCACTGGATGTTGGTCGCGTCTGATGACGCAACCTCGGGCTCGGTCATCAGGAAAGCGGAGCGGATTTCACCGTTCTGCAGCGGCACCAGCCACTGCTTCTGCTGTTCGGGCGTGCCGTAGCGCAGCAGCACCTCCATGTTGCCGGTATCCGGGGCGGAGCAATTGAATACCTCCGGCGCCCAGCTGATGCGGCCCATGATCTCGCACAGCGGCGCGTATTCCAGATTGCCCAGCGCCCCGCCGTGATCCTTAGGCTGCCACAGGTTCCACAGACCCGCCGCGCGCGCCTTGGGCTTGAGTTCCTCCACAATGCGGGTCGGAATCCATGCGTTGCCCTTTGTGCGGTTCTCCTCGATTTCCTGGTAGAAGCGGTTTTCCTGCGGCTCGACGTACTGCTGCATGAAAGTCAGAACCTTCTTCTGCAGATCCTTGACCTTGTCGGTGAATTCGAAATTCATGGCGGTTCCTTGACGTTGGAGTGATGTGTGGCTGCTGGGATTTCCTGCTATCGGCGCGGGGGAAGCGGAATGGGCGATACCAAGCCCGCCTTCCATGGGCGGGGGTTCGATTCGTCGGTCATGCTCCCCCTTGCTGCTTTTTGTTGTTGGTCATCATTGCGAACTGCCGTCTTCGGGATGACACAGATCAATGCCGCCAGTATGACACCGTGGGCGGCGTTTTTTAAGCCGGGGCGGTGTTCGTTTCGGCTGGCGCGGTCCGCTCGAAGCCCTTTATTGCCTTGCGCAGGAACTCCGGCAACGGCGCTGATTTGCGCGACGCCGGATCGGCATTGACGTAAATCACCTTTCCGCTAACCAGGAGCTGCTCGGCCAGATAAATTTCAATCTCAAAATCGAAACTGGAACGCCCCAACCGCCCCACCCTTACGCAAATATCCAATTCGTTGTCGTATTGCGCCGACGCGTGGTATTCCAGTTCGGCCTTCTTCACGTACAGGTCGGTCCCCTGCTGGGCCAGACCGTCGGGATAGGGGTAGCCGAGCGCGCGGTAGTACTCGGTGATGCCCACGTCGAAATAAGCGAGATAGTGGCCGTTGAAGACGATGCCCTGCCGGTCCACCTCGGCCCAGCGCACCCGCAAGCGATGGGTGAAACGATAATCCTGTTTTGCCATGCCTGCGCACTCAGCCGTAACGGCAGGTCACCCACTCCGCGACCAGCGCCGGCTTCGGCTGGCCTTCGCACTCCACGGTCACGTCCCAGATGATCTGCACGCCGCCTTCGATGCGCCGCAGGTCCTTGACACCGAAGCGTCCCCGCAGGCGCGAGCCCGCCTTCACCGGCGCGGTGAAACGCAGCCGGTTGAAGCCGTAGTTGACACCCATTTTGGTGCCGCCGAATTCCACGGCTTCGTTGAGAAACTGGCTGAGCAGCGACAGTGTCAGGAAACCGTGCGCGATAGGCGCGCCGAAGGGCGACTCCCTGCGTGAGCGTTCGACGTCGACGTGGATCCACTGATTGTCGCCAGTGGCAAGGGCAAAAGCGTCGATCTTTTCCTGCGGCACCTCGAACCAGTCGCTGACGACCAGTTCCTTGCCGACGCTCTTCTCGAGTTCATTCACATCCTTGATCGCGACCCGCGGCATTTCTCCCCCCCGATAGCGGCTGCAAGGCGGCAATGTACCGGATTCGCCCTCCGGGCGCATTGCGCCGAAACCGGCAGCCCCGGACAATAAGCGTCCCGTAACCAGGCAGGAATCAACATGGAAATCGGAATCGTGGGACTCGGGCGCATGGGCGCGAACATGGCGCGCAGGCTGGCGCGCAAAGGCGCGCGGGTCGCGGCATTCGACGTCAGTCCCGCGGCGCGCGCGGCCGTCGAAAAGGAAAAAGGCATCACAGCCTGCGCCGGGTTGAAGGAGCTTGTCGCCGCCCTCTCCGCTCCGCGGGTGATCTGGATCATGCTTCCGGCCGGCGAAATCACCGAACAGGCCCTGCGCGAACTCGTCACCCTGAAAATGGGCGGCGATGTGATCGTCGAAGGCGGCAACTCGATGTACAAGGATTCGCAGCGCCGCGCGGCCTGGCTGAAGGAGAGCGGCATCGGCTTTGTCGACGCCGGGGTGTCGGGCGGAATCTGGGGCCTGGAAAACGGTTACGCGCTGATGCTCGGCGGCGAGAAAGTCCACGTGAGCACGGTCGAACCTTTCGCGAAATTGCTGGCCCCGGGGCCTGACCTCGGCTGGATGCATTGCGGCCCGGCGGGTTCCGGGCACTATGTGAAAATGATCCATAACGGCATCGAGTACGGAATGATGCAGGCCTACGCCGAGGGGCTTTCGATGATGAAGGCCAAGACCGAGTTCGGACTGGACCTCGCCGGCATCACGGAAATGTGGCGCCACGGCAGCGTAGTTCGATCATGGCTGCTCGACCTGACCGCGGAATTCCTGAAAAACGGGCAGACGCTCGATGACATCGATCCCGTGGTAGCCGATTCCGGCGAAGGCCGCTGGACGGCGATCGAAGCCGTGGAACTGGGCGTGCCGGCTCCGGTAATGAGCCTCGCGCTGATGTCCCGCTTCGCCAGTCAGGGCAAGGATGACTACAGTTCGAAGCTGCTGGCCATGATGCGGGCGGGATTCGGCGGACACGCCGTACAGGAGCGCAAGTGATCGTCATCCTCATGGGCGTTTCCGGGTCCGGCAAGACCACCGTTGGCCGGCATCTCGCTGAAAAACTGAAATGGCAACTCCTGGACGCCGATGATTTTCATCCCCCGGCCAGCATCGAGAAAATGAGCCGCGGTATTCCGCTCGAAGACAGCGACCGCTGGCCGTGGCTGGATCGGCTGAATGAGATGATCAGATCCGCCGAATCGCGCGGCGAAAACGTTCTTCTCGCCTGCTCCGCCCTCAAGGCCCGATACCGCGAGCGCCTCGCCCGCGGCTGCGAAAACGTGAGGTGGATTTATCTGAAGGGCGATTTCGACCTGATCGAGTCCCGGCTCAAGGCACGCAAAGGACACTACATGAAAGCCGGACTACTGCAGTCGCAGTTCACCGCCCTCGAGGAACCCGAAGGCGCGCTGGTCATGGACATCGCTGACGAGCCCGCCCGCATCGCAGCGCGCCTGGCCGGCACGCTCGGGCTGGTCCCGGTCATCCGGGGGACTTGAATCGCGCCGCGACCGCGGCGCTCTCCCGTACGAGCAGGTGCTGGTCCGACGTGATGGCGACGAACTGCGCGCCATGGGCGAGCCAGCGCTTGGCATCGGGTTCCGCGAAAGCAAGTATCCCCGGCACTTTGCCCGTCTTCTTGATGCGCGTCAGCGCATCCGCCATGGCGGCCTGGACGTCCGGATGCCCCGGATTGCCGAGGTGGCCGAAATCCGCGGCAAGATCCTGCGGACCGATGAATATGCCGTCGATACCGTCGATCGCCGCCATTTTTTCGATCTCGGCGAGGGCAGCACGGGTTTCCACCTGCACCATCAGGCAGATTTCGTCATTGGCATGGGCAAAGTAGTCCTTGACCCGGCCGAAGCGGTTTGCACGGGAGTTTGCCGAAACGCCGCGAATGCCCTTGGGCGGATAGCGCACGGCCGCAACGGCTCGCTTGGCCTCCTCCGCGCTCTGCACGTAGGGAAGCAGCAGGGATTGCGCCCCAACATCCAGCAGACGCTTGATCAGTACTGTGTCGTTCCAATAAGCGCGCACCAGCGCCGCAACGGGATACCCTGCAATCGCGTGCAACTGATGATGGACCTGCACCAGATCCGTGGGAGCATGTTCGGTATCGACCAGCACCCAGTCGAAGCCGGCACCCGCGCAGATTTCGGCGGAAACATGGCTCGACAGGCTGAGCCAGCAACCAACCTGGGTGCGGCCCTCCCTCAGCGCGCGCTTCAACTGGTTGACCGGCATGTCCATGTCCAGCTCCTCATCGTTGTTGTTATGGGCGTCGCGGAATTCTACCTTCTCTATTTACAGGCTGTCCCATGCGCCCGAGAATGCCGCCTGTCGCGCACACGCGGCAGGAGACCCGGCAGATGAGCGCAAAACTGAAGTTCGAAGGCGTGTTTCCCATCCTGGCAACACCCTTCGAAGGCAACGAAAATCCCGATCTGGAATCCTTCGACCACCTGGTACGTTTCATCGGCGGACTCGGCGTGGACGGCATTACCATACTGGGCGTACTCGGAGAGGCCAATCGCCTGCTCGACAGAGAACGCGAGCAGTTGATCCGCACCGCCGTCGCCGCGGCGGGCAATCTGCCGGTGATTGTCGGCACCAGCCACAGCGGAACAGGCGCAGCGCGCGAACTTTCGCAAATGGCGCAGCATCTGGGTGCGCAAGCCGTGATGGTTACGCCGCAGGCCGAAGGAGTTCCGAACGACGATCGTGTTGCCGAGTACTACAAGACGATCGCTGAAGGCGTGAGCATTCCGATCGTCATGCAGGATCATCCCGCGTCGACCCAGGTGCATATGTCTGCGTCCCTGCTGCTGCGGATCATCCGGGATGTGCCGCAAATCGCCTGCCTCAAGGAGGAAGCCGTGCCCACCGCGCCCAAGATCCGCGCGCTGTCGGCCGGCATGAAGGAGCGCAAAGTGCCGATTCTGACGGGGCTTGGCGCACTATATGGGCTGTTCGACCTCGAAGCCGGCTCCAGCGGATTCAACACCGGGTTCGCCTTTCCGGAAGTACTGATGGCGATGCTGAAGGCGGCTGGCGCAAGCGACTGGGTTCGGGTGCGCGAAATCTACGCACGCTTCCTGCCGCTTATCGTGTTCGAACAACAGCCTGGCGTGGCGATCCGCAAGGAGATCCTGCGCCTGCGCGGCGCCATCCACGGCAGCAAGGTGCGCCATCCGGGCGCGCCGCTACAGACTGCGACGGCCGATCAGTTGCGCACGCTGATCGATTCGCTGCTGCCCGGCCAGGACCTTTCCAGGCCGGTCAAAGTCTGATCAACGGCTATCCAGGTCGGCGATGCGATCCTGATAAGCGCGCAGCATGCATTCGACATCGTTGCATGCGTCGCGCGCATCCCGGATCCAGGCTCGCTGGCTTTCGATCAGTTCCTGCGGGGTCACGCCCCGCCGGATGGCCTCCCGGTAGGCGTACGCCAGTTGCTCATCCGCCCGCATCAGGCGCGGATTCGAGCAGAGCATCTTTTCCGCGTTCGAACCCGCACGGCTGCAGTCAATTGCGGGCCAAACCGGCATTGCCGGAATGAGCAGCGCCAGCGCAACGCAAGCGGTACGCAGCTTCGTCATCCCCTCAATCGTCCGTCGACCAGCCGCGGCACCGACTGCAGGCTACTGAGCGTGGCTGCGAAATGCACTTCCTGAGCCAGATCGCGCTCCACCATCATGCGTCCGACGCGGGCCCGCAGCAGGCAATCCGCCGGATCTTCGCTGCGGAACAAGCTGCGCACTGCCAATGCGGCATCGGAGAAATCCAGATTTTCGTCGAGCGACGAAGACAGCAGATCCACCAGATAGCCGGCCCCATACAGGTCTTCGAGATTTACCATGCCCATGGAACCGGAGCACACGATCAGGATGGTGTGCCCCGGATGATGCTTCAGGACATGCCGGATCACCGCCTCCCCATTAAGAAGCGCCGCCGCGTACACAAAGGCCGCAGCCGATGACTGGCGCAAGGCCACCGTGCCATTGGTCGTGGAAAAAATCAGCTTCCTGCCGGCAATGGATTCCCTGAGCAGGGCCAATGGCGTCGGCGAGGCAAAGCCGGGCAGTGTTTCCGCGTAAAGCTCTCCAGCCAGAATGTAACTCCCGTCCGGATGCTTCTGGGCCTCGGCGCGCGCACCCGCCTCATCGAGCGTGGGAATAACCTCGGTGGATCCGTTGGCCAGAGCGGTGACGATGGTCGACGTCGCGAACAGCACGTCGAGCACGATCGCGACCTTGCCGTCGAGGCGTTCGTGGTCGAGATCCTCCTTGCGGTAGAGCACGTGAACCTTGTGTTTGAACAGCATGCTCACGTCGTCATGCTCCCGGGTTGCGGCGCCGGAACATGCCGTAGCCTTCCATGGTCATCACCAACTCCCCCTCCTGATTGAAAACTTCCCAAAGATTGCGGACGATTCCGATTTCGGGTCTGCTTTTAGACGTCCGCGATTCCAGCGTGGTTCGTCGCGCGCGGATGGTATCGCCCGGGCGCACCGGCTTGAGCCACTTAAGATTATCGATGCCTGGAGAACCCACGCTGGCAGATTGCAGCAGGTAAGCGTCGCACATCATGCGCATGACCATCGAGCAGGTATGCCAGCCGCTGGCGATGAGTCCGCCGTACATCGATTGCTTCGCCGCGGCTTCGTCCACGTGGAATGGCTGCGGGTCGAACTGCCTCGCAAAGTCGATGACCTCGTCCCGCTCGACTTTCTTGCCGCCGATCTGCTCGACCTCGCCTACCTTGAAATCTTCCCAGAATCTCGTTTCCAACGTTGCATCCCCAATTAACCCTCACCACCTACACCCTGGAGCAGCCCGGGGTAATTGTGGTGAAAATAGCTTTAGATTTTCACCCACGACTTGCGCGGAGCGGTGACTTTGGCGGCCGGTTCGTCGTCCTTCAATGTTGCGAACCGGGCCCGCTGATACGCAGCATTGCCGAACAGGATGTCGATGGCAGTCAGGCGCTTGAAATAGTGACTGACGTTCAGTTCGTCGGTCATGCCCATGCCGCCGTGCAACTGGATCGCCTGCTGCCCGACATAGCGCCCGGCCCGGCCGATCAATTCCTTGGCCGCGGCGATAGACTTGCGGCGTTCGACGACATTTTTTGAATCGACCCTGGAGGCGGCAAGGATCGCCATCGACCGCGCCTGCTCAAGATACATCAGCATGTCCACGGCACGATGCTGGAGCGCCTGGAAGCGGCCGATCGGCTGGCCGAACTGCTGCCGGGTTTTCAGGTATTCCACGGTAATCGAATGCAGGGCCGACATCAGGCCCACGGCTTCAGCGCACAGCGCGGCCATGGCACGGTCGGCCACCGCCTCGATCAGAGGCATCGCCCCGTCCAGCGTACCGATCACCGATTCGGGACCAACCTTCACACCGTCGAATTGCAGGTCGAGCGCGCGGGTTCCGTCGAACAGAGGATATTCCTGTCCGCCGAGATGCTCCTCATCCGCTTCCACGATGAACAGCGTGACGCCGTGCGCATCACCCGGATTGCCGGAAGTGCGCGCCGATACAATGAATTTTTCCGCCACTGCCCCGTGAATCACCAGGTTCTTGCTGCCCTCCAGCAGAAAATTATTGCCGTCACGCAGGGCCCGAGTCTCCACATGCCCGAGATCGAAGCGTGCGGCAGGCTCCGAATGCGCGAAGGCAAGCAGCATCGAACCGTCGATGATTTTTGGAATAAGGATTTTTTTCTGCCAGTCGGCGGCGCCGAGATCCACGCAGCCACCAGCGAGTACCACCGTAGCAAGGTAGGGCTCCAGCGCGAGAGTGCGACCCAGCGCCTCCATGACGAGCATGGTTTCGACCCCACTCCCGCCGAAGCCGCCGTACTCGTCGGAGAACGGCACGCCGAGCACGCCGAGCGAGGCCAGTCCCTGCCACAGTTGCGGGCTCATCGCCTGCTTGTCCGCCAGCAACTGCCGGCGCTGTTCGAACGCGAAATTCTTGTCGAGGAAGCGGTCGACGCTGTCCTTGAGCATCTGCTGTTCTTCGGTGAGATTGAAGTCCATATATTCAGACCTTGAACCACGGAGCGCACGGAGGTCACGGAGAACTGGATATCCAATCGAGTTCTCTCAATCTCCGCTTTAGCGTTTTTCCTCCGTGTTCTCCGTGTCCTCCGTGGTTGAAGATTCTGGCCCTTAGAGTCCGAGAACCATCTGCGCGATGATATTGCGCTGGATTTCGTTCGAGCCGCCGTAAATGCTGGTTTTGCGATAATTGAGATAGCGGGCAGCCAGCGGCGCGGCGTACTCCGGTCCCACTTTTGCGCCGATCCAGTGGTCGCCCCAGGCCATGGGCAGATGCGGCAAAGCATAGGGACCTACAGCTTCCATCATCAGCTCCGTCAGTTCCTGCTGGATCTCGGTGCCTTTGATCTTGAGAATCGAGGCCTCCGGCCCCGGCGCCTTGCCGTCGCGATCGGCAGCGGCGACGCGCAGGCAAGTGATCTCCAGCGCCATGAGGTCAATTTCCACCTGCGCAATGCGGTCGCGGAAAAGCGGATCCTCGATCAGCGGCCTTCCGCTCATTTGCTCCTGGGACGCGATGTGCTTGAGCAGTTGCAGTTCGCGCTTGGAGTTGCCGACGCCGGCGATGCCGCTGCGTTCGTGGGAAAGCAGGAACTTGGCGTAGCTCCAACCCCTGCCCTCGTCGCCGATCAGGTTCTGCACCGGAACCTTCACGTTCTCGAACCAGACTTCGTTCACTTCGTGTTCGCCGTCCAGCGTGATGATCGGCCGCACGGTGATGCCGGGGGAATGCATGTCGATGAGCAGGAAGGAGATGCCTTCCTGCTTCTTGCCGCCGGTCGCGGTCCGCACCAGGCAGAAGCACATGTCGGCCCACTGGCCATGGGTGTTCCAGGTTTTCTGGCCGTTGACGAGGTAATGCTCCCCCTGGCGTTCGGCGCGGGTCTTGAGCGACGCCAGGTCGGAGCCCGAACCGGGTTCCGAGTAACCCTGGCACCACCAGTCTTCACTGGAAAGAATGCGCGGCAGGTAATGCTTCTTCTGCGCGTCGCTGCCGAAGGCGATGATCACAGGGCCGACCATGTGCAGGCCAAAAGGCGTGAGCCGGGGCGCGCCGGCCGCGGCCGATTCCTCTTCGAAAATGTAGCGCTGGATCGGCGACCAGCCGGTGCCGCCGTATTCGACCGGCCAGGCTGCCGCGATCCAGCCCTTTTCGAACAGGATTTTCTGCCAGCGGACGTAATCGTCCTTGACCAGGCGGCGGTGCTCCAGGACTTTGCGGGAAATGTCTCCCGGCAGATGGGTGCGCAGGAATTCGCGCACCTGCTCCCGGAACGCGGCTTCTTCGGGGCTGAAATTCAGATCCATTCTGGAACAACCTGTAGGAATGAGGGAAAACCGGACGGCATTGCAGCGTAACGCCCTACACGGCAGCACCACAGGATAAGCGAACCACTCAGGCCAGGCAACGAGGCTATGGCCGGCAGGCGCCTGGCGGTTCTATAATGAACACTCAAATCAAGTGTCTGAGCCCCCCCTCCCTCCAGGCCGGCCCACAGGAGACCCAACATGAACATGCCCGACGAAAAAGCCCTGCGTCAACTGCACGACACCCTCAATCTCGAGCCGCTTTGGATCCCTTTCACGGCCAACCGCCAGTTCAAGGCAGCGCCACGGCTGCTGGTCGGTGCCAAGGACATGTATTACTGGACCCAGGACGGGCGCAAAGTGCTCGACGGCATCGCGGGGCTGTGGGCCGTGAATGCGGGCCACTGCCGCCCCAGGATCGTCGATGCCATCAAGAAGCAGGCCGAGACCATGGATTACGCGACCGGATTCCAGATGCACCATCCGGTGGCATTCCAGGCGGCGGAAAAGGTCGTTTCCATCGCGCCCCAAGGCATGGATCACGTGTTCTTCACCAATTCCGGTTCGGAAGCCGTGGATACCGCGCTCAAGATGGCGCTGGCCTACCACCGTGTCCGCGGCGAGGGCACCCGTCGCATCCTGATCGGCCGCGAGCGCGGCTATCACGGCGTCGGCTTCGGCGGCATTTCCGTCGGCGGCATGGTCGGTAACCGCAAGACCTTCGGCAACATGCTCGGCTCGGTAGACCACCTGCGCCACACCCATGACGCCCGCAACCTGTTCACCCGCGGCTTGCCGGAACACGGCGCAGAACTCGCCGACGACCTGGAGCGTCTGGTCGCACTGCACGATGCCTCCAACATCGCCGCCGTCATCGTCGAGCCGGTCGCAGGGTCCACCGGCGTATTGCTGCCGCCCAAGGGTTACCTGCAGAAGCTGCGAAGCATTTGCGACAAGTACGGCATCCTCCTGATATTCGATGAAGTCATCACCGGATTCGGCCGCACCGGCAAGGCTTTCGCCGCGCAGACCTTCGGCGTAACGCCCGACATGATCACCTGCGCCAAGGCGCTGACCAACGCCGCCGTCCCGATGGGCGGCGTAATCGTCAAGAAGGGTATTTACGATACGTTCATGGATAAAGGTGGTCCCGATACCGCCATTGAGTTCTACCATGGCTACACCTATTCCGGGCATCCGCTTGCATCCGCCGCAGCCTGCGCATCGCTCGACCTGTTCAAGGAAGAAAAACTGTTCGAACGCGTGGCGGAACTTGCCCCGTACTGGGACGAATGCGCGCATTCGCTCAAGGGCCTGCCGCACGTGATCGACATCCGCGTTATCGGCCTGGTCGCCGGCATTGAATTGCAATCGATCGCAGACAAGCCGGGCGCGCGCGCATTCGAAGCCTTCCTGCGCGCTTACCAGAAGAACGTGCTGATCCGCACCACCGGGGACACCATCGCGTTGTCGCCGTCGTTCATCATCGAGAAGACCCAGATCGACGAGATCTTTGGCACCATCCGCGATATTCTCAAGACGTTGCCGTAAAGAAATAACAATGAACCACGGAGGACACGAAGAGCACGGAGGAAGGGCAAGGGCAAAGAATTTGCGAGTGGTCAAATCTGACAACGTTGGTTATGTTGGCACCTTACCTGTTCTTCGCACCTTCGCCGCCTTCCTCGTTCTTGGTTTTCCTCCGTGTCCTCCGTGGTTCCCGTCTTAGGCTCATGACATGAAATTCGTCATCGCCCAGATGCAGCACGAAACCAACACCTTTTCCCCGGTGCCCACACCGTGGGAGGAGTTCGGACCCAAGGGGCCTTATCTCGGCCACGACGCATTCGAAGCGATGAAGGGCAAGGGCATGGCAATGGCGGCATTTCTCGATCTCGCCGCCAGGGTCGGCGCGGAAGTGGCCACGCCGGTTGCCGCGTGGGCGAATCCGAGCGGGCCGGTGGATGGCAACGCCTATGACCGCATCTGCGAAGCAATTTGCAACGACGTAGCCAGGGGCTGCGACGCCGTGTTGCTCGACCTGCATGGCGCCATGGTCGTGGCAAACCGGACTGACGATGGCGAGGGCACGCTGCTCGAGAAAATCCGCGCCATCGCTCCACGCACGCCGATCGCGGTATCGCTGGACCTGCACGCCAACGTCACCGAACGCATGGTGAAGAACTGCGATGTCATCACCGGGTACAAGACCTACCCTCACGTTGACCAGTACGAATCCGGAGAACTCGCCGGCGCCATCCTGATGCGTCTGATGAAAGGCGAGATCAAGCCCGTCATGGCTTGGGGCAACGCACCGATTCTCGCGCAAACACTGCGCCAGAACACTGCCGAAGGCGCGATGCAGGATTTCGTTGAAGCCGCCCGGGCGGCGGAACGTGGCGGCCTGCTGGCCGTCACCGCTTTCGGCGGATTCCAGATGGCCGACATCCACGACGCCGGCATCAGCGTGGTTGCCGTTGCGGACGCCAACAAGGCCGCCGCAGCGAGCGCATGCGATCGAATCCTGGATGTCGCCTGGGCACAAAAGGAAGATTTCATTTATCGCGGACAACCGCTGGAGCAGTCGATCTCGCAAGCCAGGCGCATGGGCGAACAATCGGGCGGACCGATTCTGTTGCTGGATCATGCCGACAATTGCGCTTCCGGTTCGACCCAGGACACGATGTACGTGCTGCGCGAAGCACTGCGGCAGGGCCTCACAGGAATCGCCGTAGCGCCGATTCGCGATCCGCAAGCCGTGGCGAAGCTGGTCGAAGCCGGCATGGGCGCGAACGTCACGCTGCCTGTGGGCGGTAAAATGGACATGCCCTCGATCCGTCGCAAAGGCGAGCCTCTGACGCTGAGTGGTGTCATCCGCACGATCACGGACGGCGAGTACACCATCACCGGACCGCAGTTCACCGGAATGCGCTGCTTCATGGGCAGGACGGTGGTGCTCGACACCGGAACCGCTCTGGTTGTCATCTCCGAACGCAACCAGGAACCCTGGGATCGAGGCGTGTTCGAGAGCGTAGGCATCGATCCCGCGCGCCAGCGCTACTTGCTGCTGAAGTCGCGCATGTACTTCCGGCCGGTATTTCTGCCAATCGCGAAAGGCATGGTGTTTTGTGACGCTCCGGGCGTGTCGTCATCGGACTGGACCGAATTCGAATACCGCAAGCTGCGGCGACCGATATATCCGCTGGATGACAATTTCGCCAATGGCCGCAAGGTTGCAGCCGCCTAACGCACAATCAGATAACCCGGAGGAGAAGAACCGTGAACAAACCCCTGAACCAGGCCTCAGTCCTGGAAGAACTCCGCCATTTCATCGGCGGCGCCGAAGTTCCCGGCAACAGCGGTCGCCATGGCGAGGTCTTCAATCCGGCGCTTGGCAGCGTGAAAGCCCGCGTACCTTTCGCCAGCGAGGCCGAAGTCTCCGCTGCCGTCGACGCCGCGCAGAAAGCGTTTCCTGCCTGGTCCACCACGCCGCCGCTGCGGCGCGCGCGCGTCATGTTCAAGTTCAAGGAGTTGCTGGATGCTCACGCCGACAAGCTCGCTGCGATCATCACCTGCGAACACGGCAAGGTCCTCTCCGATGCCAAGGGCGAAGTCACCCGGGGCATCGAAGTCGTCGAGTTCGCCTGCGGCATCCCGCACCTGCTCAAGGGTGAGTACACGGAACAGGTCGGCACCGGTGTCGACAGTTATTCGGTTCGGCAACCCCTGGGTGTTTGCGCCGGCATCACGCCGTTCAATTTCCCGGTCATGGTCCCGATGTGGATGTTTCCCATCGCCATCGCCTGTGGCAACACTTTCATCCTCAAGCCCTCGGAGCGCGATCCTTCCGCCAGCCTGTATTTGGCGAAGCTGCTGAAGGAAGCCGGATTGCCGGACGGCGTGTTCAACGTGGTCCATGGCGACAAGACGGCGGTTGACGCCCTGCTCCACGAGCCCCGCATCAGTGCGATCAGCTTCGTCGGCTCCACGCCGATTGCCGAGTACATCTACCGCACCGGCACCGCGAGCGGCAAGCGCGTGCAGGCCCTGGGAGGCGCGAAGAATCACCTGGTGGTCATGCCCGATGCCGACCTCGAACAGGCCGTCGATGCACTGATCGGCGCCGCGTACGGTTCGGCCGGCGAACGCTGCATGGCGATTTCGGTTGCCGTCGCGGTGGGCGGTGTAGCGGACAAGCTGGTGGAAAAGCTGGCGGAGCGCGCCAGGACCTTGAAGATCAATACCGGCACGGATGATGCTGCCGAAATGGGCCCGCTGGTCACAAAGCTGCACCTCGATAAGGTCAAGGGCTATGTGGACCTCGGCATCAAGGAAGGCGCTAAACTGGTGGTCGACGGCCGAGGCCACAAGGTCAAGGACCACGAGAACGGCTTCTTCATCGGCGGCTGCCTGTTCGACCAGGTGAAGCCCGACATGACCATCTACAAGGAAGAAATCTTCGGGCCGGTGCTGTCCGTGGTGCGCGTGCCCGATTTCGAATCCGCCATTGATCTGGTCAACAAGCACGAGTTCGGCAACGGCGTATCGCTGTTCACGCGTGATGGCGATTGCGCCCGCGAATTCTCGACTCGCGTCCAGATCGGCATGGTCGGCATCAATGTGCCGATCCCGGTGCCGATGGCCTTCCACAGCTTCGGCGGCTGGAAGAGATCGCTGTTCGGCGACCACTATGCTTATGGGCCGGAAGGCGTGCGCTTCTATTCGCATCTCAAGACCGTGACCTCGCGCTGGCCGACCGGAATCCGCAAGGGTGCCGAG
>CAYODB010000009.1:0-20455 GCA_964402495.1 uncultured Bordetella sp.
GCATCTGGGCGCCCATGTTCTCGAACCTGTCCTTCAGTTCGATTTCCTTGGCCACGGAAACGCCGTCCTTGGTGATGGTCGGGGCGCCGAACGAGCGCTCCAGCACCACGTTCCGGCCCTTCGGGCCCAGGGTTACCTTGACTGCGTCGGCCAGAATGTTGACTCCGGCCACGATGCGAGCGCGGGCCGAGTCGTGAAATTTGACGTCTTTAGCTGCCATAAAATTTTGCTCCTGAATTGGGTGAACTTTGGTGGCTGTCTTAGGCGGCTTCGACGACGCCCATGATGTCTTCTTCGCGCATCACGAGCAGTTCTTCGCCGTGAACTTTCACGGTCTGTCCGGAGTATTTTCCGAACAGGATCTTGTCGCCCTTCTTGACATCAAGGGGACGGATCTTGCCGTCTTCCAGGACTTTGCCGTTGCCAACTGCAATCACTTCACCCTGGTCCGGCTTTTCCGCGGCGGTGTCGGGAATCACAATTCCTGACGCCGTCTTGCGCTCTTCTTCAAGGCGCTTGACGATGACGCGGTCGTGCAGGGGACGGATCTTCATATTGACTCTCCTTTTATTTTGATCAAAAGATGAAAGAGGGCTGGCCTCTTTCTTGGCACTCAATGCTTGAGAGTGCTAATAGTAGACGCGTGGAGAGGGAAATTCAAGATCAGGGACAGTTATTTAATCGAGGAAACAAGGGTCACAGGGTGTAAGCGTGTGCTTACATAGTTTTAACCCCTGAACCAACGCGGAGTTGTTGTCGCCCCGATTTGGGACCGGTCTGCGCTAGCTGAGCAGTTGGCCGCCGCCAGGCACGCCGAAGCGATAAATGGTCTTGGCCTGCCCCGCCCCGGCGGGAGGAATGGGGTTGATCGGGCAGGGTGGCGTACGCGTGCCGTCGGCACGCAATGTCGCATCGTCGGCATACTCCGCCCAGATGCCGCCGTGCACCGGGCGGAACATCCACATCAGATAACCGCGGCGCGCAGCCAGATTGACCAGGTCCCCGGCATCAGGAGCCTCGGAAACCACCAGATGCTGGCCGTTCAGCCCGTACGGAAAGGCGCCGAACGCCTGCAGGCATTCGAGGGACTCGCTGGATTCCGCGCCAGGTCGCACGCATCCCACCCTTTCGGCGCGGGCGACATCCCAGGCGCCGAGTTCCCAGCCTGCTTCCATTGCCGCGCGATCAAGCACCGCGAGATCCTTCCAGCGGTGATTGACCTGGAGGGCGGAGCTGGGAATCGGCGTATAGGTTACGGTCGCCGCCTCTTCCAGATCGATGATTTTCTCCTCGACGAAGCCATGCCAGTGCAGCGTCAGGATCACTGGCGTATCCGGACAAGGCACAGCAGCGACGGTAATGGCCACGAGCGGAAGTGAATTGGCCAGTATCTGATCGGAGATGGCTTCCAGCAGATCCATGTGCAGGCTCCTTTCGCGTTCGAATGCACGACCCGTCTTCCCGCATAAAGCATCAAGGGTGCCAGGCGCGCTGGCAGCCGGACCTCCAGCCTGCCAGCACTCAAGCGGGGCGTTTGCAACCATGCACGACGGCAGCGGGCAAGCACGCTTGATTCGCTCCTGAGAGAATACGCCAACACGTCGCGTATCGGCGGGCAGCCCCGCTTCGCTTTTCGACCCGATGAATTTCGAATCCCCACGCAACATCGACTGGCTCTCCCGCAGCCTGCACTCCGTCTGGCATCCGTGCACGCAGATGAAGCATCACGAACAGCTGCCCCTGGTTCCGATCGCGCGGGGCGAAGGCATGTGGCTGTACGACTTCGACGGCAACCGCTACCTGGATGCGATCAGTTCCTGGTGGGTAAACCTGTTTGGCCACGCCAATCCGCGCATCAACGCAGCCGTCGCCGACCAGCTCGGCAAACTGGAGCATGTAATGCTCGCCGGCTTTACCCACGAACCGGTGGTGCGCCTGTCCGAGCGGTTGTCAGCTATCACCGGGCTCTCGCACTGCTTTTACGGCAGCGATGGCGCGTCGGCGACCGAGATCGCGCTCAAGATGAGTTTCCACTATTGGCGCAACAGCGGCCGTCCAGAGAAAACCCGCTTTGTCAGTCTGCGCAACGGCTACCACGGCGAAACGCTGGGTGCGCTGTCCGTCACCGATGTGCCGCTGTTCAGGGATACCTACGCTCCCTTGCTCAGGGGGAGCGTTCAGGTGCCCTCGCCGGACTGGCGGCAGGCGACCCCGGGAGAAAGTCCGCAGCAGGTCGCGGTACGGACGGCGCAAGTTCTCGCAGATCACCTGCGCGAGCACCACGCACAAACCGCCGCCCTGATACTGGAGCCGCTGGTTCAGGGGGCCGGGGGCATGGCGATGTACCACCCGCGTTACCTGAAGGAAGCCCGGGCGCTGTGCGACCGCCATGGAGTGCATCTCATCGCCGACGAAATCGCGGTCGGCTTCGGCCGCACCGGCAGCTTCCTCGCCTGCGAACAGGCGGGCATCAAACCGGATTTTCTGTGCTTGTCGAAAGGGCTGACCGGCGGCTATCTGCCGCTGTCGGTCACCCTGACCAGCGAACAGGTCTACGACGCGTTCTATGACGATGACGCCACGCGCGGGTTTTTACACTCGCACTCCTACACGGGAAATGCGCTGGCCTGCCGCGCGGCCCTGGCGGTGCTCGACATCTTCGAGCAGGACAGCGTGATCGCGTCCAACCGCGAAAAGTCCGCCGCGTTCACGCGCCGTTGCGCCCCCCTGGCCTGCCATCCGCAGGTCAGGAACTTCCGCAATACGGGCATGATCTGGGCATTCGATGCCGCGGATGAAAATCCGGAGTTCTCCCGCCGGTTCTACCAGCGCGCGCTGGCCAGGGGCCTGCTGCTGCGGCCTCTGGGGAACACGGTCTATTTCATGCCGCCTTACGTCATCGAGCCCGGCCAGATGGACCTGATCGTCGAAGGAACCATCGCCATCCTCGATGATCTGCAACAGAATCCCTAGGCGCCACGACCGGCGCTAGGACCAACCGCTGCGATTTGCTGGCATTCGATCCCGATGAACTCCTCGTTGTTTGCTGCTTTTCTGCTCACTGCGCTGCCCGCCCTGGTTTTCGCGGCGCCCGGCGACCGCTTGCCGAAACCGGTGGCCGCAGCGCTCGCCCAGGCCGGGGTTCCGGAAAGCCAGGTGGGCGCCTACGTTTACGACTTGTCCGCAGACCAGCCCGTGCTCGAGGTTTTCCCGGACCGCGCCATGAATCCCGCGTCGGTGATGAAACTGGTCACCACCTATGCGGCGCTGGAAATCCTCGGCCCGTCCTACACCTGGAAGACCGAGGCCTACCTGGACGGCAGGCTGAGCGGGGACCGGCTCGACGGCAATCTGGTCCTGAAAGGCTATGGCGATCCGAAGTTCAACCTGGAGAACCTGCTCCTGTTCCTGCGGGATCTGCGCAACCGAGGCTTGCGCGAGATCAATGGCGACCTGGTCGTTGATCGCAGCTTTTTCTCGGTTCAAAGTCATGACCCGGCGCAGTTCGATAATGAACCCACCCGCCCCTACAACGTTGGACCGGATGCGCTGCTGATCAACTTCAAGTCATTCCGCCTTCAGTTCGTGCCCGACGACGAGAAGCAGTCGGTGCTCGTGTACTCCGAACCATTGCTGCCGCAGGTAAGCGTGATCAACAACCTGCATCTAGCGCCCGGGTTCTGCGACGTGTGGCCGGAGAAACCGGCGGTCAGCGGCAACAATCTGACTTTCTTCGGTGTGTTTCCGTCCAGTTGCGGGGAGAAATCGCGCTACTTCAGCATGCTTACGCAGAACGAGTATGTAGCGACCCTGTTCCGCCAGTTCTGGCTGCAGGCGGGGGGGTCATGGACGGGAAAAGTCCGCGAGGCCCAGTTGCCGCCGACGGCGAAGCTGTTCGCGTCCTGGGAATCTCCACCGCTTTCGGAACTGATCCGCGACGTCAACAAGTTCAGCATCAACGTGATGGCGCGCCAGATCTATCTGACTCTGGGCACTCGTGACGCCGGCCCGCCCGCAACACTTGAAAAGTCGGACTTAGCAGTACGCGACTGGCTGGCGCGGCGTGGCATGCCTTTTAACGAACTGGCGATCGACAATGGCGCCGGCCTCTCGCGCACTGATCGAATCAGTCCGCGCCATCTTGGCCAGCTGCTGGCGGCGGCTTACAGGAGCCCGCTGATGCCCGAATACATCGCCTCGCTGCCGCTGACGGCCGTGGACGGGACCATGCGCAAGCGGCTCGCCAACTCGCCCGTGGCCGGCCAGGCGCACATCAAGACCGGTTACCTGGAAAACGTGCGCGCCATTGCGGGATACACCCTGGACGCGCGGGGCCGGATGCTGGCGGTGGTGTTCGTCATCAACCATGCTTCGGCGCGCGGCGCACAGGCCGCCCAGGATGCGTTCCTGGAATGGGCCCGGTCAGCGCAGCCGGAGTCATGCTGCAGCCGGCCCTAAGTAAGCCTGTGAGATAATTCCGCTGTGACCCGCATCCCCTTGTCGTGAACAAAACCCCACTCAACGTTGTCGTGCTGGCCGCTGGCAAGGGCACCCGGATGCATTCCAGGCTGCCCAAGGTCATGCATGCGCTTGCCGGCGTGCCGCTACTCGGACACGTACTTTCCAAGGCCCGCCAACTGCAGGCGGACCGCGTCGTCGTGGTTTACGGCTTTGGCGGCGATGCCGTTCCGTCCGCATTCACCGGCACCGATGTGAAGTTCGTATTGCAGGAACCTCAACTGGGAACCGGCCATGCGGTTCAGCAAGCATTCGCGCATTTGCTGCCTGGCGGCAATACCCTGGTGCTTTACGGGGACGTCCCGCTCACCCGTGTCGATACCCTGAAGCAGCTCGTCGCAGGATCCAGAGGCCTCGCCCTGCTCTCTACGGCGCTCGACGATCCCGCCGGATATGGGCGCATTGTACGCAACAAGGCCGGCGCAATCGTTCGCATCGTCGAGGAAAAGGATGCGAGCGCGAAGGAGAAGCAGATACGCGAGATCAACACCGGAATCCTCTGCGCGCCAACCGCAAAACTCGGCGAATGGCTCCCTCGCCTGGAAAACCACAACGCGCAGAAGGAGTACTACCTTACCGACATCGTTGCGCTGGCGATCGTGTCGGGAACGCGCGTCAGCGCCTGTCAGCCGGCGGACAACTGGGAAATCCTCGGAGTCAACAGCAAGGACCAGCTTGCCTCGCTGGAACGGGTGTACCAGTTGGAGCGGGCGCGGCAGATGATGAAGGAGGGCGTGACGCTGGCCGATCCGTGGCGCTTCGATGTACGCGGCGAGCTTGCCTGCGGACGGGATGTTTTCATCGACGTGAACTGCATTTTCGAAGGCACGGTAAAGCTCGGTGACGGCGTCAAAGTCGGTGCGGGTTGCGTGCTGAGGAACGTCGAGGTCGGCACTGACACGGAGTTTCTGCCGTATACACATGCCGACGGCGTCATCGCGGGAAACCATTGCCGCGTAGGCCCTTACGCGCGCATGCGCCCGGGTACGCGGCTGGCGGACCACGTACACGTCGGCAACTTCGTCGAGACCAAGGCAACCGAGATCGGCGATGGATCGAAAGCCAATCATCTGACTTATTTGGGCGATACAACGGTCGGGCGCAAAGTCAACATAGGCGCCGGCACGATCGTCTGCAACTACGATGGCGCGAACAAGTTCCGGACCGTTATCGAAGACGATGCGTTCATCGGTTCCGATAGCCAGTTGGTGGCGCCGGTCACTGTTGGCCGCGGCGCCACGATCGGCGCCGGCAGCACCATCACCCGCGATGCGCCGGCGAATGAGCTGACGGTCTCCCGCTCGCGGCAGACTTCGGTGCCCGGATGGAAACGGCCAGTGAAGAAAGAAAAGAAGTAGCCGGTGTCAAGTAATCCTTCCAGGCATCCATCGCCAATCACCAACTACCGAGTACTGTCCTCATGTGCGGAATCGTAGGCGCGGTCGCCAGACGTAACATCGTTCCGGTCCTTCTCGAAGGCCTGCGCAAGCTCGAGTATCGCGGCTACGATTCGGCCGGCCTCGCGATCGTCAACGGCGGCATGCACCGACTGCGCAGTGTCGGCAGGGTGGCATCGCTTACGGAAATGGCAGAGCAGTCAAAACTGCAGGGCAGCCTCGGAATTGCGCACACCCGTTGGGCAACGCATGGCGCTCCGACGGAACGCAATGCGCATCCCCACATCAGCGAGGACGGACTGGCCGTCGTGCATAACGGCATCATCGAGAATCACGAAGCGATGCGCGAGCGCCTGACAAAGGCTGGTTACCGCTTCGACTCCGATACCGACACCGAGGTTGTCGCGCATTTGGTGCACCTGAACTTCAAGCGCAGCGGCGATCTGTGCGGCGCCGTACGGGAGACTGTGAAAGAACTGCAGGGCGCCTACGCAATTGCCGTCCTGTCTGAAAAAAAGCCGGATACGCTGGTGGTGGCGCGCAAGGGTGCGCCGCTGATCATTGGTGTCGGCAAGGGCGAGAACTTCGTCGCGTCAGATGCCTCTGCACTGCTGCAAGTCACCAAGCAGATCGTGTACCTGGAGGAAGGCGACGTCGTCGAGCTGGGCCTTGACGCCTACCGCATATACGATTCGCAGGGCAAGGACGTGGAGCGAGCCGTGCACCAAAGCAGTCTGTCGGCGGACGCCGTCGAGCTGGGTCCGTACCGTCATTACATGCAGAAGGAGATCTTCGAGCAGCCCGGGGCGGTCGCCAATACGCTGGAGATGGTCACGGGGGCCCAGTCGATCGTGCCGCAACTGTTCGGCGCGGATGCTGAAACCGCCTTCAAGCGCGTCAAATCCGTGAACGTGCTCGCTTGCGGTACCAGCTACCACGCCGGGCTGGTTGCCCGCTACTGGATCGAAGCCATCGCCGGCGTGCCCTGCACGGTCGAGATCGCCAGTGAATATCGATACCGGCAAAGCGTTCCCGACGCCGATGCGCTGGTGATCACGATATCCCAGTCAGGAGAAACAGCGGACACCATAGCCGCCCTGCAGCATGCAAAATCTCTCGGCCAGGACCTGACGCTGGCGATCTGCAATGTTGCGGAGAGCTCGCTAATTCGCCAGGCGCGACTGAAATTCCTGACGCGCGCCGGGCCGGAGATCGGGGTCGCGTCTACCAAAGCCTTCACCACCCAGCTTGCCTCCCTGTTCCTGCTGACGCTGGTGATCGCCAAGCAACGCGGACGCCTCTCGGCGGAGCAGGAACAGAAGCACCTGCAGGCGCTGCGTCATCTGCCATCGGCGCTGCAGCAGGTGCTTACCCTGGAGCCGCAGGTGGCAAAGTGGTCGGAGCGATTCGCGGGCAAACAGCACGCGCTGTTCCTCGGACGCGGGATGCACTACCCGATCGCGCTCGAAGGCGCGCTCAAGCTCAAGGAAATCTCCTATATTCACGCTGAGGCCTATGCGGCGGGCGAACTCAAGCACGGCCCGCTGGCGCTCGTGGACAAAGACATGCCTGTCATCGCCATCGCGCCGAACGATGTGCTGCTGGAGAAACTGAAATCGAATTTGCAGGAAGTGCGGGCGCGCGGCGGCGAACTCTATGTATTCGCCGATGCGGACTCCCACATCCAGGCCGGGGATGGCGTGCACGTCATCAGGATGACCGAACATGCGGGCAATCTCAGCCCGATCCTGCATACCGTGCCCCTGCAGTTGCTCGCCTACCATGTGGCGCTCGCCAAGGGCACCGATGTCGACAAACCCCGCAACCTGGCGAAATCGGTCACTGTCGAATAGTGGAAGGACAAGTCAACCAGCAAGCTGGCTTGCGCGTATGAGAACCAGCTCCCAATGCCGGGAGCAAGGAGGGATGGAACATGAACCACCTGATAAAGAATCTGCTACCCGGATTGCTCTTGGTAATTGGCCAGTTCGCGGCCATGCCTTCGATTGCCAACATGGGTGCCGACGACTCGGACAGCACCGACACCAACTTCGTGGAGGGCAGGAAGGCAGTCGAGTCCCAGGACTGGAACAAGGCGGTCGAACTCTTGGCGAAAGCCGTGCAGACCGATCCGAACAACGCGGACGCGCATAATTTCCTGGGTTATGCCTATCGCAAAAAAGGCGCGTACGCCGCCTCCTTCGAGCATTACGAACAGGCGCTGAAGCTCAATCCGAAGCACAAGCACGCGCACGAGTACATCGGCGAAGCCTATCTGCTCACGGACAACCTGCCCAGGGCGGAACTGCACCTTGCCGAGCTGCAGAAGATCTGCTCGCCGATTCCCTGCGAGGAGTACAAGGAATTGAAGCGCGCCGTGGACGTGTACAAGAAGACCAGGAAGTAGGCGATGGCCAATCCGGCGATTCGCGCCGTGCTTTGGGATTTCGGCGGCGTAATGACCGAGAGTCCGTTTATCGCTTTCTGCCGCTTCGAACAGGCGCGCGGGCTGCCCGCCGGATTTCTTCGCGACATTAACGCCCGCAATCCGGACAACAATGCCTGGGCGAGGTTCGAAAGGTCAGAACTTACTCCCGCGCAGTTCGACGCGGCTTTTGCCGACGAGGCGAGGGCCGCCGGTCATGAAGTGACCGGCCTGGAAGTCATCGACCTTGTATACGGCGATGTCCGCCCGTCGATGGTGGTCGCGCTGGAATTCAGCAAGCGCCATTTCACGAATGCCTGCGTCACCAACAATGTGCAGGCAGGGCCCGGCAGGGGCTTCGACCGGGACGGCCAGCGCGCGAGCCAATGGCAGACGGTGCTGGAGATGTTCGACGCCGTCATCGAATCCTCCAGGATCGGTGTGCGCAAACCGGAGCCGCGCTTTTTCGAGCTGACCTGCGCTCAACTCGGCATCACGCCGGATCAGGCCGTGTATCTTGACGACCTCGGCACAAATCTGAAACCCGCGCGCGCGTTGGGCATGCACACCATCAAGGTCAACGATCCGGCGGCGGCGATCAGCGAACTCGAGTCCGTCCTCGACATCCCGCTGCGCTGAGCGCCGAGTCATTGCGTTCAGCGCGGCTTTTGCGGCGCGTAGGCGAATAACAGGTCATACAGCGGCCGCGGCAGGCAGCGCAGCATCCACCCCACCAAAGCCATCTGCCAGGGCAACACATAGAAACGCTTTCTCGCAGCGATGGCTAGCGCCATTTTGCCTGCGGCGACATCCGCCTTCATGAGAAAGGGCATCGAGTAAGGATTCTTCGCAGTCAGCTTTGTCGCGATGTAGCCGGGACAAAGGGTCACGACTGATACGCCGCTGCCCGACAGTTCCACGCGCAGACTTTCCAGATAGGAAATCGCACCTGCCTTGGACGCAGAATAAGCGGCGACGCCTGGCAAGCCCCTGAATCCCGCAACGCTGGCGATTCCAACCAGCACGCCCTGGCGCCGGGCGCGCATGGCTTCAATGAAAGGCTGGAAGGTGAGCATCATCCCGGTGAGGTTGGTCGCCAGGATTTCCTCGAACACCTTGTTGTCGTCGACTTCAGGGGTCAGCGTGCCGGCGCTGACCCCGGCATTGGCTATGACGATGTCCGGGCATCCGGCTCGGGAGATGAAATCCCGCGCAGGGTGCGCCAATGCTGCGGCGTCGCGGACATCGGCCTGGTAGGAATAAGAGCGCGCGGGCAAAGCCGCGGCAAGCTTCTCGAGCACATCCACGCGCCGGGCGATAAGTCCGAGCACCGCGCCACGCCGGGCGTATTCGACTGCGAGGGCACGGCCGATTCCGCTCGACGCACCGGTGATGTGACTTTCTGCGCCGGGTTCAACCGACCCGTGCTCACTGTTTCCCGCGCGCGGCACGCGCCTTGGCGATGAGTTCATCAACCACCGGCAGAAGCGCCTCGACACTGCCGACCATGCCGGTGCCGGTCAGATAGCGCCCGTCGATGACGATGCCCGGCGTACCCCGGATTCCATAGGCCACGGTCGCATCGCGGGCGCGCTGCACTTCTGCGGAAACCTGCTCCGATTCCAGTGCCCGCGCGAAAGCGTCGCGATCCAGCCCATGCTGCGCCGCCCAGGCGATCGCCTCGGTGGAGTTACCGAGGTTCAGATCCTTCTCGTGAACATCGCGATACACCTGACCGTGCAGGCGCGCGAGTTCGCCTGCCTGCTCCAACGCGAAGTACAGGCTGGTGAGGGGAATCCAGTCCCTGCGCCGCAATGCGGGTACGCGCCGAAAAGCGATGTCAGGGGACAGCCGCCCCAGCCATTCGACCAGCAAGGGCTCGAACCGGTAGCAGGCGGCACAACCGTAATGGAAAAATTCGATTACCTCGACTTGCGCTCCGCCTGGGAGGATAGGAGGATCGATGAGGACATAGTCCACGTCCTCCATCGGTTCTGCGCGGACCGGAACGGCCGGAAGCAGGAGGATCAGGACGGCCGAAAGCAGCGCCACAACCACGTTTTCCGGATTTGCGTAGCGCACGGCGGCGCGACGTTCTTATTTGGCGCCGCGGCGCTCCATGTCGATCAACTGGTCGAGCACTCCGAAGAATTTGGCGTAGTCGTTGCCACCCGCCATCGACGGGCCGGTGAAGTACTTGCCATTCACGGCTACCGAGGGCGTGAACTGCACGCCGTAGGCGCGGCCTATCGTCGCCGCACGCTGGACTTTGGTATCCACAGCGAACGAATCGTAAGCCTGATCGAACTTGACGGTATCGATGCCGGCGCTTTTCACCCAGTCCTTGACGGCCTGGTCGGTGACGAGTTCCTTGCCTTCCTTGTGGAAGGCATCAAAGATTTTCTGGTGATACTGGTCGATCACGCCGAGCGTTTCCAGCGTGTAGAAAAGCTTGGCCGCGGGTTTCCACTGGCTGCGAAACACCATGGGGACAATCCGGTAGTCCACGTCCCTGGGCGTGCGCCTGAGCCAGGACTGCAGTGCCGGTTCGAATTCCGCGCAATGCGAGCAGGCATAGCTGAAGAATTCGATGACTTCTATTTTCTTGCCCATCACCGGTTGCGCCGGCTTGATGAGCTTGTATTCAACATCGACCTGTGGCGCAGCCTGCGCCATCAGGACCGGGGAAAAGACGCAGAGTAGCGCCAGAACACGGAGGGTACGAATCATTGGTTCTTCCATTCTTGAATCAGGGGGTGGGTTCGCGGACCTTGATAAGGTTGGGTTCGATGTTGTTTTCCTTCAGAGCAGTTCTCGATTTGCTTAACTCATCCTGGCCGCGGAGCGGCCCCACCCTGACGCGGTGCCACACCTGGCCATCGGGCAGCGTAGCGGTCTGGATCTGCGCTTCGATGCCCGCCAGCGCCAGGCGCGCCTTCATGTTGTCAGCATCGGACGGGTTCTGGAAAGCAGCAACCTGCAGGAAGTAGACTTCCTTGACCGAAGCCGGAGCGGCACGCCGGAACTCCTTGTCGGTCACAGCTTCCTCGGTGCCAGGAAGGATCTTGTAGAAATCGAAGCGCGGCTTGGTTTGGGTGGCTGCGGTTTCGCCAGGTTTGCCGGGCTTTTCTGCCGGCGTCGCCGATTTGGCCGGCTCCCGGGCGGGCGCTTCCTTTGCCGCATCCGGCTGCTTCTGTTTCTGCGCGAACGGATTCACGCCCTTGTTGATGTACAGCGCGACGCCCAGCGCTATACACAGGCCAAGCAGCAGTCCGATCAGGATACCGACTCCCATCGGGTTGCCGCTTTGCGCCGTGTTCCTCGCCGTTCCGACGTTCTTGTAATCGCGATTCATGGCGGGCAGTTTACTCACATTTTTTGCGGTGCGCCGACCCCGAGAATGGCGAGGCCGCTGCGCAATACTTCCCGCACGGCGGCAGCCAGCGCCAGCCGAGCGAACCGGACGTCAGCTTCTTCCACCAGCAGCCGGGTCGAGTTGTAGTAGCTGTGGAACAGCGCCGCCAGGTCCTTCAGGTAGAACGCGATCTGATGCGGGGCGAGATCTCGTGCCGCGCTGTCGATCTGCTCGGGATAGTCGAGCAGCCTCTGCAGCAACTGCAACTCCTGCTCTTCAACGAGCATGGCCAGGTCGGCGTTGACAAGTTCCGCCGGATTGCCACCCCATTGTTCCAGTACCGAACAAACCCGCGCATGCGCGTACTGAATGTAGTAGACCGGGTTGTCGTTGCTCTGCGCCTTGGCAAGGTCAAGGTCGAAATCCAGGTGCTGGTCGCTTTTGCGGGCGAGATAGAAATAGCGGGTCGCGTCCACACCCACTTCGTCAAAAAGTTCTTCGAGTGTGACAAAACTGCCGCTGCGCTTGCCCATGCGCACCTGTTCCCCCCCGCGGTAGAGCACAACGAGCTGGATTAATGGAACTTCGAGTTTGGCGGGATCGCGGCCCAGCGCAGCGATGGCAGCCTTGACGCGCGGAATGTAGCCGTGATGATCCGCTCCCCATACGTCGATCAGGACATCGAAGCCACGCTGGAGCTTGTCGAAGTGATACGCAATATCGGAGGCAAAGTAAGTATAGAGGCCGTTCTCGCGCTGGACCACGCGGTCCTTGTCGTCGCCGAAGGCGGTGGAGCGAAACCAGCGCGCGCCGTCTTTTTCGTAGAGATGGCCCGCGGTGTCGAGCACCGCGAGGGCATCGGCCACGCGGCCCGAGTCGTACAGCGATCGCTCCGAGTACCAGACATCGAATTCGACGCCGAATCGCGTGAGGACGTCGCGAATCTCCGTGACCTGGCGATCCAGCACGAAGCGGATCAGATGCTCGAAGTCACCGCCGAGCAGCGCGCGCGCGCGTTCGATCAATGCGTCCATGTGCACTTCGACCGCGTCTTCGTCTGCCTCGGGAGCAATGGGCAGATCCCTGGTAACTTCGCCCGCCGATCGCCGCAAGCGCTCACCGTCCGCCGACTTCAGCTCTTGCGCACGCGTGCGGACGTAGTCGCCCTGGTAACCATTCGCCGGAAACGGCAGCGTTTCGCCGCAGAGCTCCAGATAGCGCATCCAAACTGAAACGCACAGGATATCCATCTGCCTGCCTGCATCGTTAACGTAGTACTCGCGCGACACGGAATAGCCGGCGACATCCAACAGATTCGCCAGGCTGGCGCCGTAGGCCGCGCCCCGGCCATGGCCAACGTGCAAAGGTCCGGTGGGATTGGCCGACACGAACTCCACCTGCACTCTCCTGCCCGCGCCGGCACCGATGCGGCCGTATTGCCGGCCGCGGTTCAGGATCTCCTTAACCGCCCATTGTTTCGCGGCCGGCTTGAGGTACAGATTGACGAAGCCGGCGCCGGCAATCTCCGCCTTGTCGAGATAGGGCGAAGCCGGTAATGCCGCGACAAGCGCCTGCGCAAGTTCGCGCGGATTGCGCTTCATGGCCCTGGCCAGTTGCATTGCGAGACTGCTCGCATAGTCTCCATGCTGAAGGGATTTCGGCCGCTCGAGCAGGATGGGCACCGACTTCGAATCCGGAGCGACCTTGAGCAATGCCGAACGCAGCAACTCGGTCAGGTGGGATCGCAAGTCGGGGGTGGCGTTGCTCATGTTGGTGCCGCAGGGCCTCGCGAAAAGGCGCGATTATACCGGCTCGTCCGCTGCGAACCGATCACAGCTCGACGGGATCCACGTCGAGCGACCAGCGCACGCGATTCGCTTTGAGCTGGAGTATCCCCGCAAGCCAGGAGGACAGGAATCCCTGCAGTGCCCCGCGGGATGCGGCCTGGGCCAGCAGTTGCGCGCGATGCCGTCCCGCGACGCGGGACATCGGCGCAGGCACCGGATCGTAGAGCGTGACCTTGGATTCCAGTGCCTCGCCTACGCGGGCCGCCCGGCCGAGAAAATCCATGACGGGCGCTTGGTCCGGTGCTTCTGCGCGCAGCACCGCCTGAAAGATGAAAGGAGGAAAGCCGGCGCGCCGGCGCTCTTCCAGCAGTTCCTCGGCGAAGGAGGCGTAGTCCTGCCGCAGTAACGCCTGGTACACCGGGTGCGCCGGAAACCGCGTCTGCACCAACACCTCGCCGGGAAGCTCGGCCCGGCCCGCGCGGCCGGCAACCTGCATCAATTGCTGAAACAATTTCTCCACCGCCCGAAAATCCGTCGAATAGAGTGCGTTGTCCGGATTGACGATCGCCACCAGCGTCAGCTTGGGAAAATCGTGTCCTTTCGCGAGCATCTGCGTACCGACCAGGATATCCGCCCGGTCGGCGTGAATGTCCGCGCGCATGGTCGTCCAGGCATGCTTTCGCCGGGTGCTGTCGCGATCGATGCGCAGCACGCGTGCATCGGGAAATCGCTCCGACAGCGCCTGCTCGAGGCGTTGCGTTCCCTGGCCGAGACCGCGCAGATCCTGATTTCCGCATGACGGGCAACCGCGGGGCATGTGCTCCTCATGTCCGCAGTGATGGCAGCGCAGGACCTTGTCTTGCAAGTGCCAAACCAGTCGCGCGCTGCAGCGGCTGCATTCTGCGGCCCAGCCGCAGGCACCGCACATCAGGGCAGCCGCATAACCACGGCGGTTGAGAAATACCAGGCTCTGTTCGCCCCGCGCGCGCCTCGCTGCAATCGCCTGCAGCACGGTCTCGGAAAGTCCGTGTGGGGGCGGCGTCTCGTGTTGCTCCACAAGCCTGATCTCGGGTTTGCCGGCGGCAGGCCGCAAGCGCAGGTGCAGATGGCCGAAGCGCCTCGCCTTTGCATTCTGGAAGGACTCCAGGGACGGGGTTGCCGAGCCCAGCACCACTGGCACGCGCCGGTGCTGCGCCAGGAAGATTGCCATATCGCGGGCCGAATAACGCACCCCGTCCTGTTGCTTGAACGAGGCGTCGTGTTCCTCATCGACGATTATCAGCCCGAGCCTGGGCAGTGGCGTAAACAGCGACAGGCGGGTGCCCACCACAACGAGCGCCGAGCCTATAGACGCCGACAGCCAGCGCTCGCTGCGCTCGCCCTCGGCAAGGCCGCTGTGCAGGCTAACCATGTTTACGTTCGGGAAGCGTTCGCGGAAGCGCGATTCGAGTTGCGGCGTCAGATTTATTTCGGGGACCATCAGCAGCGTCTGCAAGCCCGAGGCAAGGGCGAGTTCGATGAGGCGGAAATAGACTTCGGTCTTGCCGCTGCCGGTAACGCCCTCCAGCAACCATGGCGAGAATCTGCCGAATCCGTCGGCAATTTGGTCGACGGCAACCCGTTGCTCTTCGGTCAGCTCCGGCCCGGGCAGCATCGCGGGAGCGAAACAATCCGTCATGGCCGCGGCGGCCTCGAGTCGTTCCACCCAGCCGCTTTCAATCCATTCGCGCAACAAAGCCGGTGCGCGGGTTGAAAGCAGCCGCACCTGCGATTCCCTCATTGTGGGATAGGCATGCAGGGCCGCCATGAGTTTGCGCATGACCACGGCGCGTGCCGGAAACCGTCCGACCTCTATCGCGCGACCGGTTGCGGTCAATGCATAGGCCCAGGAGATTTTCGCCCCCGGGAAATTGACCCGTCGCAGAGCTGTGGGCAGGGCCGCCAGGGCCACCTGGCCGATCGGATGATGATAGTAGTCGCTGCAAAAGCGGATGAGCTGCAGCGTATCGGCAGGCAGCGGCTCCAGCGCGAGGACGCGCTCGATCCGGCGAAGTCGCGTGTCCGCGATGTCCGAATGTTTGGCGAGCTCGAGGACCACACCGACCTGTCGGCGGCGGCCGAAGGGCACGACTACCAGATGGCCTGGGCGCAGCGCGAGCTCGCCAGTGCGGTAGTCAAACGGCGCGGCGACCGGGACATCGAGCGCAACCCTTGCAATGGCCATCGTTCTATGCGGGAGGAAGGTGCTGCAGTTTAGGTGCCTGCATTCGGGTGCAATCTGCATTCATGCGGCTAACAAGCTTTGCCAAAAGAGGTTTTTTTCAAAGCCCCGGGCGGCTGTGGATAATTCTGTTGATGAATCGATCATTCGTCCCGTGGGAAATCGTTCTGAAAGCCAGACAGGGCGCGGGATTCGCCGTGTCAATAGGAGATTAAGTAATTTTATCAGTAGCTTACTGACTCCCTTCGCGAAAAGCTTTATGGCAACCGCATTTCTGTCACCCATGCCGCCGAATTGTGCATAAACACTGGGTTGCAGAGGGGAGGACTAGTGAAACTGCTGGCTGGACCCGTGTACCGCTTCGACCAGCGCTGCGAGGTTTTCCGGTGGGGTGAACTGGGAAATCCCGTGCCCCAGATTGAATATATGACCGACGCCATGGCCGTAGCCCGCCAGGACCTTGTTCACTTCACGGCGGATGGTTTCCGGCTGGGCAAACAGCACGGCCGGGTCCAGATTGCCTTGTAGCGCCACCCTGTCCCCCACCCGGGCCCGCGCCTTGGCGATATCCACGGTCCAGTCGAGGCCCACAGCGTCGGCGCCTGTTTGCGCCAGGCTTTCGAGCCACTGTCCGCCACCCTTGGTGAAGACAATGCGCGGGATACGCTCACCCGACTGCTCCCGGCGCAATCCCGAGAATATCTTCTGCATGTAGCGCAGGGAGAATTCGTGGAAGGCTTCCCCCGACAGAGCGCCGCCCCAGGTGTCGAAAAGCATGACAGCCTGCGCGCCGGCTTCGATTTGGGCATCCAGGTAGAGCGTCACTGCCCGCGCATTCACGTCGAGCAAGTGATGCATAAGGTCTGGCCGCTCGTACAGCATGCGCTTCGTTTCGAGGAATTCGGTGCCGCCACGACCCTCGATCATGTAGCAGGCCAGGGTGAACGGACTGCCGGCGAAGCCGATCAGCGGAACACTGCCCGCGAGCGCCTTGCGGATTTGCGCCACGGCATCGAGAACATAGCGCAATTCGGCAGAAGGGTCCGGAACGACTAGGCGGCGGATGGCCTGTTCATCCCTTAGCGGCCGCTGGAAGCGCGGACCCTCGCCTTCGACGAACTCCAGGCCCAGTCCCATGGCATCGGGGACGGTCAGTATGTCGGAGAACAGGATCGCGGCGTCCAGGGGAAAGCGCGCCAGGGGCTGCAGTGTCACTTCAGTCGCCAGCGTCGGATTCCTGCACAAGTCCATGAAGCTCCCGGCGAGCGCGCGGGTCTTGTTGTATTCGGGAAGATAGCGGCCGGCCTGGCGCATGATCCAGACCGGCGTATATGGCGTGGGCTGCCGCAGGAGCGCCCGGATCAGCGTGTCATTCTTGAGTTGGGACATCTTCACCACGGAAGGACTGGAGACACACGTAGAAAAAAACGGAACATGAACACGAAGGGCACGAAGGAAAAACCAGGTCCCGCGAAGGAAAGCTGAACTCGATTTGCCAAGCCTCGGGGCAGCAAATGCCAGCATCCCCTGTTTTGCTGTCCTTCGTGCGGTTTTGTTTTTCCTTCGCGTCCTTCGTGTTACAGGAAGTTGTATTTCCCGGAAATTGAATTATCTGGGCAGATCGGAGGATCCCATGAGGAATTCATCCACTGCCCGGGCGCACTGGCGCCCTTCGCGTATCGCCCAGACCACCAGCGACTGGCCGCGGCGCATGTCGCCGGCGGCGAATACTTTCGGCGCGGACGTCGCGTAGGCTTTCTGCCCTTCCGTATCGGCCCTGACGTTGCTGCGGGCATCCTTTTCCACGCCGAACTGCTCAAGCAGCCCGCCTTGCACCGGGCCGAGGAAACCCATCGCCAGCAGCACCAGGTCGGCCTTCATCTCGAATTCGGAACCCGGCACCTCGACCATCTTGCCGTCCTTCGATTCGACCCGAACCGCCTTGAGCTTCTTCACCTTGCCGTTTTCGCCGATGAATTCCTTGGTCGCCACCGACCAGTCGCGATCGCAGCCTTCTTCGTGCGACGACGAAGTACGCAGCTTGATCGGCCAATAGGGCCATACCAGCGGCTTGTTCTCCTGCTCCGGCGGCTGCGGCAGCAATTCGAACTGGGCGACGGAGGCTGCACCATGGCGGTTCGAAGTTCCGACACAGTCGGACCCGGTATCGCCGCCGCCGATGACCACGACGTGCTTGCCGGTGGCCATGATCTGTCCGGGGACCTTGTCGCCGGATACCACTTTGTTCTGCTGCGGCAGAAATTCCATGGCGAAATGGACGCCATCAAGGTTGCGCCCCGGTATCGGCAGGTCGCGCGGTTGTTCTGCGCCGCCCGACAGCACCACCGCGTCAAACTCCTTGAGCAGTGTCTCTGCCGCAACTGCGTTCGGGCCCTTGCCACCAACATGCTGGCTGGCGCGGAACTCGACGCCCTCCGCGCGCATCTGGTCCATGCGCTTGTCGATCAGATGCTTCTCCATCTTGAAATCGGGAATGCCGTAGCGAAGCAGGCCGCCGATGCGATCGTTCTTCTCGATCAGCGCGACATCATGGCCGGCCCGCGCCAGCTGCTGGGCACAGGCGAGGCCGGCGGGCCCCGACCCGACTACAGCGACTTTCTTGCCGGTCTTGTGCTTGGGCAGTTCCGGCGCTACCCAACCCTGCTCCCAGGCCTTGTCGATGATGGCGTGCTCGATCGACTTGATGCCCACCGCATCGTTGTTGATGTTCAGGGTACAGGCCGCTTCGCAGGGTGCCGGGCAGACGCGGCCGGTGAACTCGGGGAAATTATTGGTCGAGTGCAGAACTTCGATCGCCTGCTTCCAGTTCTGCTTGTAGACCAGGTCATTCCAGTCGGGAATGATGTTGTTGATCGGACAACCGGTCATGCAGAACGGAATGCCGCAATCCATGCAGCGCGCACCCTGGACCGACGCTTCCTGGTCCGCCAGATGCAGCACGAACTCGCGGTAGTGCTTGATGCGCTCGCCCTTGTCCTCCGCCGCCTCCGCGAGACGCTGGTACTCCATGAATCCGGTAACCTTGCCCATTCCCCAACCCTTCGCTTCTGAACTGCACAGTCTGGAGAAGCGGGACGGGCGCAGAATAACCGCGCCCGTCCCGCCTCCACGGTTATATTTACGCGGCCATCTTGCCGTTTTTAGCGGCCATCTCGCCGAGCGCACGGCGATACTCCGTCGGAAACACCTTGACGAACTTGGTGCGATAGTCCGCCCAGTTATCGAGTATCGCCTTCGCCCGTGCGCTGCCGGTGTAGCGCGCGTGCTTTTCGATGAAACCTTTCAGGATTCTTTCGTCGCTCTGGTGCAGGTGCCAGATATCCTTGGGCACTCTGGCCTCCTGCTCGCCCTCCGCAAGTACCGGTTCCAGTTGCACCATGGACGGGTTGCAGCGGTTCTTGAAGCTGCCGTCCTCATCGAGCACGAAGGCAAGCCCGCCCGACATCCCCGCCGCGAAGTTGCGGCCCGTCGTACCAAGCACCACGACCGTGCCACCAGTCATGTATTCGCAGCCATGGTCACCGACGCCTTCGACGACCGCATGCGCGCCGGAATTGCGGACGCAGAAGCGTTCCCCGCCAACGCCGCGGAAATAGGCTTCTCCCGCAACCGCACCGTACATCACGGTGTTGCCGACTATGATGTTCTCGAGCGGATTGCCGCGGAACTTGGACGAAGGCTGCACGGAGATCCTGCCACCCGAGAGTCCTTTGCCCACGTAATCATTGGCCTCGCCGATCAGTTCCAGAGTAATGCCCTGGGCGAGGAAGGCGCCGAAACTCTGGCCCGCGCTGCCGGCCAGTTTGATGTGGATCGTGTCATGGGCCAGTCCGGAGTTGCCGTACTTCCTGGCAACTTCGGAGGACAGCATCGTCCCCACAGTGCGATTCACGTTGCGAATCGGCATCTCGATCTTGACCGCTTCGGCGCGTGTCAGCGCCGGTTGCGCAAGTTCAATCAGGCGATGGTCCAGTGCCTTGTCCAGGCCATGGTCCTGTTTCTCCGAATTGAAGATCGCCACGTCGGCCGCCATTTTCGGCATGTAGAAAATCCGGCTGAAGTCGAGGCCGCGCGCCTTCCAGTGCTCGATGCCCTTCTTCATGTCGAGCAAATCGGTGCGCCCGATCAGTTCGCGCAACGAGCGCACGCCGAGCATGGCCATGATCTCGCGTACTTCCTCAGCGATGAAGAAGAAAAAATTCACCACGTGCTCGGGCTGGCCCTTGAATTTCTTGCGCAGCACCGGATCCTGGGTGGCTACGCCGACCGGGCAGGTGTTGAGATGGCACTTGCGCATCATGATGCAGCCAGTCACCACCAGCGGTGCCGTCGCGAAGCCGAATCCGTCGGCACCGAGAATGGCGCCGATGGCGACGTCGCGGCCGGTCTTCATCTGGCCGTCGACCTGGACTGCAATGCGCCCACGCAGGCGGTTGAGCACCAGTGTCTGCTGCGTCTCCGCCAGTCCGAGTTCCCAGGGCGTTCCGGCGTGCTTGATCGAGGACCACGGACTCGCACCGGTACCGCCATCGTGGCCCGCAATGGTGACGTGATCGGACTTCGCCTTGGAGACGCCCGCTGCCACCGTGCCGACACCGATTGCTGAAACCAGCTTGACGCTTATCGAGGCACGCGGGTTTGCGTTTTTCAGGTCGTGAATCAGTTGCGCCAGATCTTCGATCGAATAGATGTCGTGATGCGGAGGGGGCGAGATGAGCCCCACGCCGGGAA
>CAYODB010000009.1:20465-38762 GCA_964402495.1 uncultured Bordetella sp.
AATGTATTCCGAAACCTTGTGGCCCGGAAGCTGGCCACCTTCCCCGGGTTTGGCGCCCTGCGCCATCTTGATCTGGATCTGGTCCGCCCCGTTCAGATACTCCGCCGTGACGCCGAAGCGTCCGGATGCCACCTGCCGGATCTTGGAGCGCAGTGAATCGCCTTCATGCAGCACGATATCGCGCTCCACGCGGTCGCGCCCGATGCGGGAGGCCAGCGACTCGCCTTCCTTCATGGGGGCGACGCGGCGCGGATCCTCGCCGCCTTCGCCGGTGTTGGACTTGCCGCCGATTCGGTTCATGGCGATCGCCAGCGTGGTGTGCGCCTCGGTCGATATCGAACCCAGCGACATCGCGCCCGTCGCAAAGCGCTTGACGATGTCCCTGGCCGGCTCGACTTCGTCGATCGGGATTGACTTTGCGGGATCGAACCTGAACTCGAAAAGGCCGCGCAGCGTCATGTGCCGCTTGGACTGGTCGTTGATGATCGTCGCGTACTCGCGATACGTTTGGTAGCTGTTGGTGCGGCTCGAATGCTGCAGTTTGGCGATCGCATCCGGGGTCCACATGTGCTCTTCGCCGCGCACGCGGAACGCGTATTCGCCGCCGGCATCAAGCGCCCCCGCCAGTACCGGGTCATCGCTGAATGCGGCCAGGTGGAAGCGAATCGCCTCCTCCGCCACTTCGAATACGCCGATGCCCTCGACGCTGGTGGTCGTCCCGCTGAAGTATTTGTCCACCATCGACCTGGCCAAACCGACCGCCTCGAAGATCTGCGCTCCGGTATAGGACATGTACGTGGAAATGCCCATTTTGGACATGACTTTCATCAGGCCCTTGCCGACCGCCTTGACGTAGTTCTTGACGCCTTTCTCGCCGCGATAGTCCTCCGGGATCGACTCGTCCGCGTGGAGGATGGTCTCCATCGCCAGGCAGGGGTGGATCGCCTCGGCACCGTACCCGGCCAGCAGGGCGAAGTGATGGACTTCGCGTGCCGAACCGGTTTCCACGACCAGGCCGGCACTGGTGCGCAATCCCTTGCCGACCAGATGCTGGTGAATGCCGGACAGGGCCAGCAACGCGGGTATCGCAACATGCGTCGCATCGACCTTGCGGTCGGACACGATGAGGATGTTGTAGCCCGAACGCACCGCGTCCTCGGCCTGCGCGCACAGGCTCGCAAGGCGTGCTTCGATCGCCTGCTTGCCCCAGGCTACCGGATAGGTGATGTCGATTTCAAAAGACTTGAACTTGCCGCCCGTGTAGTAATCGACGTGGCGGATGGTGTCCATCTGGTTGAAGTCGAGCACCGGCTGGCTCACTTCGAGACGCATCGGCGGATTGGTTTCATCAATTCCAAGCAGGTTCGGCTTCGGTCCGATGAACGAGACCAGCGACATCACCAGGTCCTCGCGGATCGGATCGATCGGCGGATTGGTCACCTGGGCAAACAGTTGCTTGAAATAGTTGTACAGCGCCTTGTTCTTGCTCGACAGCACGGCGAGCGGCGAATCGTTGCCCATCGACCCGATGGCTTCCTCTCCCTGCTGCGCCATCGGGCCGAGGATGAATTTCAGGTCCTCCTGAGTATAGCCGAAGGCCTGCTGGCGGTCCAGCATCGGCACCTTGCTGCGTTCCGCGATCTTGGTGGACGCCGGCAGGTCGTCCAGCTTGATACGGATGCGGTCGATCCAGGCCTTGTAGGGCTTGACCTGGGCGAGCGTGTCCTTCAGTTCCTTGTCGTCGATGATGCGCCCGGCCTCGACGTCGATCAGAAACATCTTGCCGGGCTGCAGGCGCCACTTTTTGATGATTTTCTCTTCCGGGATCGGGAGGACCCCGGTTTCGGACGCCATCACCACGATGTCGTCGCTGGTGACGATGTAGCGAGCCGGACGCAGCCCGTTGCGGTCTAGGGTGGCACCAATCTGGCGGCCATCGGTAAACGCAACCGCGGCCGGGCCATCCCACGGTTCCATCATTGCAGCGTGATACTCGTAGAAGGCACGGCGGCTGGGATCCATCAGGGTGTGCTTCTCCCAGGCTTCCGGGATCAGCATCATCATGGCGTGCGCCAGGGAATAGCCACTCATTGTCAGCAGCTCAAGCGCGTTGTCGAACGACGCCGAGTCCGACTGGCCGTCATAGATCAGCGGCCAGACCTTGTCGAGGTCCTTGCCGATGATCGGACTGGAAATCGCCCCTTGCCGCGCTCGCAGCCAATTGACGTTGCCCCTCAGGGTATTGATTTCGCCGTTGTGGGCGATCATCCGGAACGGGTGCGACAGGTCCCACGTCGGGAAGGTATTGGTGGAGAAGCGCTGGTGAACCAGGGCCAACGCGGACACCATGCGCGAATCCTGCAGGTCCTTGTAGTAGGTCCCGACCTGCCCGGCCAGCAGCATGCCTTTGTAGACGATGGTACGCGCCGACATCGACGGCACATAAAACTCCTTGCCGTGCTCAAGCCTGAGCGCCTGGATTGCGTGGCCCGACACCTTGCGGATGATGTACAGCTTGCGCTCCAGAGCGTCGGTCACCGTCACCCCGGCGCCGTGGCCGATGAATACCTGGCGGATTACGGGTTCGATGACTTTGACAGATTCGCCGAGGTTGCAATTGTCGCGGGGAACGTCTCGCCAGCCCAGCAGGACCTGGCCTTCGTCCTTGATGGCACGCTCGATTTCGTATTCGCAGGCCAGCCGGGATGCCGGCTCCTGGGGGAGGAACACCATGCCCACGCCGTACTCGCCGGGCGAAGGCAGCTTCACTCCCTGCCTGGCCATTTCCTCCCGGAAGAACTGGTCCGGGATCTGGATCAGGATGCCGGCGCCGTCGCCGGCCAGCGGGTCGGCCCCGACCGCACCGCGGTGGGTCAGGTTTTTGAGGATCAACAGGCCCTGATCGACAATGGCGTGGCTTTTCACCCCTTTGATGTGCGCAATGAATCCTACGCCGCATGCGTCGTGTTCATTGGCCGGATCGTAGAGTCCCTGCCGCGCCGGTAATGTCGAGTGAGCCATTTGCTACCTTTAGCCGCTTACATGGGGGAATGCGAGTCTGAAGCAACCGTCCGAAGCCGGTTTTGTGCCAGTTCCGCATCGAATCGCACTATCTCGAGCTGAGCTTTTAATGGTACCGCGAGTAGTGGCGGCCTTTCAATAAAGCGAGGTGGACGCTCGTCCGGCACCACTGCGGAAGCTCAGGATTCCTCGACGGAAAACAGCCGGCGATGCTCGCGGATGGCGTAACGGTCGGTCATCCCGGCGACGTAGTCGGCGATGGCGCGGGGCAGGTCGGTTTCGGCGCGGGCCTGGAACTCCGGCGGAAGCAGGCGCGGGTCCGCCAGGAAGGCCTGGAACAGGTCGCGGATGATGCGCTTGGCCTTGTTGCTCATGCGCGCCACCCGGTAATGCTGGTACAGGTGCCGGCGCAGGAAAACCTTGAGTTCGCGCTGCTGCTCGCGCACCGTATCGCTGAAAGCGATCAGCGCGGGCGCACGGCGGACATCGTCAAGGCTGGCAGGACGATGCTCGGCGACCAGGGAGCGACTCTGCTCCGTCAGGTCCGAAACCAGCGTATTGATCATGCTGCGCACGGTCTCGTGGATCAGGCGGCGGTCAACGAGGGCCGGAAACTGCTGCCGGACCTGCTCCAGGTGCCGGGAGAAAATTCCTACGGCGGACAGTTGTTCCAGCGAAATCAGCTCGGAGCGCAGGCCGTCGTCCACATCATGGTTGTTGTAGGCGATTTCGTCTGCCAGGTTGGCGATCTGCGCCTCGAGCGAAGGCTGTTGTTTTTTCAGGAAACGCTCGCCGATTGCGCCGAGGTTCTTTGCGTTCTCGATGGAGCAGTGCTTGAGGATGCCCTCACGAGTCTCGAAGCACAGGTTCAGCCCGTCAAAAGCGCCATAGCGCTGCTCGAGGAGGTCCACCACCCGCAGGGATTGCAGGTTGTGTTCGAATCCCCCGAATTCCTTCATGCATTCGTTCAGGGCATCCTGTCCGGCGTGCCCGAAGGGGGTATGGCCCAAGTCGTGGGCCAACGATATCGCCTCCACCAGATCCTCGTTGAGGCTCAGATTGCGGGCAATGGAACGGCCGATCTGCGCGACCTCGAGGCTGTGCGTAAGCCGCGTTCGGAACAGGTCCCCTTCGTGATTGACGAATACCTGCGTCTTGTATTCGAGGCGGCGAAACGCGGTTGAATGAATGATGCGGTCGCGGTCGCGTTGAAATTCGGTACGGCCTGACGGAGGCGGTTCGGGAATCTGCCGTCCGGCGGATTTGCCGGGATCGGCGGAGTAGCCTGCGGATTCAGGCATGCGCCCTCGTATTTGCGAGGACTTCGCGCAGGTCTTCCCCGGAGAAATCCGCCGTCACGACGGCTTTGCCCAGGGACTTGAGCAGGATCAGCCGCAACTTGCCGTTCTCCACCTTCTTGTCGTGGCCCATCAGTTCGAGATAACGCTCGCAGCCCAGGTCGGGGGCCTCCGTCGGCAGGCCGGCACGCCGCATCAAGCGCTCGATCCGCTCCACGTCCTTTGTGTCCAGCATGCCCATCCGCCGCGAAAGTTTTGCCGCCATCAGCGTTCCGGCGGCCACCGCTTCCCCATGCAGCCAGGTTCCGAATCCGAGTCCGACCTCGATGGCATGGCCGAAGGTATGCCCGAGATTCAGCAAGGCACGTTCGCCAGTTTCACGTTCGTCCGCTGCCACGACGGCCGCTTTGTTTTCGCAGGAACGCAGCACCGCATGGATGAGAGCCTCGGGATCGCGCGCGCGCAGCTTCTCTATATTGGCATCGAGCCAGTCCAGGAAACGGAGGTCCATGATCAGGCCGTACTTGATGACCTCTGCAAGCCCGGCGGAAAGTTCGCGCTCCGGCAATGTATCCAGGGTGGCAACGTCGCTTAGCACCAACCGCGGCTGGTAGAACGCGCCGATCATGTTCTTGCCCAGGGGATGATTGATCGCAGTCTTGCCGCCGACTGAGGAGTCCACCTGCGCAAGCAGGGTCGTCGGCAACTGGATGAAGGGCACACCACGCTGATAGCTCGCGGCGGCGAACCCGGCCAAGTCTCCAACGACGCCGCCGCCTAATGCCAGCACGGTAGTCTTGCGTTCGGCGCGATGACAGATCAGGACATCGAAAATGGCATTGAGGGTCTGCCAGTTCTTGTGTTCTTCCCCATCCTGCACGATGGCCTGCACGATTTCGACTCCTGCTTTTTCCAGAGCCTTGACGAAAGGCGCGAGATACAGCGGGGCGATCGTGTTGTTGGTAATGATCGCCACTCGGGGTTGCGCCAGGTGCGGCAACAGAAGCTCCACCTGGGCGAGCAGTCCGCGGCCGACATGGATGGGATAGGAACGCTCTCCCAGTCCTACCGTTACTGTACGCATGGCGTTCAGTTCGGCTCCAGGGTGCCGGACGGTGCTTCCAGCAACATTTGATGCAGCCGGCTGACGAGCGAAGTCAGGCTCTGGCTGCCGGTTTCGATAATCACGTGCGCGGTGTCGCGATACAGAGGATCGCGGATTTCATACAACTCCGCGAGTCGCGCGCGGGGATCGGCGGTCTGCAGCAGGGGGCGGTTGCGGTCGTGGCGCGTGCGATTGAGCAGATCCCTGACTGTAGCGCGCAAATACACCACTGTGCCGCGGGATTTGAGCCGGGCCCGATTGCTGTCGCTCAGGATGGCTCCGCCACCGGTGGCGAGAACGATGTCGGACAGCGCCGTCAGTTCATCGATAACCGCGGACTCCCGGTTGCGGAAACCTGCTTCCCCCTCGATCTCGAAAATCACCGGTATCTTGACGCCGGTACGTTCCTCGATGACTTGGTCGGAATCGTGGAATACCTTGTCCAGGCGCTTGGCCAGCACCCGTCCCACGGAGGTCTTTCCAGCCCCCATCATGCCCACCAGAAAGATGCTGCCTGCAAGGGGTTCGCCGGGCTGTGGGGGCGGTTGAATGGACAATTGCTGCATGCGGACATTCTAGCGAAACCGGCCGCGGGCGGCCGCAAACAAAACGGCCGCAGCGCTGGCTGCGGCCGTCTCCAGGCTGATTCTGCAGATCAGCGCATTCCGGGCATTTCTTTCACGACTCTGGGCGTTACGAAAATCAGCAGTTCGCGCTTGTCATTCCGCTTCAGATCCTGGCGGAACAGGATGCCTAGCACCGGGATGTCTCCGAGCATCGGAACCTTCGTCACGGTACTCGATTCGTCCTGGGTGTAGATGCCCCCCAGACCAACTGTGCCACCGTTCTCCACCAGCACTTCGGTTGAAACCTGCTTGGTGTCGATCGCCGGTCCGGCACTGGTGTTGGCACCTACGCTGTCCTTGTTGACGTTCAACTTCATGATAATGTTGTCGTCCGGCGTAATTTGCGGCTTGACCTTGAGGCTCAGGGTCGCCTTACGGAAGGAAACGCTGGTGGCACCGCTGCTGGTGGCCTGCTGGTACGGGATTTCCGTGCCCTGCTCGATAATGGCTTCGACGTTGTCCGCCGTGATCACGCGCGGGCTGGAGATGATCTTGCCCTTGCCGTCGGCCTGCAGCGCAGTGATTTCGAGGTTAAGGAACTTGCTCATCGCATCATTCATCAGGATCAGCGAGAACTGTCCGGGGCCAACCCCGCCGATCCCGGGCGCTATCATGTTGGTAAACAGCGAATCGGCGATAAAGTTCGGGGTATCGGTGGTCTGACCCGTATGCGCGCCGGTATCAATCAGTCCGCCACCGATCACTCCGCGATGGGTTCCGCCCGGGATCTGGTCGCCCCGGCCCGTAGTGTCGTGGTAACCCAACCGGGCGCCCAGGTTGCGGCTGAAGGTGTCAGATGCCTCAACGATCCGCGCCTCAATGAGCACCTGCCGCGACGCAATGTCCACGGTTTTAATCAAACTGCGCACCTCATCGAGTTTCGATGGGATGTCCTGAACGAAAATGATGTTGGTGCGCGGATCAATTACAGCGCTGCCGCGCTTCGACAAGATCTTCTGCGTCGTATCAGTCAGTATTTTCTGGAAAGCCTCGGCCTTCTGATAGTTGAGCTGGAAAGACTCGGTTCGCAACGGTTCCAGATCGGCAATCTGGGCTTGGGCTTCGAGTGCCAGCTTCTCCTTGGTTGCCAGCTCGTCGCGCGGCGCGATCCAGACCACGTTGCCCGTCTTGCGCATATCAAGGCCCTTGGCCTGGAGAATAATGTCCAGCGCCTGATCCCAGGGTACGTCCTTGAGTCGCAGGGTAAGATTTCCAGTGACCGTGTCGCTGGTGATGATGTTCAGATTGGTGAAGTCGGCGATCACCTGCAGCACAGCGCGCACTTCGATGTTCTGGAAGTTCAGCGACAGCTTGTCGCCGGTATAGCCTTTGCCGGACTTCTGCTTGCTCGCGGCATCCTCGACGACCGGCTTCACTTCGATGATAAAGCGCTTATCGGTCTGGTAGGCGGACTGTTCCCAGCGTCCCTTGGGCATCAGCGTGATGCGCGTGTTGCCGCCCTGTTTCATCACCTCGAAGGAATCGACCTGGGTTCCAAAGTCCGTCACGTCGAAGCGCCGCTCCAGCGCCGGCGGCAACGAGGTTTGAAGGAAGTCCACGATGATGCTTCGGCCCTGCTGCTTGAGGTCGATTCCGGTGCCGGTGTCCGACAAGTCGACAACGATCTGCGCTTCGCCGTTCTTGCCGCGCCGAAAGTCCACGTCCTGGATGTTATGGGGTTCCGCCACCGACTTGGCCTCGGCGAACTGGGTCGTGCCTGTATTGGCCGCCGAAGCCGTGACGCCGGTTCCTTGCAGCGTGACGATCACCGTATTGCCCTCGGTACGGGATTCATACTTCGCCATCTTGGCCAGGTTCAGCACTACACGGGTACGTCCGCCGGACTGTCCGAGGCGAATATTGCGCAGATCCCCCTGATTGACATCCTGGGAGTTCTTGCCGAGTCCGTTCGCGGTATTCGGAAAATCGAGTGCGATGCGCGGCGGGTTGTTCACGGTGAAGGCGGCCGGCGGGGCCGACAGCGGCTCCTTAAGACCAAGTTTGATGGTCACGACACCACCCTGGGCAGAAACGTCCACCGACTGGATGACATTGCCCGTACCGGCGCCCGATTTGACCTCGTCCTGAGCTTGGGCACCGGCGCCTAGGATCAGCGCCAGCCCCTGCAGGGCGACAACCAGGTTGATCAAACGTCCGATGAATTTCATGTACGCGTGCTCCTTTTCAATTCTCGAGCAACTGCAGATTGCTGGTGCGCTCGTTCCAAGAACCCGACGAGGAGTCCTGGATCACTTCCTTGAGAGTCACCGCCGATTCGCTGATCGCCGTGATCACGCCGAAATTCTGCCCGACGTAGTTGCCGATCCTGACGCGGTACAGGTTGTTGTCCGGGGTCTTGATGAGCGCAAAACGCGCCTGCTTCTGCTCCAGGGTGCCGACCATCTGCAAACTTTCCAGGGCAAACGATTCCAGCGCTTCCTTGCGGCGGTTCAGGTCGGGCTGCGGTCCGCCGCCTCCGCCGCGGTTCGCCAGCGCCAGCTCACGCGGCCTGAAGGGATCGGGCAGCTCGAATGCATTGTAGGCAAAGGGTTCGAACTGCTTGACCTCCGGGATGGGTTCAACCCGTCCGCGCAGGCCCTGTCCAGACTCTTCCACGAATTGTTTCAGGTCGGAGAACTGGTCTCCGCCGCAGCCGCCTAGCACGGCTGCGAATGCGAGTATGCCGATCGCTGAGCGCATCACTTTTTGCCACCCTTGGCCTTGGCAGCATCGCGGGCGGTCTTGCGTTGTGCCGCGACTTCGTTGTCGTCCAGGTATCGGAACGTCTTCGCTGTCGCGTCAAGCAACAGCCCGCCTTCCTTGTCGACCGAAAGCGCCACGTCGTTCAAAGTTACGATTCGCGAAAGCTGTGATACATCGCTGGCGAAAGCACCGATGTCGTGGTAAGTGCCCGAAAGTTTGATGGTGATCGGCAATTCGGCGTAAAACTCCGAAGTCGTCTCCCGCGGGGCCGGACGGAACAATTCGAACTGCAGGCCGCGGCCCAGGCCCGCCTGGTTGATGTCGGTGAGCAGCGCCTCCATCTCGGATTTGTTCGGCAGCTGCTTGAGCATTTCGCCGAAGGATTCTTCGATCTCGGCGAGCTGCCTGCGGTAGGCCTCGAGATTCACCGCCTGCTTCTTCTTGTCCAGGAAGGAATCGCGCAGCTGCTGCTCCTTTTCCCTGGCACTGGCAAGCGTTTCCAGCTGGCCTTTCCAGTCGAACCAGTAGCCGGCGAACACCAGCAGGACGAGCAGAATGACGAGCGCACCCAGCTTGGGCAGCGCCGGCCAGTTGCCGATGTCCCGCGGATTGAGGTTTCTCAGGTCGTCGAGCGTCATGGTGTCAGGTCTTGGGGACTGCGGCAGGCACCGGCTTTGCGGCCGGTGCGGCTTCTTCCTTGGGCCGCGAGATGGTCACGTTCAGATTGAACTCGTTAATCTCGACCTTCTCCTTGCCAACCGTGACCGCCTTGATTTCAACGAGCGCGGGGGTTTCCAGCCAAGGCGAGGCTTCGATGTTGCGCATCAGGGTCGAAACCCTTGCGTTCGAAGTCGAATAGCCCACCACATTCACGATTTTTCCGGTTTGCTTGATCGATTTCAGATAGATCCCGTCGGGCAGCTGTCTTACCAGCTGGTCGAGCAACCTCACCGTCTCGGTGCGGTTGGTCTGCAGGGATTCCACGACGCGTTTGCGCGCCAGCAGGGCCGCCGTCTGCTCCTTGAGCTTCTTGATCTCGTCGATCTGCTTGTCGAGCGCGGCAATCTGGGTTTCGAGATACCGGTTGCGCTCCAGCTGGTTCTCGATGCGCTCGGCGAAGAACGAATGCACCGTCACCACGATGACCGCCGCCAGACCTACCGTCATCGCGGCGAGTATGGCGAACTGCTTTTGCGCCGCTTTGCGCCGGGCGGCGCGATGGGGCAGTAGGTTGATTGGGATCATGCGTCGAACCTCCGCAACGCCAGTCCGCATGCAACCAGCAGCGCCGGGGCATCAATGGCGAGCTGGGCCTGGCGAACCCTGCCGGAGATATCCATTCCAACAAAGGGATTGGCCAGCAGCGAATTGACCTGGGTGCGCTCCGCAACCACTTCCGGCAGGCCGGGAATCGTCGCGGACCCGCCGGAGAGGAAAATATGGTGAGCCTGGTTGTACTGGGTCGAGGTGAAGAAGAACTGCAGCGCGCGCGCAACCTCGAGCGCCAGGGTATCCATGTAGGGGGCGAGAACCTCGCCTTCATAGGTGTCGGGCAACCCGCCATTGCGCTTTGCAGCCTCGGCCTCTTCGGCCGAGAGGTTGTAGTGGCGCATGATCTCCTGGGTGAGCTGGTTGCCGCCAAAGGGCTGCTCGCGCATGTAAACCGACTGGTTGTTACGCAACACGTTGATGTTCATCATCGAAGCGCCGATGTCGACCAAGGCGATCGTCTGGTCGCGGCCGCCATCCTGCAACTGGCTTTGCATGAGCTCGAATGCGTTCTGGGCCGCGAAAGAATCGATGTCCATGACCAGAGCCTTGAGCCCGACCGATTCGGCCACGGCGACCCGGTCCTCGACCTTTTCCTTGCGCGAGGCCGCGATCAGCACTTCCATGTCCTCGGTACTGTTGGGCGCGGGACCCAAAGTCTGGAAATCGAGGTTGACCTCTTCAAGGGCGAACGGGATGTACTGGTTGGCCTCGGTTTCCACTTGGGCTTCGAGCTGGTCTTCAGTCTGGCCGGCGGGAACGGTGATTTTCTTGGTGATTACGGCGGCCGCCGGCAGGGCCATCGCCAGATTGCGCACCCGGGTGCCCATGCGCTTCCAGCCGCGCCGTACCGCATCACCCACCTCTTCGAGGTTCATGATGTTGCCGTCGACAACGGCATCCTTCTGCAGGGGCTCGATCGTATAGCGCTCGAGGCGATAACGCCCCTTGCCGGAGGACGCCAGCTCGACCATTTTCACGGACGAAGAGCTGATGTCCACACCGATCAGCGGTGGCGACTTGGGCTTCAGCAGGTTGCTGAGCGCATCTACGTTAAACTCGAATTTTCCCTTGAACATTGGCCGTTTAGGCGCGATACGTATAATCTACATTAAATGCTAGCAACAACTATTTTGCATGTAAAGCGTTTTTAGCGAGGCTTTGTTGCGGTCTCGCTACACCTTATATAATGCTCGGCGATTTTCCTTCCCTCTCCTCCTCAAATCTAACCATGTTTTCCCGCTGGTGGTTCTACGTCCTGATCGGACTCGGTGCATTCGTTGCGGCGATCGCCCTAGTGGTGGGCTATGCGGCCGTCGTCGCGTATCCGAATTTGCCTTCACTTGAAGCACTTACGTCGTATCAGCCGAAGATTCCACTACAGATTTTCAGCGTCGAAGGGGACCTTATCGGCGAGTTTGGCGAAGAGAAAAGGGCCTTCGTAAAGATCGACCAGACGCCCGAAACTCTGCGCACGGCAATCATCGCGGCGGAGGATGAGCGCTTCTACGAGCACGGTGGGGTGGACTATATCGGGGTAATCCGGGCGGCTTTATCGAATTTTGCCGCCGCCAGCGCCCGCCAGGGCGCCAGTACCATCACCATGCAGGTCGCCCGCAATTTCTTCCTCAGCACGGAGAAGACCTTCAGCCGTAAGTTCAACGAAGCCTTGCTCGCATTCAAGATCGAGCACAGCCTGACCAAGGACGAGATCCTCCAGCTTTATATCAACCAAATCTACCTGGGCCAGCGTGCCTACGGTTTTGGCGCGGCGGGCCAGGTTTATTTCGGCAAACCACTGGAACAGTTGAATCTGGCGGAAATCGCAATGCTCGCGGGCCTGCCCAAGGCTCCCTCCCGCTACAATCCGGTCGTCAACATGGGCCGGGCCAAGCAACGCCAACGCTATGTCCTGCGGCGCATGCTCGAGCTCAGTTACATCGACGAGGAGCAGCTCAAGAAAGCGGAAGCCCAGCCCATCATCCTCACCAGCCAGATCCAGGAGTTCGCCACCCGCGCCGACCACTTCGCGGAAATGGTGCGCCAGGCGATCTACGATGCCTACAAGGACGAGGCCTACACGCGGGGGTTCCGGGTCTATACGACCTTGTCGAAGGCCCATCAGGACGCGGCCTACCGGGCGGTGCGCCAGGGAGTTCTGGAATACGACAAGCGCCAGGCCTATCGCGGCGCGGAAGGCTACTTCAACCTGCCCAAGGAGGAAGTCGGCGAGGAAGCGCTTGAGGATGCGCTGCAGGAAGAGTTCGAAAACGATGACATCTACCCGGCAATCGTCCTGGAAGTGGACGCCAAGACGGTCAAGGTCTATCGGAAGGGTGGCGAAACCCTGACCATCACTGGCGAGGGACTGAAAGTCGCATCCAAGATGATCGGCAACCGGGCGCCCGCAAAAACAAGATTGCGCCGGGGCGCGCTGATCCGAGTGCAGCCGGAGGTAAAAAGCGGCTGGCAGATCGTGCAGCTGCCGCTGGTCGAGTCGGCGCTGGTGTCGGTGGACACCAACGACGGCGCCATCCGTGCGTTGGTCGGCGGATTCGATTTCTATCGCAACAAGTACAACCATGTGACCCAGGCGCGCCGCCAGCCCGGATCGAGCTTCAAGCCGTTCGTCTACTCGGCCGCGCTGGAAAAAGGCTTTACGCCTGCCACCATCATTAACGATGCGCCCATCACGATCGACGCCAGCGAAACCGGCTCGGTCAACTGGGAACCCAGGAACTTTGACGGGGCGTTCGACGGGCCAATCCGCATGCGCACCGCACTCACCAAATCCAAGAACCTGGTATCGATCCGCATCCTTCAGGCCATTACGCCGCAGTACGCGCAGGACTACATCAGCCGCTTCGGCTTTGACCCCAAGCAGCATCCGCCCTATCTGACCATGGCGCTGGGCGCGGGATCGGCCACCCCGCTGGAGATGGTGATGGGTTATTCCGTTTTCGCCAACGGTGGCTATCGGGTAACGCCATACTTCATTGATCGCATAGAGGACGCACAGGGTACCGTGCTGGGCAAGGCGAATCCGGTCAGCGTCGGCAAAAGCGCGGAGCGGGTCATCGATGCGCGCAACGCGTTCCTGATGTCGAACATGATGCAGGACGTGATCCGGGGCGGCACCGGCGCCCGCGCCATGGCACTCGGGCGAGTAGATCTGGCAGGCAAGACGGGGACCACTAACGAGCAAATGGACGCCTGGTTCGCCGGCTATCAGCGCCATCTCGCCGCGGTCGTGTGGATGGGCTACGACATTCCGCGGACTCTCGGCGACAGGGAGACCGGCGCCGTTGCCGCGTTGCCGATCTGGATGTCGTACATGGGCGATGTGCTGAAGGGCCAGCGCGAGGAACTGCCCATTGCCCCCGAAGGCGTGACCGCCGTGGCAATCAATCCGGAAACCGGGCTGCGCGACAAGAACGCGCCCACACCCATGATCGAATACTTTTATCATGAGAACATTCCGCCCGAGCAGGAAGGTGCGGCGGGCGATCAGGCCGGCGACTCAACCAGAGCGCCGGAGGAAGTCAAAGACCAGCTCTATTGAGAATTGATGCCGAGAGATAACGGCAACAGCAGAGAGATGCGTAGCCGGATCGCGCATCTTGCAGCCCGTCTGATGGCAGTGGACGGCATCGACGACTATGCTCTGGCCAAGCGTAAGGCGGCGCGTCAGATCGGCGCCCCCGACACCCGCCACCTGCCCAACAACGATGAAGTCGAACAGGCTCTGCGGGCCTATCAGCAGCTCTACCAGGCCGACGAACAAAGAGTCCGCTTGCTTCACCTGCGCCGCAGTGCGCGGGAAATGATGCAACTGCTTGACCAGTTCAATCCCTATCTTTCCGGTTCCGTGCTGTCAGGCAGCGCCGGCAAGTATTCGGACATCAACATCCACCTGTTCACCGACACCGTGAAGGATGTCGAGATGTTCCTCATCAACCACCAGATAGACTATCGCGCCGGGGAAAGCCGGGTCTTCATCGGCGAAGAGCCGATGGGCGTGCCGACTTTCAGCATCAGCACGAATGACGCCGATTTCGAGATTAGTGTTTTTTCCCCCCGTGACCTGCGCGTGCAACTGCGCGCGTCGGCGGAAGGGCGTCCCTTCGAACGGGCCCGGATCGACTGGCTCGACGCGGTGCTGTCCGGCACCGCGTTGGGCGCCTGAGCCCGCAACCGCGCGTTAGAATCGCTGCTTTCTTCAGTCAGGACCTTCCTTCAGCCACTGGGCCGCATCCAGGGCAAAGTAAGTGAGGATGGCATCGGCACCGGCGCGCTTGAATGCAAGCAGCGCTTCCATCACGCACTTGCGTTCGTCAATCCAGCCGTTCTGTCCTGCAGCTTTGAGCATCGCGTATTCGCCGCTGACCTGGTACACCATGGTCGGCGCGCCAAACTCGTCTTTCACGCGGCGGACGATGTCCAGGTAAGGAAGGCCCGGCTTGACCATGACCATGTCGGCGCCTTCCTGCAAATCCAGCCCAACTTCCCATAACGCCTCGTTGCTGTTCGCAGGATCGATCTGATAGGTGTATTTGTCGCCCTTGCCGAGCGTGGCGGCCGATCCCACCGCGTCGCGAAACGGGCCGTAAAAGCTCGAGGCGTACTTGGCGGCATACGCCATGATGCGGGTGTGGATGAACTTGCGCGCATCCAGTGCTTCGCGCAGTGCGCCAACGCGCCCGTCCATCATGTCCGAGGGCGCCACGATGTCCACGCCGGCTTCGGCGTGGGACAGCGCCTGTTTGACAAGCGCCTCTATGGTTTCGTCATTGAGCACGTAGCCGGTGTCGTCGATCAGGCCGTCCTGTCCATGGCTGGTATAGGGGTCGAGGGCGATATCTGTTATCACCCCCAGCTGCGGAAAGCGGCTTTTCAATGCCCTTATGGTTCTGGGCGCCAGGCCGTGGGGGTTCCAGGCTTCGCGCGCATCGGCGGTCCTCAGCCCGTTGTCCACCACGGGAAACAGGGCGATTGCCGGTACACCGAGCTGCACGCAGCGCTCGGCCTGCTCGAGCAAACGATCGATCGAAAGGCGCTCGACGCCTGGCATCGACGGAACGGCTTCGCTGCGATTCTGGCCGTCGATGACGAAGACCGGATAGATGAAATCGTCCGCGGATAAGCGGTTTTCCCGCACCAAGCGGCGGGAAAAATCATCGCGGCGCAGCCTGCGCGGACGGCGCCGGGGAAACTTTCCAAGTACCTGCATGATCATTCCTTAAGCTGGGTCATCCGACGCCGGAATTGCGGCCCGTGGGGAATCCAGTTCATTGAAATAAAATGGATTAATTTCTGTTGCTGCAGAGCGGAACTTTTACCGCTGCTCGCGATCTTATATTGCAGACAGCAATGTCTCCCGCTTCTTTCTCCTCCCTGAGCGGGCGCCTTAATCCAATTGAGGCTTTGTTTCCCCCCGGTTTTAATCCCCTTTAACCGGGGGTTTTTTATTCTACCCGCCCGTTGGCGTCGCGACGGGCTGGAACCAGCCCGCCAGCCGCTTCTCGGCCTCCCCCGCACCCGTCCTGGACGGTGCCGAGAACAGCTGCGCGCTCGCGGCCGGGATGTCTGCCAAAGCTTCCCGGACTTTCCCCAGTTGCTCGGCTGCCTGCTGCCTGTTGAGTTTGTCCGCCTTGGTCAGCAGGACATGGATCGGCTTGCCGCTGGGAGCGAACCACTCGATCAACTGGATATCGAGTTCCGTGAGCGGATGGCGGATGTCCATGACCACGACCAGCCCGCGCAACTGCTCGCGGTTTCGCAGGTAGCCGGCTATCAGCGTGTCCCAATAGATTTTCATGTCGCGCGGAACCTTGGCGTAGCCATAGCCGGGAAGGTCCACCAGATACCTGCCGCCTCCCATGCTGAAATAGTTGATGTGCTGGGTGCGACCGGGCGTCTTGCTGACGAACGCCAGGCGGTTGCGGTTGGTCAGCGCATTAATTGCGCTAGATTTGCCTGCATTGGAGCGACCGGCAAATGCGACCTCGGCGCCAGAGCCGCCAGGCAGTTCCGCCTCCGCCGCCACGGTGGTGAAGAAGGCGATATCCTGAAACAGTCCGGGCTGGCTCATGACTTAAGCTAAAATACCTCTGTGAGCGCGGTTCTGGAACCTGCAAGTGCGGAATATCCGGAACCGGCGTGAAATTCGCAAGGAGTCTTCATGGAACGCATTGTCGCAGCGACTCTGGTCGCATTTTTTTCGTTCGGGCCGGCGCTGGCTGCCGATGCAGTCGATCCCGCCAAAGTGCAGACCATCGTCAACCAGGTCTGTGCCGCCTGTCACGGCGCCGACGGCAACAGCCCGCTTGCAATGAATCCGAGCCTTGCCGGACAACATGCCGGTTATCTGCTCAAGCAGTTGAAGGAGTTCAAGTCGGGCGCCCGCAGCAATCCGGTGATGATGGCCATGGTGGCAAATCTTTCCGATGACGACATGCGCAACCTCTCTGCGCACTATGCTTCGCAGCCGGCGCGCGCCCTGGCGGCCAAGGACAAGGATCTTGCCGCGCAGGGCGCGAAGCTCTATCGCGGCGGAAACCTGGAAAAAGGCGTTGCTGCCTGTGCCGGCTGCCATTCCGCCAATGGGGCCGGCATCCCGGTGCAGTATCCGCGGCTGGCCGGTCAGCATCCCGACTACGTGCTCGCCCAACTGAAGGCTTTCCGCGCCGAAGAACGCGCGAACGATCCGAACAGGATGATGCGGGCGGTATCCTCGAAGCTCTCCGACAAGGACATGGCGGCGCTCGCCGAATACATCTCCGGCCTGCACTGACGGCCGGCCGGCTTCACCGGGCGATTTCACCGAACGCGGCCCTGGCCGCATCGATGGTCGCTCCGATTTCCGCCTGCGAGTGGGCGGCGGAAACAAACCCCGCCTCGAATGCCGAGGGGGCCAGGTACACACCACCCTTCAGCATGGCGTGGAAAAACCGGTTGAAGGCCTCCTTGTCGCATTCCATGACCTGCGCGTAGGAGTCGGGCACCTTGTCGCGGAAGTACAACCCGAACATGCCGCCGACGCTTTGCCCGCAGAACGCATGGCCGGCTTCGCGTCCTGATTTTTCCAGACCTTCAACCAGCTTCGAAGTCGCCAGCGCCAGGCGTTCGTAGAACCCCGGTGCCTGCACCAGCTTCAGTGTCGCCAGTCCGGCGGCCACCGCTACGGGATTCCCCGACAGTGTCCCGGCCTGGTAGACCGGGCCCAGTGGAGCAATGCACTGCATGATGTCGCGGCGCCCGCCGAATGCGCCGACCGGCATGCCGCCGCCGATCACCTTGCCCAGCGTGGTGAGGTCGGGCGTGATGTCAAACAGGCCCTGCGCGCCCTGCAGACCGACTCGAAATCCCGTCATCACTTCATCGAAAATCAAAACACTGCCATGGCGAGTGCAAAGATCGCGTAGAGCGCGCAGGAATTCCGCTTTTGGCTTGACGAGGTTCATATTGCCGACCACCGGCTCCAGGATCACCGCGGCGATCTGATCGCCCTGCGCCTTGAAAGCGCTCTCGAGCATGCCGGTGTCGTTGTAGTCCAGGACCAGCGTGTGCGCCGTGATTTCCGGGGGAACTCCTGCTGAACTGGGCTGGCCGAAAGTGAGCGCGCCGGAACCGGCCTTCACCAGCAGCGAATCGGCATGGCCGTGATAACAGCCTTCGAACTTCACGATTTTCGACCGCCCCGTGAAGCCGCGCGCGAGGCGGATGGCGCTCATGGTCGCCTCGGTGCCCGAACTGACCAGGCGCACCTGCTGCATCGAGGGCAGGAGGCGAATCAGCAATTCCGCCATCTCCAGTTCTGCCTCTGTCGGCGCTCCGAAGCTCAGTCCCCGCGACGCGGCGCGTTGCACGGCCCTCACCACTTCTTCATGGGCATGGCCAAGAACCAGTGGACCCCAGGATCCGACATAGTCGATATAGCGCCGGCCGTCCATGTCCCACACGAACGGGCCCTCGCCGCGGGCCATGAACAGCGGCGTGCCGCCGACCGACCGGAACGCGCGGACAGGCGAATTCACCCCTCCCGGTATGGACAGCAGGGATTTCTCGAAAAGCGTTTCGTTTCGGGATTTCATTTCTGCATTCCGTGGTCTGTTGCAAAAAGTCCGCAGAGGCGCCGTGCCTCGCCCTCGACATCCGCCGCATCGAACAACGCGCTGACGACCGCGACGGCATCCGCACCCGCCTGGATCAGCAAGCCGGCATTGCCGGCATTGATGCCGCCGATGGCGGTTCGCCAGGCCATCAAACCCATCAC
>CAYODB010000010.1:0-38515 GCA_964402495.1 uncultured Bordetella sp.
CCAAGGGCCTGCTCAACCAGCGTGATCTGGCGCTTGCCTATTCTCCTGGTGTCGCCGCGGCCTGCGAGGAAATTGTCAATGATCCGGCCACGGCCCGCAGCTACACGGCGCGCGGCAACCTGATCGGCGTCATCACCAACGGCACGGCGGTGCTTGGCCTGGGTCCGATCGGGCCGCTGGCGGCCAAGCCGGTGATGGAGGGCAAGGCGGTGCTGTTCAAGAAGTTCGCCGGCATCGACGTATTCGACATTGAAATCAACGAGCGGGATCCGGACAAGCTGGTGGACATCATCGCGAGCCTGGAGCCGACTTTCGGCGGCATCAACCTCGAGGATATCAAGGCGCCGGAGTGCTTCTATATCGAGCGCAAGCTGCGCGAGCGCCTGAAGATCCCGGTTTTTCACGACGACCAGCACGGTACGGCCATCATCGTCGGCGCGGCTGTGCTCAACGGGCTCAAGGTGGTGGGCAAGGACATTGGCAAGGTGAAGCTGGTCTGCTCGGGCGCCGGCGCGGCCGCCCTGGCCTGCCTGGACCTGCTGGTCAGCCTGGGCATGTCGATGGAAAACATCTGGGTGTCCGACATCAAGGGCGTGGTCTATGCCGGCCGCAAGGAGGAGATGGACGACAACAAGGTCCGCTATGCCAAGGACACCGACGCGCGCACGCTCGCTGACATCATGCCAGGTGCCGACATCTTCCTCGGGCTTTCGGCGGCACGGGTGCTGAAGCCGGATATGGTCAAGCAGATGGGGACGAAGCCGCTGATCCTCGCGCTGGCCAATCCGGAGCCGGAAATCCTTCCCGACGAGGCCAAGGCGGTTCGCGGCGATGTAATCATCGCCACCGGCCGCTCCGACTTCCCGAACCAGGTCAACAACGTGTTGTGCTTCCCGTTCATCTTCCGTGGCGCGCTGGACGTCGGTGCCACGACGATCAACGAGCCCATGAAGCTCGCGGCGGTGCGCGCCATCGCTGAACTGGCACAGGCCGAGCAGTCGGACATCGTAGCCATCGCGTACGGCGAACAGGACCTCTCGTTCGGTCCTGAATACCTGATCCCCAAACCGTTCGATCCGCGCCTCATCGTGAAAATCGCGCCCGCCGTGGCGCTGGCAGCGATGGAAAGCGGTGTGGCGACGAGGCCGATCCAGGATTTCGTCGCATATCACGAGCAACTGTCCCAGTTCGTCTACCACTCCGGCCTGATCATGAAGCCGGTGTTCACCACGGCCAAGAAGAATCCGACGCGTGTCGTCTTCTGCGAGGGCGAGGACGAGCGCGTGCTGCGCGCGGTGCAGGTCGTCGTGGACGAAGGCGTAGCCAAGCCGATCCTGATCGCCCGTCCCGAGGTGCTGAACCCGCGCATCGAGAAGTACGGATTGCGTATCCGGCCCGGCAAGGATTTCGAATGCGTGAATCCGAACTCCGATCCGCGCTTTCGCGATTACTGGCAGGAGTACTACGCCCTGGTCCAGCGCAAGGGCATCTCGATCGAGTACGCCAAGCGCGAAGTGACCCGGCGCACCACGCTGATTGGCGCTCTCATGGTCCGCCGCGGCGATGCCGATGCCATGCTGTGCGGGACCATCGCGCAGTTCTCCCTGCATGTGGACTACATTGCCAACGTGATCGGCCTTCGCAAGGGTGCGACCCTGTTCGCCGCCATGAACATGCTGATCCTGCCAAAGCGCACCCTGTTCATCTGCGATACCTACGTGAACCCCGATCCGACCGCCGAACAGGTCGCGGAGATCGCGATGATGGCCGCCGAGGAAGTGGCGCGCTTCGGCATCGTGCCGAAGATCGCGCTCCTGTCGCATTCCAACTTCGGCAGTTCACGCCACCCTTCCGCGCTCAAAATGAGCATGGCGCGGGATATCCTGGAGCAGCGCGCGCCGCAACTGGAGGTGGACGGCGAGATGCACGGCGATGCTGCGCTCGACGAGGAGATCCGCCTCGGGATTTTCCCGAACTCGCGACTCAAGGGCGAGGCCAACTTGTTGATCATGCCCACGCTGGATGCCGCCAACATCGCGTTCAACCTGCTCAAGATGTCGGCGGGTGAAGGCATCACGGTGGGCCCGATTCTGCTCGGCGCAGCCAAGCCGGTGCACATCCTCACCCCGACGGCCACGGTCCGGCGCCTGGTTAACATGGCCGCCCTGGCATCGGTGGATGCCTCGTTCATTCGCTGAGGGCGGCAGGCAATGCATAGCAAGCAGACGGATAGCAACCTGACGCCGCCGGTGGTGTTCGAGGAGCGCAAGGCCGGGAACGGCGCCCGCATAGGCGTGGCCCGGCTCTATGTCGAGAAGACGCTCAACGCCCTGTCGCTGGAGATGATCGATCTGCTCGGGCCGCAATTCGACCGCTGGGCAGGGGACGAAGGCATTGCGCTGATTATTCTCGAGGCGGCGGGGGAAAAGGCCTTTTCCGCCGGTGCTGACCTGCATCGCATGCACAAGACGATGCTTGAACATCACGCATCGCCTGCCCGCGATGACATCCGCGGCAACGCCTATGCGACGGACTTCTTCGGGCGCGAGTACCGGTTCGACTATCGGATCCATACCTGCCCGAAGCCGGTGCTGTGCTGGGGGCATGGCATCGTGATGGGTGGGGGTGTCGGGCTCATGTCCGGCGCCAGCCATCGCGTCGTCACGACCGAATCACGCATGGCGATGCCCGAAATCACCATCGGCCTGTTCCCGGATGTCGGCGGCAGCTGGCTGCTGGGCCGGATGCCCGGTAGCACCGGGCTGTTCCTGGGGCTGACCGGCGCCCGCATCCAGGCGGCGGACGCGCTGTTCGTCAAGCTGGCCGACTACTGCATTGCGCAGACCGACAAGGCGGAGGTGATGGCGGCGCTTCTCGCGCAGCCGTGGACGCGCCTGCGCGCCGACAACGACCGGTTGCTCACCGCTTTGCTACGCGCAAAGGCGCAGACGAACCTGGCGCCCGGTCCGGTGCGGCAGAATCTGGACCTCATCAACAGCCTGTGCGCGAGTGGTGAGCTGCATGCCACCGCGGAGGCCATCGCAGGACTGAAGACGGGCGATGCGTGGCTTGATCGGGCCGGGGCCACGCTGGCCGCGGGCTCTCCCAGCACGGCGGGATTGACCTTCGAACTGCTGCGGCGGGCGCGGCAGATGTCGCTTGCCGATGTCTTTCGCATGGAGTTCGTGGCCGCCCTGCGTTGTGCCCAGCGTCCCGACCTCGCCGAGGGCATTCGCGCGCTGCTGATAGACAAGGACCAGAAGCCGCGCTGGCAACCCCCGGTGCTTTCCGCGGTCACACCTGAGTGGATCGCGGGGTACTTTGAATGTCCCTGGACGGCGAACGGGCATCCCCTCGCAGATCTCGGCGCGGCTTCCGCGAGCTGATGTAATGCGCAGAACATTTTTTTCGGCCGCAGAGGGAATCTGTGCCCCCGGTGGCTATCGAAGTTGAGCTGGATCCAGGAGCATGCATGGCAACGATGGACAAACGGCTGGCGGTGGTGACCGGCAGCAACAAGGGAATCGGTCTTGAGGTCTGCCGCCAGTTGGCCCGCAAGGGCCTGCGGGTGGTGCTTACCAGCCGCGATGAAGCCAAAGGGCGCAAGGCACAAGGTGTTCTGCAGAAAGAAGGCCACGACGTGCTCTTCCACGAACTCGACGTGACAGAGAAAAAAAGTGTCGCGGCCATCGCAAAATACCTTGAGAAAGAGCACGACCGCGTGGACGTGCTGGTCAACAACGCCGGCATCCTGCTCGGCAAGTACGACACCAGCGTGCTGGACGAGAAGGAAAGCCTGTTTCGCGACACGCTCGAGACCAATTTCTATGGGGCATTGCGCATGAGCCAGGCCCTGGTCCCCCTGATGCAAAAGCATCACTACGGCCGCGTGGTGAACCTGTCGAGCGGATTGGGCCAGCTCGACGAGATGGGCGATGGCGTTTCGGCCTATCGGGTGTCGAAGGCCGCATTGAATGCACTGACCCGCATGCTCGCGACCGCCTGCGCCGACGACAACATCCTGGTTAATTCCATGTGTCCGGGCTGGGTCAGGACCGACATGGGCGGACCGACGGCGGAGCGCACTGTCGAGAAGGGCGCCGAAACCGCGGTCTGGCTGGCTATGCTTCCACATGACGGCCGCAGGGGTGGGTTCTTCCGCGACAAAAAGCCCATTGCCTGGTGATGCAGGGACGAGGGGCGAGGGATGAGGGACGAGGGGAGAGTGAAAATTGTTTGTTCAGGTCGAATCAGCATGGAAATGACTTGCATCCAAAATTCGATGAGAAGATTCCTTGATTCCCGGAACCCGCATAGTCACGGACTGACAATGCGCGGCGCGGGGTTTCCCTCGCCCCTCGTCCCTCGCCCCTCGCCCCTCGCTCCTCGCCCCTCGCTCCTCGTCCCTCGTCCCTCATTCCTATGAAATCCCGAATAGAGCGCGACACCTTCGGCGAGATCGAAGTTCCCGCCGAGCGCCTGTGGGGCGCGCAGACGCAGCGCAGCCTGCGGAACTTCCGCATCTCGGGCGAACGCATGCCTGCCGAGCTGATCAATGCCCTGGCGCGGGTGAAGCGGGCCTGCGCAGTGGTGAACGTCGAGCTTGGTTTGCTCGATGCGAAGAAGGGCGGCGCCATCATCCAGGCGGCGGATGAAGTCATCGCAGGCAGGCACGAGCAGGAATTCCCCCTGGTGGTCTGGCAGACCGGTTCCGGCACCCAGACCAACATGAACATGAATGAAGTGCTGGCCAACCGCGCTTCAGAGTTGCTCGGCGGCGAGCGCGGCGACAAGCGCCTCGTGCATCCCAACGACGATGTCAACAAGGGCCAGTCGTCGAACGACGTGTTCCCGACCGCGATGCACGTCGCGGCCGTCACGGCACTGCATGACAAACTGATTCCCTCGCTTGAGAAGCTGCGAGATACGCTCGTGGCCAAGTCGAAAGCCTTCGATGACATCATCAAGATCGGCCGCACCCACCTGCAGGACGCGACGCCCCTGACCCTGGGCCAGGAATTCTCGGGCTACGTATCCCAGCTCGAGCACGGCGTCACGCACGTTGAGGCCTCGTTTACGCATTTGTCCGAACTGGCGCTGGGCGGCACCGCCGTCGGCACCGGATTGAATGCGCATCCCGAGTTCGGGCAGCGGGTCGCCAGGGAACTGGAGAAGGAAACGGGCCACCCTTTTGTATCGGCGCGTAACAAGTTCGAAGCGCTGGCGGCGAACGATGCCCTGGTTCACGCGCACGGTGCGCTGAAAACGCTTGCGGCCTCGCTCATGAAAATCGCCAACGACGTCCGCCTGCTTGCGTCCGGCCCGCGCAGCGGCATCGGTGAACTGCGGATTCCGGAGAACGAACCGGGCAGTTCCATCATGCCGGGCAAGGTCAACCCGACCCAATCGGAGGCGTTGACCATGCTCTGCTGCCAGGTATTCGGCAACGACGTGGCGATCAACATTGGCGGCTCGATGGGAAATTTCGAACTCAACGTGTTCAAGCCGGTGATCATCCACAATTTCCTGCAGAGCGTGCGTTTGCTCGCCGACGGCGCCACGAGCTTCAACGACAACTGCGCGGTGGGCATCGAACCCAATCTCGAGCGCATCGCGCAGTTGATGCGTGAATCGCTGATGCTGGTGACCGCGCTCAATCCGCACATCGGCTATGACAAGGCGGCGCAGATCGCGAAAAAGGCGCACAAGGAAGGCACGACCCTGAAGCAGTCCGCGCTCGCCCTGGGTTACGTCACTGAAAAGCAGTTCGACGAATGGGTCAAGCCGGAAGACATGGTGGGCAAGGCGAAGGTCTGAACCGTGAACCACGAAGGACGCGAAGTGACACGAAGGAAAGATTGTGAATGTCAGGGCGGACCGATGGGCAATGGATTATCGTGACCCGTGTCTGCCATGGCAACGTTCCCCTATTCTGGTTTCCCTACGTGTTCCTTCGCGTCCTTCGTGGTGAAGAGGTAAATCCTGAATCCCGATAGTGAGTTGGCGAAGCTGATGTCGCAGTTCCCGCGTTACGGCACGGTGGTGTGGATCGGCATTCGTCTGGCCAGGCGCGCACCGCTAGATTCCGTAGATCAGGTGGAGGCGATCGCGGGTTACGGCCTGTCCGGCGACCACTACGCATCGAAGACCAATGGCAAGCGACAGGTCACGCTGATCCAGGCGGAGCACCTGGAGGTGGTCGCAAAGCTTCTTGGCAAGCCTGAAATACAAGCCGACGCGGTACGGCGCAATATTCTCGTATCGGGCATCAATCTCTATGCCCTGCGTGACCGGCAATTCCTTGTCGGCGATGTGGTATTGGAAGGCAGTGGCACGTGCAATCCCTGTTCGCGCATGGAAGAAGTGCTGGGCACCGGCGGTTACAACGCCATGCGCGGCCATGGCGGGATTACCGCCCGCATCCAGAACGGGGGCGTGCTGCGTACCGGAGACAGGGTTCGTATTTTATGAAGTAAAGGCATTTCGAACAGGAGAAGACGTGGAAACCTACTATCACCCGCACGACCTGGCCAAATTCGCCGACATGGGCAAGGGCAACAAGGAACTCTGGGACAAGTTCATGGCCTACTACGGCGCCGTGTTTGTCGAGGGCGCGCTGACCGAACGCGAGAAAGCCCTTATCGCGCTGGGCGTGGCCCATGCCGTGCAATGCCCCTACTGCATCGATGCCTATACCCAGACCTGCCTCGAAAAGGGGTCAAACGTCGAGGAAATGACCGAAGCGGCGCACGTTGCGTGCGCGATCCGCGGCGGCTCGTCGCTGGTACACGGCGTGCAGATGCGAAACGTTGTTGAAAAGCTCTCCATGTAGGCGAAGGGGAAAATTCCTTGGGACAAACGCTGTTTTCACGCAGGGCCCCACTGGCTTCGGCGGCGGACCAACTCTCCCTGCTGGGCGCAACTACGGCCTGTCCGCCGTTTGGCGACAAGATGGTGCAGGCGGGATTCTCTCCGTTGCATGCCACGGGAATCACGGTACTCCAGATCAATGTCGGCAAGTTCTGCAACCAGTCCTGCGGGCACTGTCATGTCGATGCCGGCCCGGAACGCAAGGAGCAGATGACACGCGAGACCGCGGAGCTTTGCATCGAGGCGCTCTCACGCACCGATATCCCGACGGTCGACATCACCGGCGGAGCGCCGGAACTGAATCCGAATTTCCGCTGGCTGGTGGAACAGGCGCGGGCGCTGGGCCGGCACGTGCTGGATCGCTGTAACCTGACCGTATTGCAGCTTGCCCCGCAAGCGGATCTCGCCACCTTCCTGGCTCGCAACAAGGTCGAGGTGGTTGCTTCGCTGCCGTATTTCCGGTCGTCGCAGACCGACGCCCAGCGCGGCGACGGCGTGTTCGACAAATCCATCCGCGGGCTGCAGATGCTCAATGAGCTGGGATACGGCAGGGAGAGAAGCGGGCTGGTGCTGAACCTGGTGCAGAATCCGGTCGGCGCCTATCTCCCCGCAAAACAGGAGGCGATCGAGGCGCAGTTCCGCCGCGAACTGCTCAAGCACCACGGCGTGGTCTTCAACAACCTCTACACGATCACCAATATGCCCATCAGCCGCTTCCTGGAGTTTCTGCTCCAGAGCGGCAACTACGAAGGCTACATGGAGCGCCTGGCCAATGCGTTCAATCCGGCGGCGGCGGCGGGAGTGATGTGCCGCTATACGCTTTCGGTCGGCTGGGAAGGCACGCTTTACGATTGCGACTTCAACCAGATGCTGGAACTGCCGCTGGCGCACGGCGCGCCGCGGCATATCCGCGACTTCGATGCCGAGCGTCTGAATCTTCGCGAGATCGTGACCGCGAACCACTGCTATGGTTGTACGGCGGGTGCGGGGTCGTCGTGCGGCGGAGCCGTCGCCTGACGGCTGCGATGATGATTGGTAACTGTAAGGCCTGTTTCAGGCAGTGCCGCGCGATCCATTGACGCCTTGCAATGGTTTTCTCATCCTATTTGCCAATCACCAATTTATGGGCGACAGCCCGGTATACCCGTGAGGGTGCACCAATCACCGAGCCTTCGGCTCGAGTGATTCGAGCGGCACCGTCTCCCAGTCGAATTCGTCGGGAGGCGGCCTGAGGCCCGTCACCTGGCGCGCCTTGGCGATGTAGGCCATCGCCTGGGTCTCCTGATGGATCCAGCAGTAGCGGCGGGCGTCGTCCACGAGGCCGCCCAGATTCTGTTTCTGCGTTTCGGTGAGGGCGACGCCCTTGAGATCGGCCCCCAGCAACTGCAATTGCTGCCGGCAATCCGGGAGTGCGGTCCCGGCGATCACCGCTACGCCAAAAAACAGGATCGAGACAGATTTCATCGCGGCCTCCGAAAGCAAAACCCCGCTGCGCGTTTTCGCGGAGCGGGGTTCTGGTCGATAAACCGGATTACTGGATGCCGAGTATCGACATCGCTTTGCCAAGTTTCTCCACGGATGCGCCGTGGTTGCCGGCCTTGTGCAAGACTTCACCTTCGGCCCGAAGTTGCTTTACTTCAGCCAGCTTGTCGGCCGGGAGGCTCGGATTCTTCGACATGGCTTCGTCGATTTTCTTCATGTCCATCGGGCAATGCGCGGCAAAGGCGCTGCCGGCGACGGCAAACATCACTGCAGCGATCAGGGGGCGTAACTTCATGTTCATCTCCTCAAATTGGAATCGGAATAGCAGGTCTATCCGGTCGCGGCCAATCCGTGGTCAACTCTTCTGGCCGTGACGTGAAAAGATTGTATACCCGCGCGGAGTTAAAATAACCCCCCTTCCTTCAGACCGGTTCGCATGCCGTTGTCTCCTGTCGACGACTCTGGATTACGTCCGATTTCCCGCGACTGGATCGCGGAACGCCTGAACCGGCAGGGGTTGCTGCCACCGGACGCCGATTTCCCGCTCTACGCCCATCCGACCGAACGCAAGCCGGTGGCGGCGGCCGTGCTGGTTCCGGTGGTCAACCAGCCCGGTGGGCCGACCCTGCTGTTCACGCAGCGAACCTCGCATCTTCATGATCATGCGGGGCAAATCAGTTTCCCTGGCGGCAGGGTGGATGACGGCGATGCGGACCGCGTGGCCACTGCGTTGCGCGAGGCCGAGGAGGAGACCGGGATTGACAGGTCGCGTGTGCAGGTCATCGGCAGGCTACCTGATTTCGATATCCAGACCGGGTTCCGGGTCACGCCGGTGGTGGGCTGGGTGGAGCCGCCCTTCGAACTGACCCCGGATCCTTTCGAAGTGGCCGAAATCTTTGAGGTGCCGCTCGAATTTTTTCTTGACCCCGAGAACCATCGCCGGCACATGGACGAGTTGAACGGGCGCGTCCGGCACTACTATTCGATGCCCTACGGCGAACGGAACATCTGGGGCGCGACGGCCGGGATGCTTCATTCCCTGTATCGGATACTGACAGGCAATACCTGAAGCATGGGACACGAGAAGGCGCCGGTCACGGCAGCGATCCGCGAGTTGCGTGCACACAAGGTGGCGTTCAGCGACCATCTCTACGATTACGAAGAGAAGGGCGGCACCGCGGTGTCCGCGCGCGACCTTGGCGTCGATGAGCACGCGGTGGTCAAGACCCTGGTCATGGAAGACGATGGCAGGAATCCGCTGGTGGTGCTGATGCACGGCGACCTGAAGGTTTCCACCAGAGAGCTGGCGAGAATCATCGGCGTCAAGACCGTCGCCCCTTGCAATCCCGATGCCGCGAACAAACATTCCGGTTACATGGTCGGCGGGACGTCGCCTTTTGGTACCCGCAAGAAAATGCCGACCTACATGGAAGAAACCATCCTTGAACTGCCGAAAATCTACATCAACGGCGGCAAGCGGGGGTATCTGGTCGGGGTGGATCCGAAAGAAGTCGTGCGGTTGCTGGCACCGAAGCTGGTGAAGGTCGGAATAAAAGAGTCGTGAATGCCGTGAATATCGTGAATGACGTGAATGTCGGGCTTCGCAAAGCTCGAATCTGGCATCGACGAATCGAATGCGCCCCGATATACCATTGATACGTCCGCGAACTAACGATGACCTTTCGGCATTTACGACATTCACGACATTCACGGAATTTCGATGCTTGAACTCACAGCGCTAGCACTGTTCGTTCTGGCCGGCTGGTTCTGGATGGATACCCTGCAGGCACGCGATGCGGCGCTGGACGCCGCGCGCCGGGCCTGCGAATCCGAGAACGTGCAGTTGCTCGACTGGACGGTTGCGGTGAAGCAGCTTCGCCTCGGCCGTGACGACGAGGGCCGCAGAAGGCTGCAGCGTACTTACGAATTCGAGTTCAGCGATACCGGCAACAACCGCATCAAGGGTTCGCTGACGCTCGTCGGCCGTCAACTGCTGGCGCTGAGTCTCCCTCTGCTGGCACCACCCCCCTCGGACGTGATCCGTCTGCACTGATCCTGTCCGCTGAGGGTTGGCGCGGAATCCGCGCGTCCCCCGATCCCTTTGCCCTCCAGCCGCTTCTTTCTGGCTCATTGAAAAGTCTTGTGGCATCATAAGCTTATCGAAAGTGCAAGAATCGCTGTCAGGAGACGGAAATGACCATCGAACAGCACACGCAGGATGAGATCTCGATGCTGCGTGCTGAAATCGAAATACTGATGACCGAGCGCCAGGCGTTGCTGCGCACGACCGGTGCTGCCGCCGTCTTCGTCGCCAACCTGGATAGCGAGTCGCTGCCGGAGACCACCTACGCGGTTGCCGACATCCTCGCCCACTCCCTGAACGACCTTTCAGAAGACACGCTGCGTGACGCGCTGGAACTGGTGCGTCCGGCGATCGAAGCCGCGAATGGCGCCGTCAAAGAGCAATAACACCGCGGCATTGTGGCCGCGACATTGTCCGCAACCATGGCCGGTGCGCAACCAAAAATCGGACTGATACTCACCGGCGGCGGCGCGCGCGCTGCCTATCAGGTCGGCTTCCTGCGCGCGGTCTCGCACCTGTTGCCACGCGGCGCACCCAATCCTTTCCCGATCATCTGCGGCACGTCTGCCGGCGCCGTGAATGCCGCGGCCCTGGCTGCCGATGCGGCGGACTTCCACCGCGCGGTGCGCCGCATCCTGCTCATCTGGAAATATTTCCACGCCGAGCAGGTTTATCGCTCCGACATGCTGGGCGTTATGGGAACCGGCGCCCGATGGCTTTCCGCCATGCTGCTCGGCGGGCTTGGCGAAAACAACCCCTCGTCATTACTGGACAACTCGCCCCTGTCAAAGCTTTTGCGCGAGCGCCTCGACCTGTCGGGCATCCGCAGGAGCATCAACCTGGGCGCGCTCTACGCGCTGTCCATCACGGTCTCCGGCTATACCTCCGGCCAGTCGGTAAGTTTTTTTCAAAGCGTTCCGGGGATCACGGGCTGGCAGCGGGCGCGCCGCCTGGGCATCCCCGAGATCATCGACTACGAACACCTGCTCGCCTCGAGCGCGCTGCCGTTCATTTTTCCGGCGATGCCGCTGCGCCGGGAATTCTTCGGCGACGGCAGCATGCGCCAGATCGCTCCCATCAGTCCCGCGCTGCATCTCGGCGCGGACCGGGTGCTGGTGATCGGCGTCGGCCGCCAGATGGTCCGCCAACCCGAGCGGGTCAGGCTGGGCAGTTATCCGTCGCTGGCGCAGATCGCGGGCCATGCGCTGAACAGCATTTTCCTCGACAGCCTTGAAGTCGACATCGAACGACTGGAGCGCATCAACAAGACGATCCGCATGATTCCCGCCGAGGAACGGTCGAAGAACCGTATGGAACTGCGCGAAGTGGACGTGCTGGTGATTTCGCCGAGCGAGGACATAGACCGCATTGCCGCGCAGTACTCGCATGAGCTGCCGCGCTCGATCCGCTTCCTTTTGCGCGGCTTGGGCGCGACGCGAGCCAATGGCTCGACCCTGACCAGTTACCTGCTGTTCGAGCCGGCGTTTTGCAGGGCGCTCATCGCCCTCGGTTACAAGGACACCATGGCAAGGCGGGATGAGGTAATGAAGTTCCTGAGTGCGGCGCCGGCATGACCGTTTCCCTGCAGAAGCCATTTTCCGAGGCTTGCGAGCGCAACAGGGATCCGATCCTGGAGATCCTGAGGAGCGCTTTTGCGGACGCCAGTTCGGTGCTCGAGATCGGCAGCGGCACGGGACAGCATGCGGTGCATTTCGGCGCGGCGTTGCCGCACCTGACCTGGCAAACAGCGGATCTGCCCGACAACCATGCCGGGATCCGCATGTGGCTGGTAGATTCCGGTCTGAGCAATGTCCTTCCCCCGCTGGATCTGAACGTCAGCGAGGATCGCTGGCCCGTCGGCAACATCGATGCCGTATTCACCGCCAACACCCTGCACATCATGTCCTGGCTGGAAGTCGGGCACTTGTTCACGGGCATCAGCCGAATCCTCTACCCCGGCGGTCCGCTGTGCATCTACGGCCCCTTCAACTACAACGGCGCGCATACGTCGGACAGCAACGCCAGGTTCGATGCCATGCTGCGTGGCCGCGATCCGGCAAGCGGCATCCGCGATTTCGAGGCCGTGCAGGAACTGGGATCGCAGAACGGCCTGATTTTCGCAGCCGATCACCCGATGCCGGCGAACAACAGGCTGCTCGTGTTCAGGAAGACGAGAAAAAGTGCTGCGTGCTGAGTACTGCGAAGCAACGAGAAAAATCAGAATCTGGAACTTCGATCCTAAGGGGGTTTCCCAATTACAGCACTCAGCACTCCTATCCCTTCACGTCAAACCCCAGTATCGTTCGCATTGATCACGGCGTCGGCGATTTCCTCGGTGGTCATGCGCTTGGTCATGGCCCGGTTGCGGATCAGGTTGTAGGCTTCTTCTTCCGACATATTGCGGGTGAGCATCAGGATCGCCGTGGCCTTGGCGATCTTGCGCTGAGCGGTGAGCCTTTGCTCCAGCCGGCCCACATACTTCTCCCGCGTGCGCGCCTTCTCCGCCTGGTTGACCGCCACGTTCGTCGATTCGCACCTTGCCCTGCGGGGCCTCAAATTCCGAGCCGGGCAGCACGCGCAGCAGGTCTGGCACGCTTGCAGAATCCACCGCACGCATGGCGTTGGCAAGGAAATGGGTCTGGAAGTAGGCCGCTTCCCAGCACTGGTTGGTGACCACGTCGCCGCCGAAACGCTTCTTGCAGTTGTCCACGCAACGCCGGTTGACGTCGGTCGCCACCGACTGGAAATAAGCTGCCGACGTGATATGCCCTTCGGCGATGCCCGCGCTCATCTGCTGCACTTCAGCTTCGCAGGTGGTCAGGCTGGCAATCGGCATGTGCGCCGGGTCCAGCTTCAGTTGCGCATAGGCGCGGTGCAGCAGCGCCGTGCCGTCGCCGACCACGGTCGAGAAAATGAAATCGGGCGAGAACTGCTTGATCTTTTTGGCCAGCGTGATGTAGTGCTCCCAGGACGCATCGAGTGGCACGTAGTGCTCCGTGACTTTCTCGCCGCCGCGCTCCAGGATCAGGTCGCTCATGATCCGGTTCGATTCGTAGGGGTAGATGTAGTCCGAGCCGATCATGAACACGCGCGAGCCGAACTCGCGCATCATGAATTCCGCGAGCGGCACGCTGTTCTGGTTCGGCGCTGCGCCGGTGTAGATGACGTTGCGCGAGTACTCGAAGCCTTCGTACAGCGTCGGCTACATGAGCAGCGCGTTCCAGCGCTCGACGACAGGGACGACTGCCTTGCGCGTGCTCGACATTAGCAGCCCAGGATGATGTGCACGCGGTCTTCGAGGATCAGTTTTTCCGCCAGCGCGGCGAAGCGGGCCGGCCTCGACTCGGGGTCATAGCTGACGATCTGCAACTCCCGGCCGTTGATGCCGCCGGCCTCGTTGATTTCCTGCACTGCCAGCAGGGTGCCCATTCTTTCGGAATTCTCGACGACGGACGTGACGCCCGTTTCCGAAAACAGCACGCCGACGCGGATTGGTTCCTGTGATCTGGTTTTCATCGCTTCTAGTTTCTCCAGCGCGGACCGCGGACCTCACGCAATGGTTCGCCGCGGGTTGCGGAAGGCAGTTGTCGTCGGCCGCATCCAATGCGGCGACAAGGCGCGGCTTTGCGCTGGTATGCTCGAGTTGTCTGGATCCCCGAAACAGCCGCGACGGATGGATTCGCCAGCGGACGCATTCATGCCGGTGCAGCCTTGCACCGATCCGGGATTGATCTGCTCTCCAATCGTGCGGCTCGGGCTTTTCTGGCCGCCTAAATGTCCCGCGCCAGATGTCCTGCCCGGTAGTTGTCGCAGCAAGTCCTGGACCTGTTCCCCAAATATATTGGACGTGGCCGGCGGCGTCGGGAGATTTATATTAAGAATCCGTGTTGACGGAAAATTCGCGGAGGGGGAAAGTATGCGCGTCGACGCGGGTGGATTCGCCCGTCCGGAACATTCCCGCACCGGGATTGGGCGCGGTAATCGATGATCGCACGCCGACGGTGCTGGCGGCCGGGATGGATTGCGACAGGGCTGCGCTGGGGCGCGTTGCTCTTCATTGCGCAGCAACATCGGGGCGGCGCCGACGAAAGCCTTTCAATTCAAATTACTAATGCAGGATAGTTCGCGCAGTTTCGACATTCGAGTCACCGCTTCGGAATAGCTGGCCTTGTTTTTGCACTGCTTGAAACGAAACCTGGGCTGTCGGCGATCGGGCATCTGACACAGTCCATCCAATAGACGCTGTGCCGGTGACAAGGAAGTCACGGCGCGGCAAGGCATAATAGAAGCCCACAGGACGGACCGCATCCGCCCTGTGGGTTTTTTTCGCCGTCGCAACTGCAGCAAAACCTCAACAGGAAAGGTGAAGACATGAAGCTGAACAGGAGACAGTTCATCAAGAGCGCCGCGGCAGTCACAACAGCGGCCGCATTGCCCGGGGCGCCGTTCATCAAGACGGCGGCGGCGGCGGATACGATCAAGGTCGGCATCCTGCACTCGCTGACCGGCACCATCGCGATCGCCGAAGCGTCGGTTGTCGATGCGGAAAAGCTCGCGATCGACGAAATCAACGCTGCCGGCGGTGTAATGGGCAAGAAGCTCGAAGTCATCGTCGAGGACGGCGCCAGCGACTGGCCGACCTTCGCCGAGAAGGCGCGCAAGCTCCTCGAGAAAGACAAGGTCGCCGCCATCTTCGGCTGCTATACCTCGGCTTCGCGCAAGGCGGTGCTGCCGGTGATGGAGCGCTACAAGGGCCTGCTCTACTATCCGACGTATTACGAAGGCCTCGAGAGGTCGGATAACATCATGTACACGGCGCAGGAAGGCACGCAGTCCGCCATCGCCTCGCTGGACTGGCTGTACAAGAACAAGGGCAAGAGCTTCTACCTGATCGGCTCCGATTACATCTGGCCGCGCACCATGAACAAGATTGCCAACCTGCACCTGAAGAAAATCGGTGCCAAGGTGGTCGGCGAAAGCTACTACCCCCTGGGTTCGATCGAGTTCGCTTCCGAGATTAACAAGATCAGGGCGGCCAAGCCCGAAGTCATCTGGAGCACGGTGGTCGGCGGTTCCAACGTGGCGTTCTACAAGCAACTGAACGCAGCGGGCATCACGGGCAAGAACCAGGCGCTGTGCGCGATGGCGGTATCCGAAGAAGAAGCGTCCGGCATCGGTCCCGAGAACCTCGAGGGCTTCATGTCGTGCATGGGCTACTTCCAGAGCGTGAAGAACCCGGCCAACGACAAGTTCGTCAAGGCGTTCAAGGCGAAATACGGCGCCAACCGCGTGGTCGGCGACACCATGGAATGCGGCTACATCTCGGTGTACCTGTGGAAGCTGGCGGTCGAGAAGGCCAAGAGCATCGAAGTGCCGAAGGTCGTCGCGGCTTCGTCCGAGCTGGCACTGGATGCGCCGGAAGGGAAGATCAAATTCCACAAGGATAATCACCATTTGTGGAAGCATGCCCGCATCGGTACCTTCAGGAAGGACGGCCAGATCGACATGATCTACGAGTCGCCGCTGATCGAGCCGAACCCGTTCGCCAAGATCTGAATTTGGCCCGGTGATCTGATCTTCCCCCGGCGGCCCGCCGCCTCCCGCCGCATCCGGTGCAACAGCCCGATGCGGCGTGGAGCCGGTATTTGATTCGGGCAATATTCAAGCGGTAGCACGATGACTTTCGAGATTTTCATGATGCAGGCCTTCAACGGCCTGAGTCTGTTCACCATCCTGGTGTTGATGGCGCTCGGCCTGGCGATCGTGTTCGGGCTGATGGGCGTGATCAACATGGCCCACGGCGAACTCATGGCCATGGGCGCCTACACCACCTATGCAACGGCGCTGTTCTTCGAGAAGTTCATGCCCGCGGCCAAGGACGTCTATTTCCTGGTCGGCATCGTGCTGGCGTTTGCCGTGACCTTCGTGTTCGGCCTGGCGCTGGAGCGCGGGCTGATCCGCTTCCTTTACAAGCGGCCCCTCGACACCATGCTGGCGACCTGGGGCCTGAGCCTGATCCTGCAACAGGTGTTCCGCCATGTGTTCGGCCCCAAGGAAGTGGGCGTGCCGACCGTGAGCTGGCTGCAGGGCGCATGGGCGCCGTCCTTCCTGCCCAATGCCTCGTTTCCTCTCAGCCGCATTTTCATCATCGCGCTGGCCCTGCTGGTTTCGTTCGGCGTGTACATGCTTCTCTACAGGACGCGCTGGGGCCTGCGCATCCGCGCGGTGACCCAGAACCGGACCATGAGCGGCGCGGCCGGAATCAATACCGAACGCGTCGATGCGCTGACCTTTGCGCTGGGCTGCGGGCTGGCGGGAATCGCCGGCAGTTCCTTCACGATGCTCGCCTCCACGGGTCCGGTCACCGGCCAGCAGTACGTCGTCGATACGTTCATCGTCGTCGTCTTCGGGGGCGTCGAAAGTTTGCTCGGCACCATCCTTTCGGCGGCCATCATCGGGCAGTTGCAATCGACCTTTGAATTCCTGATGACCGGTTCGATGGCCAAGGCGTCGATCCTGCTGCTGGTGATCGTGGCGCTGTACTTCCGCCCGAACGGCTTGTTCGCATCGAAAGTCAGGAGATAGCGGGTGAGCAACGGCGTTTCCGCAATCGAAGGTACTGCCGCCGCAAGCGGAGGCAAGGCAAAGCGCACGCCGGTTTACTGGCTGAAGCTGTTCGCCGTGCCTATCCTTGCCGTGCTGCTCCTGATCATGCCGTTGTTTATATCGGAGTTCCGGCTGAACCTGCTTGCCAAGTTCCTGTGTTTTGCATTCCCGGCGGCCGGCATCGTGCTGATTTGGGGTTACGGCGGGATCCTGTCACTGGGCCAGGGCATGTTCTTCGGGCTCGGCAGCTACATGATGGCGATGTACCTGAAGCTCGAATCGACCACCAGTGACAGTTCCGCGCAGGCGCTGTCGGAATTCTTCGGCTCGAACCTCCCCGACTTCATGGTCTGGAACAGCGTCGAAACCCTGCCCTGGTGGTGGGAGCCCTTTCATCACGCCTGGTTCGCGTTGCCGGCGATCATCATCCTGCCGGCGCTGTTGGCTTTCATCATCGCCTATGCAAATTTCCGCAAGCGAGTGGGCGGCGTGTACTTTTCCATCATCACCCTGGCTTTCTCCGCGATCATGGCCATCGTCATCATCGGCCAGCAGGGCGTGACGGGCGGAATCAACGGCATCACGGATTTCAAGACCTTCTTCGGCATCAGCTTCGAGGACGAAGGCGTGCGCACCAGGCTGTATTTCGCCACGGTGGCGCTGCTGATGGGGGTTCTGGTCGTCGGCCGCTTCATCGTGCGCAGCCGCCTCGGCAAGATCCTGGTGGCGATCCGCGACCGCGAGGACCGGGTACGGTTCTCCGGCTACGACCCGGCGCTGTTCAAGGGGTTCATTTTCGCGTGCGCGGCCGTGTTCGCCTCGATCGGCGGTGCGCTGTTCACGCTCCAGGTCGGCCTGGCGTCGCCTTCCCTGGTCGGCATCGTGCCCTCCATCGAAATGGTGATCTACGCCGCCGTGGGCGGGCGCCTGTCCGTCGTCGGCGCCGTGTACGGCGCCGTACTGGTGGGCACGGCAAAGACCTTCTTCTCCGAGAACTTCGTCGAGTACTGGCTGTACTTCATCGGTGCGCTGTTCGTGATCGTCGTCATGTTCCTGCCTTCGGGGCTGGCAGGGATTCTTGAGAAGTTCCAGCGCCGCGGTGGTAACGACGAGGGAACCAGATCGTGAGCGAACTGATCCTTTCGGTCGAGGACCTCACCGTTTCCTTCGACGGCTTCAAGGCCGTCGACGGCCTAAATTTCTACGTCGAGCAGGACGAATTGCGGGTGGTGATCGGCCCGAACGGCGCCGGCAAGACCACGCTGCTGGACATGATCTGCGGCAAGACCAAACCGAGTTCGGGGACCATCCGGTTCAAGAACCGTTTCCTGCACACCATGATCGAGTACCAGATAACGCGAGCCGGCGTGGGGCGAAAATTCCAGAATCCGTCGGTCTACGAAGACCTGACGGTGCTCGAGAACCTGGACATCTCCTATCCGAAGAAGCGCAGCGTGCTGGGTTCGCTGTTCTTCCGCCGTGCCGCCGAGATTGTCGAAAAAATCGAAGCGGTAGCGGAGCAGATCTACCTGCGCGATCATCTTGGCACCAAGGCCGGCCTGTTGTCGCACGGCCAGAAGCAGTGGCTGGAGATCGGCATGCTGCTGATGCAGGACCCGGAACTCATGCTGCTCGATGAACCGGTAGCCGGCATGAGCGCGCGCGAACGGGAACAGACGGCCGACCTGCTCAAGCGCATTTCCAAAGGCCGGTCAATGGTGGTGATCGAGCACGACATGGCCTTCGTGAAGCTGATCGCCCACAAGGTCACGGTGCTGCACCAGGGCAAGATGCTCGCCGAAGGCACGATGGAGCAGGTGCAGGCGGACGAACGCGTCATCGACGTCTATCTGGGCCACTGAAGATCAGGGGCGAGGAATGAGGGACGAGGGGCGAGGGATGGGACGAGAACGCAAGGTCGCAATGAGGATCCGGACAGTGCCGGGCGAAAGAATGGAATTCCATGGCCCTATGTGCCGTGCGAATCGCTGTTCCCTCGTCCCTCGTCCCTCGTCCCTCGTCCCTGAACGCGATCGAGGTGAATACTGATGTTCAGCGTGGAGAATCTGAACGTCTACTACGGCGACAGCCATGTGATCCGCAACATCGGATTCACGGTCGGCGAGCAGGAGACCGTGGCGATCATGGGCCGCAATGGCATGGGCAAGACCACGTTGCTGAAGTCCCTGATCGGCGTGCTGCCCGCGCGCAGCGGCAACGTCGCGCTGGACGGCAAACCGCTGCTCGGCCGCAAGACCCACGAACGCGTCGCCGCCGGCCTCGGCTATGTGCCGCAGGGCCGGATGATCTTTCCCTACCTGACCGTGGAGGAAAACATCCTCTCCGGGATGGAGAACGCGCCGGACAAGACCGTGCCGCAGTACGTCTACGACACCTTCCCGGTCCTGCATGAGATGCGCCGCCGCAAGGGCGGTAATTTATCCGGTGGGCAGCAGCAGCAACTGGCCATTTCGCGCGCGCTGGTGAGCAATCCCAAGCTTCTGATCCTCGATGAACCGACGGAGGGCATCCAGCCTTCGATCATCAAGGACATCGCGAAGACGCTGAACCGCCTGAAGCAGGAGCGCAAGTTTTCCCTGGTCGTCTCGGAGCAGGTGCTCTGGTTCACCCAGGAAATCGCCGATCGTTTCCTGATCATCGAGAAGGGGGAGTTCGTATACGAGGAAGTGAAGGAGCGGGCCGACATTGGAAAGATTCACGCTTTCCTGACGATTTGAGCGTCAGGAAGCAGGAGATAGAGAAGACGGGCGCCAGCCCGCGAAAATTGCGCAGCCCGACTGCGTTTATGGGAGTAAAGGTTCCAACGATCAACGATGAATAGGAGATTCGAATCATGATGCACGGCGATATTTCTAGCAGCAAGGACACGGTCGGCGTTGCGGTGGTCAACTACAAGATGCCGCGCCTGCACACCAGGAAGGAAGTGCTGGACAACGCAAGGAAGATCGGCGAAATGCTCAAGGGCATGAAAGTCGGTCTGCCCGGCATGGACCTGGTGATCTTCCCCGAGTACAGCACGCACGGGATCATGTACGACAGCAAGGAAATGTACGACACGGCGTCCAGTTGCCCAGGCGAGGAAACCGAGATCTTCGCGGCCGCCTGCCGCGAAGCGAAGGTCTGGGGAGTTTTCTCGCTGACCGGGGAGAAGCATGAGGAACATCCCAACAAGGCGCCTTACAACACCCTGATCCTGATGAACGACAAGGGCGAGATCGTGCAGAAATACCGCAAGATCATGCCCTGGGTGCCGATCGAAGGCTGGTATCCCGGCAACTGCACCTACGTTTCCGAAGGTCCGAAGGGCTTGAAGGTGTCGTTGATCATCTGCGACGACGGCAACTATCCGGAGATCTGGCGCGACTGCGCGATGAAGGGCGCCGAGCTGATCGTGCGCTGCCAGGGCTACATGTATCCCGCCAAGGACCAGCAGGTCATCATGGCCAAGGCCATGGCCTGGGCCAACAACGTCTACGTGGCGGTCGCCAATGCCGCCGGTTTCGACGGCGTGTACTCCTACTTCGGCCACTCGGCGATCATCGGCTTCGACGGCCGCACGCTCGGCGAATGCGGTGAAGAGGACTACGGCATCCAGTATGCCGCGCTGTCCAAGGCCCTTATCCGCGATGCCCGCAAGAACATGCAGTCGGAAAACCACCTGTTCAAGCTCCTGCACCGCGGCTACACCGGCCTGATCAACTCCCGCGAGGGTGACAAGGGCGTGGCGGCCTGCCCGTACGACTTCTACAAGAAGTGGATCACGGATCCGGACGGAACTCGCGAGATGGTGGAAGCGATTACCCGCTCCACCGTCGGAACCGACGAAGCGCCGATCGCCGGCATTCCCAACCAGAAGGAGCCGGCACACCGCTGACGCGGCTGCTACGGACAGGAGGGCGCCATGGAGTACCCCTATCCATGGCGCCTTCCTTGTTCGCACTTCGAGGTTCCCATGCTGAAACTTGAAAACATCGTCGGCGCGGCGACGGATGCGCAGATCGCCGACAGGCTGCACGATCTCGGCCACGCCGGCCGGGTCGAGTATCTGGCTCTGTCCCAGGAAGACACCCATCGCCATCGCCTGCGGGCAACGACGGACGCAGGCACGGAATGCGCGGTGGTGCTGGACCGCAGCGAGCACCTGTACAACGGCGCGGTCCTCATGCTGACGGACCTCAAGGCTGTGGTCGTCAGGATGCGCGAGACCGAATGGCTTACCCTGGCGCCGCGCGATGCAGCCGCCGCGCTGGAGATTGGCTATTTCGCCGGCAATATGCACTGGGCCGTCCGTTTTGAAGGCGCCTGGTTGCGCATTGCCTTGCAGGGCCCACTGGAACGCTACCTGGAACGGGTCGAGCCTTTCCTCGCGGACGGCAGGGCAAGGCGGATCGGCAATGCCTGAACCATCCAGTTTCCCCGACCTTTCGAATCTGCCTGGTATTTCAAATTTACTGGGCGCGTTGCAACACGCCGACAGTTTTTTCCCCAGCGGCAGCCTCTCCTTTTCCTGGGGACTCGAAACCTTGCACGCGGATCAGGTGATCGTCACCGCGCCACGCCTCGCGGATTTCGTCGAAGGGCAGCTTCGCCACCGCTGGGCTACCCACGACGTGTGCGCGTTGACCGCGGCGTTCCGCGCGGACGGACAACTGGACCGAATCGCGGCCGTGGACGAGATCGTCGAAGCCATGACCCTTGCGCCCGAGTGGCGTGAAGGCTCGAAGCGCGCCGGCGCGTCGCTGCTCAACGTCCATGCGAAGCTGGATACGCCGGGCGCCGCCGGATACCGCGAACGGGTGCAGAAGCGGACTGCCCTCGGCCACATGTCCGTGATGCAGGGCATGCTCTGGCGAGCGGTCGGCATGACGGAAGAGACCTGCCGCGCGGTTTCCGCGCACACCTTGTGCACCGGCCTGATCGGCGCCGCGCTGCGCCTCGGCATGATCGGCCATCTCGATGCGCAGAAGGTCATGCTCCATGTGAGGCCCGCCCTGATCGACCTGCTGAAACTCGAACCGGCGGACGCAGAAGCGATCCACGCCTATACGCCCCAGGCCGAGATCGCCGCCATGCGGCACGAAGTTCAGGACTCCAGACTCTTCGCTAATTAGACCTTCACCGCAGAGGCGCGGATACTCCGGGCCTCGCCAGGGTATCCGCGCCTCTGCGGTTAACGATCCAGGTGCCTTATGCTTTTAACACCCACAGAACTTGAACGGCTGACCATCTACACCGCGGCGGAGCTGGCGAGGAAGCGGCGGGCGAAGGGCCTGCAGCTCAACCATCCCGAGGCGACGGCGATCATTGCCGATGAAATCCTCGAGGGCGCGCGCGAAGGCCGCTCCGTTGCCGACCTGATCGGCTTCGGCTCCACGATCCTGACCACCGACGACGTCATGGCCGGCGTGGCGGACCTGATGCCAATGCTGCAGGTGGAGGGGACCTTCCCAGACGGCACCAAGCTGGTCACCGTCCACGATCCCATCCGCGCCGGAAAGCTCAAAGCCGTGGAGAAAATTGCGCCGGGCGAAATCATCACGCCCGACGGCGACATCGAGCTCAATGCCGGCCGCCGCAAGGCGAAGCTCAAGGCCGTCAATACCGGCGACCGGCCGATCCAGATCGGCAGCCACTACCACTTCTTCGAGGCGAACAAGGCACTGGACTTCGATCGCGCCGCTTCCTTCGGCATGCACCTCGACGTTCCCGCCGGTACCGCCGTCCGCTTCGAGCCCGGCGAAGCCAAGGAAGTGACGCTCACCGAGTTCGGCGGCTCCGGCGAGGTCTATGGTTTGAACAACCTCACCGACGGCTCCACGAAGGGCGCGAAAAGCAAGGAAGCTGCTTTGAAGAAAGCAAAAGATCGAGGCTTTAAAGGCGCTTGATTTGTTTGTGTGGTTGATGGAGCGCGCGTGTAGTTCCCCTTGAGGCGCGCCGAGCAGTTCGACTCGACAAGGAGGTTTCGGCGAGGACTGTTCGAGTCCCCTGGCAGGGCACGTTGTGTGTGCCCTGCCAGGTCGAGTTCCGCAGCCGCCTTGTCGAGTCAGGCAGCACAGGGAACCTCCTGACAAGGGGGCGTGATAACAGGGGCGGCCTTCTTTTGGTTACTTTTAGTTCCGGCATAACGTGGCAAGCACGTTAGCCTTCACTGAAACCTTCGGTTTTCTTGGCAATCGCAAGACAGTAACAAGCTGCCGGGCTGCCTCCGGCGTGTTTGCAGTAACAAAAGGACCAATAATGCTATGGCAAGAATGACTCGCAGGGAATACGCCGTGATGTACGGCCCCACCCGGGGCGATGCGGTGCGCCTGGGCGACACTTCGCTGCTCGCCGAGATCGAGCACGACTACGCCGTACCGGGCGACGAATGCCTGCACGGAGGCGGCAAGACATTGCGCGACGGCATGGGCCTGAGGTCCGGCTACGACAGCGCTGACGGCGCGCTCGACATGCTGATCTGCAATGCGACCATCATCGATCCGGTCATCGGCATCGTGAAGGGCGACATCGGCATCAAGGACGGCAGGATCGTCGCCATCGGCAAGGCCGGCAATCCGGAGATCATGGACGGCGTGCATCCGAAGCTGATCTGCGGCGTGGCGACCACGGTGCGCGACGCGGAAGGCCTGATTGCGACACCCGGCGGCATCGACGTGCACGTGCACTTCGACTCGGCCCAACTCTGCGAGCACGCCATCGCCTCCGGCCTGACCACCATGATCGGCGGTTCGCTCGGTCCCATTACGGTCGGCATCGACTGCGGCGGTGAATGGAATGTCGGCAAGATGCTGCAGGCCTCGGAAGCCTGGCCAATCAACTTCGGTTTTCTTGGTCGGGGCAATTCCTCCAAGCCGGAATCCCTGGCGGGTCAGTTGCGCGGCGGCTGCCTGGGCCTGAAGATCCACGAGGACTGGGGCGCGATGCCGGCGGTGATCGACACCTGCCTGTCAGTGGCCGATGAACTCGATTTCCAGGTACAGCTCCACACCGATACGCTGAACGAATCCGGCTTTCTTGAGGACACGCTCGAGGCCATCAAGGGCCGCACCATCCACATGTATCACACCGAAGGTGCGGGTGGCGGCCACGCGCCGGACATCATCGCGGTGGCCGGCAAAATGAACTGCCTGCCGTCTTCCACCAATCCGACCAATCCCTACACCGTGAACACGTTCGACGAACACCTCGACATGATCATGGTGTGCCACCACCTGAATCCGGCGGTGCCGGAAGACGTGGCTTTCGCGGAATCGCGAATCCGTTCCCAGACCATCGCCGCCGAGGACGTGCTGCACGACATCGGCGCCATTTCCATGCTCGGTTCCGACAGCCAGGGCATGGGCCGCATCAACGAAGTCATTGCCCGCACCTGGCAGCTCGCCTCGAAAATGAAAGACCAGCGCGGCCGCCTGCCGGAGGAAAAAACCCGGATCGGCGACAACGAACGCATCAAGCGCTACATCGCCAAGTACACCATCAACGCGGCGAAGACCTTCGGCATCGACAAGTACATCGGCTCCCTGGAAGACGGCAAGATCGCCGACATCGTGCTGTGGCGCCCGGGCTTCTTCGGCATCAAGCCCGAAATCGTGGTGAAGGGCGGCTTCATCGCCTGGGGTGCGATGGGCGATTCGGCCGCCTCGCTGATGACCTGTGAACCGCTGATCATGCGTCCGCAATGGGGCGCCTTCGGTGAAGCGAAAAAGGCCCTGTCGGTGAATTTCGTCAATCACCTCGCGGTGGAGGCCGGAACCCAGGGCAAGCTCGGCCTGACCAAGAAGCTTCTGCCAGCCAGCGGCACGCGCAAGCTGACCAAGGCCGATATGCTGCACAACAGCGCCTGCCCGAACATCACCGTCAATCCGCAGACCTTCGACGTGATGATCGACGGCAAGGTGATTACGTGCGAGCCGGCGAAGGTGGTGGCGTTGGCTCAACGGTATATGTTCCGTTGAGCCAGCGAATTGTGAGTAGTGAACAGCGAACAGTAAGCAGCGAACAGTTAACAGCGAACAGTAAGCAGCGATCCGCGAACACCTTGTGGTCAATGCCGTTCACTGTTCGCTGTTCACCGTTCACTCGCGCGCAATCGGCAATGCATAAAAGAGGAACGCCATGAACACAGTGACACCCGGATTTGATTCCACGGCGCGTGCGGCACGGCACCCCGGCGCCGCCCGCGTCGGCATCGGCGGGCCGGTGGGATCGGGCAAGACGCGGCTGCTGGAGCAACTGATTCCGCGCTTCATCCAGCGCGGCACCAACCTCGCGGTCATTACCAACGATCTCGCCACCAAGGAAGATGCCGAGCGCTTGCGCCGCAGCGGCCTGATCGATCCCCAGCGAGTGCTGGCGGTGGAAACGGGCGCCTGCCCGCACACCGCGATCCGCGAAGACCCGACCATGAACATTCAGGCCGCCGACGAACTGGATGCCAGGTACGAGAAGCTGGATTTGATCCTGATAGAGTCCGGCGGTGACAACCTCGCCTCGACGTTTTCGCTCGACCTGGTGGACTACTGGCTGTTCGTCATCGATGTAGCCGGCGGCGACGACATCCCGCGCAAGCGCGGCCTCGGTGTCCTCCAGTGCGACCTGCTGGTGATCAACAAGGTCGACCTCGCGCCTTACGTCAACGTGGATCTCGAGCGCATGATCCGCGAAGCCAACGAGGCCCGCGCGGGCCGCACTGTGCTGACCACCAATTGCGCCACGGGCGACGGCGTGGATCGCATCGTGGACGCGATCGCATCGCAAGTCCTGTTCGACCGGTGAAGCCCTTCGACCTCGCCGGCGCGGCGCTCGCGGCGGAACGGCCTGACGCGATCCATGCGGACATCGAGTTCGCGCGCGATCCCGTCGGTGCGACTTACGTGCGCCGGCAGCGGGTCGGATATCCCTTCCATCTCGGCCGGGCGCTGACTTCGCCCGGCGACCCGGCCGGCATGCCGACGCTGTACCTGCAGTCCTGCGCAGGCGGGATGTTCGAAGGCGACGACCTGCGACTGCGCATCGAAGCCGGCGAACGTTCCTCTGCGCACGTCACCTCTGGCGCCTCCACCATCGTCCACAGCATGGAGCTGGAACCGGCCGTCCAGCGCCTGGAAATCCATGCACGCGAGGGGGCGTTCCTGGAATACCTGCCCGATCCGTCTATCCTGTTTCCCCGTGCCCGGCTGGACAATCGCGTGCGGATAACCGTGCATCCGGGTTCCACCGTCATCGCTGGCGACTCGCTGCTGCTGCACGATCCCAAGGGCGGCAACGGGGTGTTCGACTGGCTGCGATCCGAAACCCGGATCGAAGAGGCTTCCGGCCGACTCCTGGTCTGCGACCGCTTCCGCATCGAGGGCAGCGAGCTCGCGCGCGGGCTGGCCGGGGTGGCAGGAACCTCGGCCGCCCAGGGCAGCCTGTTCGTTGTGACCGGGGCGAAGCCGGCCGCCGATCTTGTCGCGGCGATGCGTGAAGCGCTGCTCCTGCCGGACGTCTACGCCGGGGCGGCGCTGCTCCCCAACCGCGCCGGCGCCTGGGCGCGTATCCTTGCAACGGATGCAGCCGCGCTCAAGACCGCGATGTTCAATGCCTGGTCGGCAACGCGCAAACTATTGACCGGCGCCATGCCGGTCCAGCGAAGGAAATAGGCCAAGGACACGAGATATGAACCCAAACGACTCCCGCAACCTCTCGCCCGCCGAGGGCATCGTCAAGCAGTATCGCGTGGATGCCGAGCCGTACTATCGCGCGCTCGAAGACGAAGTGCAGCTCTTCGAAGCGGCGTACGCGGTGCGCATGCCGATGATGCTCAAGGGCCCGACCGGCTGCGGCAAGACGCGCTTCGTCGAATACATGGCGTGGAAGCTCAACAGGCCGCTGATCACCCTGGCCTGCAACGAGGACATGACCGCCTCGGACCTGGTCGGGCGCTATTTGCTGGACGCCGATGGCACCCGCTGGCAGGACGGGCCGCTGACGCTGGCTGTGCGCTACGGGGCGATCTGTTACCTCGATGAAGTCGTCGAAGCGCGCCAGGACACTACGGTCGTGATCCATCCGCTGACCGATGCCCGGCGCATCCTGCCGCTGGAGAAAAAGAACGAGCTGGTCTCCGCCCATCCGGATTTCCAGTTGGTGATCTCCTACAACCCCGGCTACCAGAGCATCCTCAAGGACCTCAAGCAGTCCACCAAGCAGCGCTTCGGCGCGCTCGACTTCAGCTATCCCTCGCGCGACGTCGAGATCGAAATCGTCAGCCACGAGTCGGGCATCGGCCCGGACCTGGCCGGCAAGCTGGTCACCGTCGCGGAACGCGCGCGCAACCTCAAGGGCCACGGCCTGGAGGAAGGCATCTCCACCCGCATGTTGATCTACGCTGGCTCGCTGATCGGGCAGGGCGTCGAACCCGTCGCCGCCTGCCATGTGACGCTGATCAAGCCGATTACCGACGACCCGGATATTCGCGACGCCCTCGGTGCCACCATCCGCGCCTGCTTCTAGAACTCCGAGGCACAAGCGTTGACGCAGAGGACGCAGAGGAAAAGCAGGAGAGGGCGCAGAGGAAATTCGGATACATGTATGGGCAGCGGCCTGCAACGGGTGTCGTCGGTGGAAGTAGCACGATTGCCGATTGATATCGGAGAAATCACTTTGAGCCCCTTGCGACTTTCACCTTCCTTCGTGCTTGCCTTCCTCTGCGTCCTTTCCGCTTTTCCTCCGCGTCCTCTGCGTCAACGCTCTTGACCTGGAAAATGCCGAAGCTTGACGATTACAACGATCTGCTGACGGCCCTTGGGCCGCATGCGCGCCAGTTGGTGCAGTCCACGTGGCTGGAAGCGTCGCGCTCGTTCACGCCGGAAGGTCTCAAGCGCTACCTCGAAGGGGCGCGGGAGATTGCCACGGCGGGGCTGGGGTGGAGCGTGGCGCTGGCCTACCTGCGCGAGATGCCCGCGGTTGCGCGAGGCATTGGTGAGAGGCCCGCCTTCAAGACCATCGATGCCGCGCTCGCGGTCTACGCGCACACGGACGCCCGCACAGCCGAACTGGTGTTCTCGACCGCGATCGTCGCCGCGCGCCGCCTGCGCGACGCTGCACTCTATGTCGCCTATCTGGATTTCCTCCGTGAACTGAGCGAACTCGCGCCCGCCGGCGTCACCGCGATCCTGCAGCGCCTCGATAGTCTTCTCGAGCAGCTCTCGTTCGAAGGCCTGCGCCGCTGGGCGCTGCTGGGCGTGCAGTCGCACATGCGCGACCCGAATGCGCAGGCGCGCTACTTCCAGCTCGACAGCGAGGAAGGCCGCGCGCTGCTGCGGGCCGAAGGCGACCAGACCGTGTTCGCCGACGTCGAGCGGCGGCTGTCGCTTTACCTGCGGGCACTCTGGGGGCGCAACCTGAAACTGCGTCCGGCGATCCACAGCCGCAACGAAAGCGCCGGCCGGCGCTCGACGATAGACGGCAGCACCATCCGCCTGCCGCAGACCTATCGCGGCTATGCCGGACAGTCCGGCCTGGCTTTGTATCGCGCGGCGGTGGCGCATGCTTCGGCGCATGTCGTGTTTACCGGGCAGAGGTTTCCGGTGGGCAGCCTCAAGCCGCTGCAAATGGTGCTGGTGTCGCTGGCCGAGGATGCCCGTGTAGAGCAACTCGCCATCCGCCAGTTTCCCGGCTTGAAGCGGCTGTGGCAGACCTTTCATGTCGCGCAACCCGGTGGTGCCGTGACCTCTGCCTCGCTGATGGCGCGCCTTGCACGCGCGCTGCTGGACGAGGACTACCACGACGACAATCCCTGGGTGGCGAAAGGCCAGCGCCAGTTCTTCGGGCAGCGCGACTACTGGGACGACCAGTCGATCAGCCGTGTGATGGGCGGCCTGCTCGGCAACGACATGGGACAGATGCGCGTGCAGTTCAACTTCAAGACCTACGTGGTGGAGCCCGCCTACCGCGACGACAACCAGGGCATCTGGGATTTCGGCGATATGGGCGAGCCCGCCGACGATGACGAAGATGTCGTCATGCAGGGCGCGCGCCTTGCCGATGGCGAAAAGGGACCGGATCGCGACGAGGAGGAAAGCAGCGAGGCGCAGCCGACGGAGGAGGAGCAGGTCAAGCTGACGGCGCCGTCGCGGGCCAATGAAGCGTTGCTGGAAGAACCGCTGTCGCCGCCGATGCGCTACGACGAGTGGGATTACCTGATCGGCCGCGAGCGCCCGGCCTGGTGCACGCTGCTGGAGAAAGCGGCGGCCGAGGGCGACCCGCGCCAGATCGACGAGATCCTCGAACGGAACCGGGACCTGGTGAACCGGGTGAAGTACCTGGTGAAGGCCGTGCAGGTGCAACGGCCAATCCGGCTCAACAAGCGCCTGGAAGGCGATCGCCTCGACCTCGATGCCTGCATCAATGCCACCATCGATCTGCGCATCAGGATTCCGCCCGACCCGCGCGTGCACGCCATCCTCGGTCGGCAGCAGCGCGACCTGTCTGTCCTGGTGCTGCTGGATCTTTCACAGTCGACCAATGACCCGGTGGCGAATGCCGGGACCACGGTCCTGAACCTTGCGCGCGAAGCGACCGTGCTGCTGGCCGACGCGATGGCGCGCATTGGCGACAGCTTCGCGATCCACGGTTTCTGCTCGAACGGCCGCCACGACGTCGGTTATTTTCGCTTCAAGGATTTCGACCGGCCTTACGGCGACCTTTCGCGGGCCCGCCTGGCCGGCATGACCGGCCAGCTCTCGACGCGCATGGGTACGGCCCTTCGCCATGCCGGCACTTTCCTGCAGGACCGCCGGGCCCACAAGAAACTGATCCTGTTGATCACCGACGGTGAGCCTTCGGATATCGACGTACACGATTCGCAGTACCTGATGTTCGACGCCAAGCGGGCGGTGGAGGAAAACAACCGCCACGGGATTTTCACGTACTGCATGAGCCTCGATCCCAGGGCCGACCGCTATGTCTCCCGCATCTTCGGCATGCGCAATTACATGGTCCTCGACCAGCTCCGGCGGCTGCCGGAGAAATTGCCGATGCTTTATATGAGGGTGACGAACTGACACACAGCGCCCTACCACCACCTCTCCCTCCGGCGCGCGGACTCGTTACCGACTTGTCGGCGGTTTGCGGGTAGCGCGCCCTGGCATCGCTTCCCGCCCCAGGCCCAGACCCCACTCGCCGAGTCAGCGATGCCCCCTGCGCCGCTTCTCACCGCTACGGGTGCATGTGAGTGTGCTCTTATCCCCCACTGGCCGAGAGGGTGCCGAGGTACGGAGGCTGATATCATTATCGTGGTAGTCGAGCGCCGACCATGACAGCAGGATGATCCGCGACAGCGAAGTGCATTCGACCAGGCGCTAACTGAACCAACTACCTTTTCATACCGTCAAAGGTCAATCAACGTAATCCGCGCCCAGGCACCCTCTCCGCCAGTGGGGGAGAGGGCGGGGGGGTGAGGTGGAGGAATTCATATGAAAGCACCTACGCTGGTCTTGATGCTGGTTCTCGCGCTCATAGTCGTATTCGCCGCGGTCAACTGGAGCGTCATCATGGCGCCCACCACGGTTTCCCTGCTTGTCGCCGACGTACAGGCGCCGCTGGGCCTGGTGCTGCTCGGGATTACGGTGCTGATCACTGCGCTGTTCCTGATTTTCGTCGTCTACCTGCAGACCAACGTATTGCTCGACGCGCGGCGCCATTCCCGCGAACTGGGCGCGCAGCGGGAGCTTGCCGACAAGGCTGAAGCTTCACGCTTCACCGACTTGCGCAGCTATCTCGATGTGGAGTTGCGCAAGCTCGGGGAGCAGGTTGCCGAGTCCCGGCTGGGCGTAATCGGCCGGGTCGACCTGGCGCAGCAGGACCTGCGAACCACGATCGAACAGTCCGGCAACTCTGTCGCCGCCTATATCGGCGAGCTCGAAGACCGGCTGGAAAGAAACGCGGACGACAAAAACCAGTTCACCTGAGCCGGCTCAGGCGCCGGCGAACTTGGGCCGGTGCTTGTGCCATTCCGTCGCCTGCTCATAGGCATACGCAATTCTCAGCGCCATGTCTTCATGGAAGGGCTTGGCGTAAATTTGCAATCCGATCGGCAGGCCGCCGGACGTAAATCCGCAGGGCACCGATACGGCGCAGAGGTTGAGGATGTTGCCGATCCCCGTATTGCGGTGGACCCGCATGTTGTAGTCGAGATAGCTCTCGGGGCTGGCGTCGACTTTCGATAGCGGCCAGGCCGGCGTCATCGTGGTTGGGACGATGAACGCGTCGACATTCCGCAGGGTCGCGCGCACCTGCTCCCGCAGTTCCGCGTAACGCCGCAGCAACAGGAAATAGTCGGGGGCGGACAGCGTGCGCCCGGTGAGCATGCGCGGCCCGATCACGGGATCGAGTTCGTGGAGGTGATTGTCGAGCAGGTCGCGGTTCGACACGCAGGCCTCCGCGGGAATCAGCAGGCCGCGGTGTTTCTCCGCCCATGCCGCCGCTGCCTCGGGAACTGCGATGCTCGATAGCTGCGCGCCCAGAGAACTGAACACTTTCCCCGCTTCGCGCACCGCTTTCTCCACCTCCGGATCGACGTCGTCGAAGAACGTCGTCTCGCCGAACGCGATCCGCAGGCCTTTCACGCCATCCTTGAGTTCGCGCATTGTGTCGTGCACGGCGACGCCCGCCGTGGATTCGTCGCGCGCATCCGATCCCTGCATCGCCTGATACACGAGCGCCGCATCTTCAACCGATCGTGTGATCGGTCCCACACTGTCGAGTGTCCAGCACAGCGGATAAACCCCGGCCCGGCTGACGCGCCCGATCGTGGTTTTCAATCCCACGATTCCGCACAGTGCCGCAGGCACGCGGACCGATCCGCCCGTGTCCGTGCCCAGCGCAAACGGCACCAGTCCAGATGCCACCGCCACCGCACTGCCGCTCGAAGAGCCGCCCGGTGCGTGCGGCACTTCATGCCAGGGATTGTGCGGTGTGCCGTGATCGTGATTGAGTCCGGCGGCGCCGTATGCAAACTGGACCGTGTGGGTTTTTCCCAGCAGCACCATCCCCGCCGCGTTAAGCTTGCGGACGACCGTGCTGTCTTCCCGGGCGATGTTGTTCGCCAGCAGATGTGTCCCGGCGGTCGTCGGCACGCCCTTCACGTCGAACAGATCCTTGGCTGCGTAGGGGATGCCGTTCAGGGGGCCGGACCTCGCGCCGTTCTTCCTTGCCTGCTCGGCAGCGCGTGCCTGTGCCAGCGCCTGTTCCGGCATGACCCGGATGAATGCGTGCAGCTTCTCGTCCAGCGCATCGATCCGGCCGAGGAGTTCTTCGGCGACCTTTACGGGACTCGTGCTGCCTGATGCGATGCGGGAGGAAAGGCTGGTGATGGATTCGAATGCGGGTGCGGCGTCGGACATGTGTCATCCTTATTGGTATTTGGCGGAAACTTAGCACAGATTCAGAGGGGGTCTGTGATTGCTGCATTGCCTTTAGAATTGACCATTGCGATTTCTTGGCCAACTGGTCAGCCTCGTATACATTAACGTCGAGTATTGCCAAGCCATTGGTAATGAGGAGGCTTCAATGGGTTTGCTTGACCAGGTTCTGGGCAACGCCTCAAAAATAGATGCCGCCGAAGTGCAGAGTGAATTCGCCTCAGGTTCTCACACAGATCTAGCTCTCAACGCAGAGACGCAGAGGACGCGGAGGAACGCAGAGAAAGGAAATACCGGGATGCTTGGTGGGCAGGCAGGGGTAGGTCGAAGTGCTGCCCCCGCGACCACCATCAATGCACATCCATATTTTTTGCTTTTCTCTGCGCTGCTCCGCGTCCTCTGCGTCTCTGCGTTGAGAGGTAAGTTTCAGAAGTCTCAAAAACAGGGAGGCATAAGATGAACGAGATGCTGGCCTTCGACCACATCCACTTGATCAGCCGCGATCCGAAAGCGGCGGCAGACTGGTACCGGGAGATGTTCGGCGGAGAGGTCACCGTCGTTCAGGAAAACCTGCGCGGCGCGCCGCAACTGGATGTCCGCATCGGCAGCCTGACGCTCGTCATCCGCGGCCAGCGGCCGGGGGAAGAGCCGGACGAGACCAAGCCCATGCAGCATTTCGATGGCTACTCCAGCCACGATGAGTGGGGGACCGATCACTTCGGATTCAGTTATCGCGGAGACCTCCGCGCGTTCTGCGACAAGCTGAAACAAAAAGGCGTGCGGATGGCGGTAGAGCCCTGGGAATTCAAACCCGGGATGGTCCTGTGTTATGTCGCGGCTCCCGATGGCGTGAGCATCGAAATCATCCAGGGAAGCAATTAGTGCAGGAGAGCGATTCCGCCACGGCATTGGTGGCGATCAAGGCAGCGCATACCCTCATTTTGGCATTTTTCGCCGCCTGCATTGTGGCAATTCCTGTCGCCTCCTGGCAGGGTGAAAATCGCGTGGCGGTTTGACTCGCCGTGATTGTCGCTTGGGAAGTCGCCGTGCTTGGGTTCAACGGGTGGCGTTGCCCGCTTACATCAATGGCCGCCCGATACACCGAAGTGCGGCGTGACAACTTCGACATCTACCTCCCGCTGTGGATGGCCAGATACAACAAGCTCATTTTTGGCACACTGTATGTTGCCGGGCTTGCTTTCGCATTGGTGCGTTGGGTGCGCATGCCGGACTAGAGTCGCAAATGGCCGGATTCGTACCTGGCAGGTTCTGGAAGCTGGAACGGATGCGCTTGATCCCTCAATGATTGTTCTTATGCGTGCTTCCATAACGGCGCAACCCCTTTCGGAGGCCTTGATGACGCGAACTCTTTCATTGCTCTTGCTGGCCTGTGTATGGGGGCTATGTGGCAGGTCCCTCGCGCAGGACGATTTACAACCAGACGATGAGTATGCCAGGCAGACGGTAATCGGCTACCCAAGCGTGCCAGAGGCGCTGGAGTCGCTCAAGGCGAAACCAGGAGTTGCGATCGTCACCAAACCGGATGGCTGGATCATCGCTACCGAACCCGAGGTCTATGCGCAGTGGTCGTTCACGCCCAGGGGACACTATGCGCATCCCGCAGTGGTGCGACGCCTCATCCAGCAAAAGCCGGGTGGCGAGATTTACTTTGAAATTTCCGCCTTGTGCGGGTCGGACAAGGATTCGTGCGCCAAACTGATGGCGGAGTTTCGGGCGCGTAACGACGGTATCAGCGGGAAGGGCAGAACAGGGGAGGTCCAATGAGCAGCGGATTCGTCGGCGTCGATTCCAACAAGCTTCCCTGGGACGAAGGCCTGATCGAATCGATCGGCCGCAAGATCTGCAGGAAGAAGCTATGACAAGCCGTTCGACATCCAATGTATCGACCCGAATACCTTGCTGCGACAACCGGCAGGCTGAACATTTGAATCCGCAAGCGCCCTGCGGCCTTGAAGGCATGGGGAGCGTAGTGGCATCGTGCGCATCGAGACACGGAGGCGGACGATGACTTCAATGGACTTGTCGAAAGAATTCTGGGACGTGGCCAATGCGATTACAGGGTTCGCCGTTGTCCAGGGACTCGTATCCGCGTATGCCTGTGCGAAGCAGGAGATCGGGGATGGCATCAATCATCGGTTCACATGAACCTTTATTGCAATCAACTCTATATGCCAGCGTACGATCCGTAAATTATCCCGGTAGGCACTGAAATATACCTACACTCCAAAGGTGATTTACACGCCAACCCTAGCGTTGCGACAATTCTGTAACGCAGCGGCAGATTCCCCGAACCACAATAGCTTTGTTGTATCACGGCTATCCAATGAAGGTACTCAGGAGACAATTATGAAAAAGTTTATTGTGTTGCTTGCTGCGCTAGGCGCGCTTTCATCCGCATGTACCGGTCAGATCCGGATTCCCGGCGATCATCATGTCGGCCACGACGACAAGGGGTTCTGTCCCCCCGGACAGGCCAAGAAAGGCAAATGCTGAAACATCAGGTAAAGTGATGTCCGCTTGCGCTGCAGGCCGGGCCGCAGGCGTTTCATGGACTGTGCGTCCGGCTGGTTAGCGCAACGTCAAGGTTAACCGCCCAGTAGCCTCTGAAGAAAGGTTCTCGATATGAAACGTGTTCTGTTCGCGATGGTCCTTGCCATCACCGCTTTCCCGGTGTTCGCCGCCGACGTTGGCGTTTCGGTCAGTGTCGGCCAGCCCGGCTTTTATGGCCGCATCGACATTGGCAATGCACCACCGCCCCGGGTGATCTATGTGGAACCGGTTGTGGTCCAGCGGGTCGAGGTGGTACGACCGCCGATCTATCTGCATGTGCGTCCCGGTCACGAGAAAAAGTGGAGCAAGCACTGCCGGAAGTACAACGCCTGCGGCCGGCCGGTCTATTTCGTCCGGGACGACTGGTATGAGGACGAGTACGTTCCGCACTACCGGGAAAGGCACGACAACGAGAAAAGGATGGATGGCAAAAGGAAAGACAAGGGCCACGGCAAACGCGACAGGGACGACTGAGTCGCGTCTGTGCCCGTAGTGAAATCAGTCCTTCGCCCTGGTCCGTAGAAATTCCAGGAGCAGCCCGCTCACCGCTTCTGGCTGTTCCTGCTGCACCCAATGCCCGGCGCCATCGACCAGGTGGCAGCCGCCCGACATGTTGGTCAACACCTTCTCCTGCATGGTGATCATGTCGCCGCCCGGACGCTGGTAGATGCCCCAGTCGCTTTTGCCGGCGATGAAGCATGAGGGCACGTCGATGGTCCGCCCGGAATACAGCCGCAGGTCCGTGGCATTTCCGCCCCCGGTATTGGTGCGATACCAATGCAATCCACCCTGGTATCCATTGCGGCCATACTCCTCCGCGTAGATTGCCATTTCGTTTTCGGGTAGCCACTTGTTCGCCGCGATCGCGGCGGGGGAGGGCATTTCCTTCGCCACCGTCTGCGCCATGTTCTCGTTGAGATCCATGATGTAGTAGGTCGGCATTTTTTCCAGCTCGGTTGCGACCCAGGCCTTGAGCGGAAACGGCTGGTTCTGTTTCCAGTCCGCGCTCTTGTGGTGGTAGTAGGCACGCATGAAGGTGTGAACCCCTTGCGGGCATTTCCACATGTCGTCATTGGCGGGGCGCGTGGAGTAGTACCACTGGTAGTGCTTGCGCGGCCGCTTCAGGGCGGCCAGTGCCTGGTGGATGTCGGAAGCCGGAGCCTCCGCCTTGCCGCCGTCAGTGCCGAACGGGAAAGCCGGGGGTCCGCCAAACGGCGCGCTCATCATGGCCACGGAGTGAAACACGTCGGGCCGGATCAGCGAACACCAGGCCGCGACATGGGAACCGGCGTCGTGGCCGAAAACCCCTTTCACGCCGCGATAACCCAGCGCCGAGACCAGGCCCAGGATGTCCCGCACCAGGTTGAGCATGTGGAACGACGCAAGGTCCCCGTCATAGTTGACGTCCCAGCCGGTGGTGCGCCCATAACCCCGCTGGTCGGGTGCAACGACGTGATAGCCCGCCGCCGCGATGGGCAGCATGACCTTGCGCCAGCTATAGGCCAGTTCCGGGAAACCGTGCAGCAGCAGGACCAGAGGGCGGTTTTTCGTCTCGTATCCCGCTTCGAGGATGTGCATCCTCAGGCCGTTGTTGTTATCGACGAACCGCGAGCGGATGCCGGGGGGCAGGACGTTGTCTGGCAGAGGAAGAAGCTGGATCATCGTGGTCTCACAGTTGGGGAGGGAACATTACCAAAGAAAAGCACCTGCATGCTGTACTGAAGCGTGAATTCCCGGATTGTCGGAGAATCCGAATCTGATTGCTGAAAAGAGGGAACATCCATGACCGGTCTTGAGCAAACGCTGAATCCGGCCTCCGGGGAGAAGGTGGAGCTGCGCCGCTCGCTGTCGCTGCCGCTGATCACCTTTTACGGCCTCGGCACCATCCTGGGCGCGGGCATTTATGTCCTGGTGGGCAAAGTGGCGGGCGCCGCCGGACTCTACGCACCCGTTTCGTTTGCACTGGCGGCAGTCACCGCGGGCCTTTCGGCCTTCACGTACATGGAGCTTTGCTCCCGATATCCGCTTTCCGGTGGGGCGGCCGTGTACACGCAAAAGGGATTCGGCCTGCGCTGGCTGTCCATCCTTGTCGGGTTTCTCATCGTACTATCCGGGCTGGTTTCGGCCGCGACCATTACCAGGGGCTTCGTCGGCTACTTCCGGGTGTTCTTCGAGGTTCCCGAGGCCATGATCATCATTGGCGTCGTGATTGCCATTGCATTGCTGGCAGCCTGGGGAATCGCGCAATCGGTGGCCGCAACGGCGGTGGCAACCATCATCGAAGTTGGCGGCCTGCTGCTGATCATCGGCGTTGCCTACGCATCGTTCGGGGCCCTGCCCGAGCGGCTGCCGGAACTGGTTCCGCCGATCGAACTCGTCGCATGGCAGGGAATCTTCCTCGGTAGTTTCCTCGCGTTCTATGCATTCATCGGTTTCGAGGACATGGTCAACGTCGCCGAGGAGGTCAAGAACCCGGAGCGCACCCTGCCGCGCGCCATCCTGCTCGCCATCGTGATCTCCACCGCGCTGTACCTGGCCGTAGCGCTGGCGGCGGTGCTCGTCCTGCCACTGGACCAGCTATCGGCAAGCGAGGCGCCCCTCGCGCTCATGTTCGAGCAAGCGACGGGCGCAAGCCCTAAGGTGATGGCGTCGATCAGCCTTGTTGCGGTCATCAACGGCGCCCTGGTCCAGATCATCATGGCTGCGCGCATGCTTTACGGTATGAGCCGCGAAGGCTGGCTGCCGAAGGGAATCGGCAAACTGAACGCGCGGACGCAGACACCGATATTCGCCACGATCCTGGTTTCCCTTGCGGTGCTCGTCCTGGCGCTGGCACTGCCGCTGGTAACGTTGGCCAAGGTGACGAGTTTTGCCGTGCTCGCCGTGTTTGCCATCATCAGCCTCGCCCTCATCAGGCTGAAGCGCGCCGGCCCGCCGGCGGGGAACACTTACACGGTGCCCGCCTGGGTTCCCTATGCGAGCATGGCCTCGGCGCTTGCCCTGCTCGCCCTGCAGGTCGCCAGCATGCTGAGTTGAGTTGGATCATGGGCGCAGCAGGTTTTTCCAGGTAGTACGGCGGGGTGGTGGACAAGGATCGCAGCATGACAGCGCAGGGCATGACCTTCTTCGATACGGCCATCGGCCGTTGCGGACTCGCCTGGGGCGAGCGCGGCGTGACCGGCATCCAGTTGCCGGAAATCCGCGAAGCCGAGACGCGCGCGCGGCTGCTCAGGCGCCATCCGGGCGCGCAGGAAGGCACACCGCCCGCCGATGTACAACAAGCGCTGGAACAGATCACGGCGCTGCTTCGCGGCGAGGCCAGCGACCTGTCCGCAATTACCCTCGACATGGACAGGGTCCCGCCTTTCCATCGGCGCGTGTATGAAACTGCCCGCGGCATTCCGGCCGGCGCCACGCAGTCGTACGGTGAAGTCGCAGAAAAACTCGGTGTGCCCGGTTCGGCCCGCGCTGTTGGACA
>CAYODB010000011.1:0-34486 GCA_964402495.1 uncultured Bordetella sp.
AGCAGCCTTAGCACATTGCCGTATTGCTCATCCAGGGCGCGCTGGTATTCCGCATGCCTTCGCCTGATCCTTTCCACTTGCTCTTCGAGATTTCCGGCCAACCGCTGAAAGCCGTGTTTCAGGTCTTCGGTCCGAAAGTCATCCAGATGGAATGCGTACTCCTTCTGACCCATGTCCTCCAGGAGTTGAATGGCCTTCAACTGATAGCAAACGCCGAGAACCGCTCGATGGGCGTGAAGCGCTAGAACGGTACCGTGAAACCGTGTGGCGACCACCACATCGGCCCGCCGTACGACTTCCATTAACTCCGTAACCGTATTGCTGGGCTTGGCGCGCGCCGGGACGTGCTTGCGGTCGAGCCCCATATTCGTCAAGGCGTCTGTAACGTCATCTATCACCAGCTCGTCGTAGGGTTGACTGCTGAAGAAGAAGGTCGGGTAGCCCTCTTGGGCCACGAACGCCGCGAATTCGGCCATTCGACTCACGTAGCGCCTGTATTTCTCCTGATCCGGCAAAAACCAGTACCTTTCGTTGTATACAGGCATCAAATTGATACCGACGGTTGGCTTGGTCCGCACTCGTGTCAGTTCGTCGTCGTTCATGGGCAGGCTGAACGCCAGGTCCGGATACACCAACGGAAAGTCCGTGTGCTCGCCACCTCGCAGCAGCGCCTTCGATTGCTTGTCGCGAACGGATTGGTAATCCGCAAGCGCCAGAGCGGTGCGGATCATCAGCTTACTCATTCGCGCCGAGAGCGGTCCAGCGCCAACGCTGACAAAGGCCACTTTGGTACCGGTCGACTTGGCTAGCAGCGTCCACTTGAGCAGCGTATAGGGATAGCTCCAGGCACCTCCGAAATTGTCCAGAAACTGGTTCGAACCTGCGATGAATAGCAGATCGACCCTTTTGAGAACGGTCCGTGATCTCCACAGAAAACCGATCTCTAGTCCCAGGCGCCAAATAGCCTGCGGAAGCGCGGCAACCAATCTAGCGAGCGAGTAGAAGATCGGCACGGTCTTAAGGGCGGCCTTGAGCTTGCCGGCGAAGGTCTTCGTTCGGTCCGGTTCGGCAACTCGTTCGCCAAGGGAGTCGGGTGTCCGATGTTTCCTCTCCATCTCCATTTCCGCCAGACGACTTATCCCATCGTCGACCATGTTGCGAACCGGATGCGCCTGCAGGCCGTACCTCGCTTCCGTGTCATTGGGTCTGAGGGAGAAGCAAATGATCCGAGCATCCGGCAAGTGCTTGCGAATATTGCGAATGCTCGCTTCGACAATCGCCTCGTCACCGAGATTCTCGTTGCCATAATGGCCAAAGACACCGATTGTCACATTGCGCGTATTCGTTGGTTCAGGGTCGGTTCGAGGGGCTTTCGACTGTCTCATCGTAGAGTTAGTGCGGTTTGGAAGTTTGACGTGGCGCTATTTCTTGGCGAGCACCCTGAAGTCGAATGTACAAATGTCGTTCGTACTAACGAGGTGGTCAAGAAAGTGGCCTGCAATATTTAGCCCCAGGGATCGTCGTTGAACTCCGCAAGGTAACGCTCTGTGAAGATGCACAGACATTGTATTGCAGATGGGCGATTAACGCCCTGAGCAATCGCGCGATTCAGCGCCCCTCCGGGGTCGATCCACAGCGTTTGACATCGCGACGGCAGAAGGCACAGCCTGCCGGGGGGGCATCAAATGTTTGTAGTGGTGTTCCGGTTAAAAGAAGGAAGACTCCAAATCAGATGGCCGAAGCTGATCGAGTCCAAGTGCGGATTGCACCATCTACAGACCTGGACAGTCTGGAGGCTCCCTATCCCCAGAGCGAAAGTACCGATAAGATAACCGGGTTGTCATGCTCGAGTTCTAGCAAGGACTGGACGTCCGGATGCCATTCCCGGCGGGAGCGGATGGGGGCCCTACGATAAACGTCCCGGGAGGAACTGAGAGCCGAAGTTCAAATGCATTCGATACATGGGTGTTGGTCGCGTGGCAGCCTGAGGGGGGTGCGGACGTGATATGTTGGACATGGTTGTTAATGGCGTCTCTCGTTCGGGTGACTGGCCCTTATTGTGCCAGATTGGAAGGCATCCCCAACTTAAAGACAGCAATTTAGCTATAGCGAATAGGGCGTTGGTCCGGAGCCGATCGCTATCAAGCGCTGACAGATCCAAGAGCTCGCTGAAGATGGGAAGAGCCTGGGGCAGACGGGTCGCGAAGCGCGGATTTCGGATGCGATGAGTTGATACTAATGACCATGGAATCCTAGGTATCATGGTGATCGGGTGGGGGCATAGCTGCGTATTGCGCTGCCTGACAAGCAAATATGGTGTATGGAATTCATGATGAGAAGGACGATGCCGCGAGTAGGTATTGGAGTGCCTGTATACAACGGCGAACGTTATGTCGCCGAGACACTGGATTCACTTCTTGCGCAAACGTTCAGCGACTTTGAGCTCATTATCTGCGACAACGCTTCTACCGATGGTACCGGCGACATCTGCCGAGCCTACGCCGAAAGAGATCCTCGGATCCGCTATGTCCGCAACGCCGAGAATATTGGAGCGGCCCGAAACTATAGGCGCGCGTTGGAGCTTTCCTCCGGCGAGTACTTCAGATGGGCGAACGCTGACGACTTGTTCGCGCCAGAGGGTTTGGCGCGCTGCGTAGAGGTCTTGGACCAGGATCCATCGGTAGTGCTGACATATCCCAAAACAAAGTTTATTGACGAACGGGGCAATATCCTTTCGGAGTACGAAGACAAGCTGGACCTGCAATCGTCCAAGGCATCGGAACGCTTTCTTCAAGTCATGGATAGGCTAGGTTACGTCAATATCATTTACGGCTTAATGCGGGCGGATGTTCTTCGAAGAACAAGGCTGCTTCGAAATTTTCCAAGGGGTGACATCCCGCTTGTGGTTGAGTTGGCGCTTTATGGAAAGTTCAGGGAGATTCCGGAATTCCTGTTTTTTCGTCGACTCCATCCGTCAGCCTTAAGTAGTAGCAAGGGCGACGTCAGTCTGACGCAGGAATTTTTCGACCCAAGCAAGAAGGGGAGAATTCCCATGACGGAATGGCGGCACATCTGCGCGCACGGCCGTTCACTGATGCGAGCGCCGTTGGGATTCAGGGAAAAAACGGGCTTGGGCTGGTTCCTTGTTCGCATGACAATATGGAAACGTAATGTGCTCGCGCATGAGGTGGGCGAAGCTGTTCGATACGCAGTCCACAGGGTTTCTGTGATTCTCAATAAGCTCTTTACTGCTTGAGCAACCAATGAGGATTTGTGGGTATTCATTCGCCTCTCTTCGTGGCAATAAACAGTTAATTGTGATCAGCAAGATTCTTGCAATTGATGCGGGTCGGGGCACTTGTTCTGTCACCGGTTGGCCACTGCCCGACGTCCTTCGAGATTAGCGCTTCCATGTCCAGTAGCATTCAAAGCAAGATGTTCCGAGGTGCGGGCTGGATGCTGCTGTTCCAGTTGCTTGACCGCGTCCTTGGTTTGGTCAGTATTCTTATTCTGGTGCGCTTGCTGTCGCCAGCGGATTTCGGAATCGTCGCTATGGCAATATCTTTTGTCGCCATGGCAGAGATGCTTACAGCGCTCAGGTTCGACATAGCACTTATCCAACATTCGAATCCGAGCGATGAGCATTTTCACTCCGCGTGGACATGCAATGTCATTTTGGGATGCGCTGTTACAGCGATCTTGCTCCTGCTGGCCTGGCCGGCCGCGCAGTTCTACCAACAGGCTGAAGTGTTCTGGGTGCTGTGTGCGCTTGCGTTCGGCCCGCTCCTGGTGTCAGTGGAGAACATCGGTGTTGTCCGATTTCGAATAGAACTGCAGTTTCGCAAAGAATTCACATTCAGAGCAATTCGCAGGCTGATTGCTTTCATGGTGGCCTTGCCGCTGGCATTCATGCTGCGGAACTACTGGGCGCTGGTCGGCGGGATCTTGATGACCAAACTGGGCGGCTCTGTACTGAGCTACATGTCTCATGAATTCCGGCCACGCTTTTGTCTAACAAAGGTCAAGGAACTGTTTGGTTTTTCTAAATGGATGTTGCTTAACAGTTTCGTGGGGTTTTTCAAAGAGCACGCGGCGGACTTTGTCGTCGGGCGATTGCATGGTGCGAAGTCCCTCGGGCTCTATGGTATTAGCTACGAGATCGCCAACCTCCCGACGGCAGATTTGAGTGCGCCCATAAATCGGGCATTGCTGCCGGGTTTCGCGAGGATAAGCGCCAGTGATGAACTGCGCACGACTTACGGAAACGCGATGGGCGCTGTCACTTTGATCGGACTGCCCGTGGCAGCCGGCATTTATGCAGTGGCGCCATTCCTGGTGCCCGTTGCACTTGGAAGCGCGTGGTTGGAAAGCACTGCTTTGGTGGAGGTCCTTGCGTTTAACGGTGCGGTAATGATGTCTCATTCCTCGATTGGCGCCGTGCTCATGTCGAAAGGCCTTTCACGGGACATTGTCAAGGCAAACGTCTGGTACGTTATATTGTTGTTGGCGATGCTTGCAGTATTGGTGCCTCGCCATGGCGCTCTAGGGGCCGCTTACGCTGTGTTGGGAACAGCGGTCGTAATGACGCCCGGCTTTCTTTACCTGATGAAGCGGCGACTCGGAGTGGGGATGCGAGTATTCGCCTCGGCGATTGTTCGGCCGTTGGTGGCGTCCATCTTGATGGCGATGATTGTGCGCTGGGTACTGCCCGTCTATGAGCGCTCGATGTCGATGCATCACGCCGCCTCAGTGCTGATAGGAGGAGTCGCTCTCGGCATTTTCGTCTATGGATGCTCTATCGTGCTGCTATGGGTAGTCGTCGGACGTCCCGTCGGCGTTGAACGCATTGTGTTCGAGCGTATCCGGGAGACTATTTCAGGTCTCAGGTCACGCCGCTGATGGGCTCGATGCCGGGAATCAGCAATATTGTCGGCACGCACGCTCGCTCAACATGGCGCTGGTCGTAGAAGGATTGTCAAACGTTCGCCGTGACTTCTGCATCGTTCGAACCAAAGCGGACTATGCGATGTGGCAGGCAGCGCGACGTTTTCCATTGGTTTCGGCGAGCAGGCAATTGCAGGGCGTTACGGATTAATTGGAGGATGAGATTATGGTCGGCCGCGATATTGTCTACAATTCGGCTAAAGACGGGACCTTTGTTGTGCCATGCAGCGTATTCAGGACCGTCATTACAGCGATGCACCGGTCCGGCAGCACCCTGTCAAGTTGTAATGAAAGAACGCTGTCCTGGGGACAAGGTTGACCGTTGTGCGACCATCAGGTGGTTTCTGCCAGTACCGTTTTTTGCGAGTGAAGGTTTGATGCGGATTAACTTGATACAGCTTGCTGCGACACATTGGCTGCACACCGAATAAAATATGCCGGGGATTGTGACCGCGAGCTTTGGGACGGGTATGTCCAGAAACACCCGGATGCTAGCCTCTATCATTTGTATGGTTGGCGGAACGCGATTCACAATACCTATGGGCACGCGACCTACTATCTCATGCTCACTGCACGTGAAAGAGAGGTGGATGCCCGAAACGAAAGAGGGGGCGACTCTGGCGAATCTATTCTGGGTGTCCTTCCCGTAGTTCATCTTAAACATGCACTCTTTGGTAATTGCCTGGTGTCCTTGCCATTTCTTGATAGCGGAGGAATTCTCGCCAGTTCAAGGGATGCGGAGGAAGAGTTGCTGTCCGAGGTTGTCATCCTCGGACGGAAGATTGGTGTGAGCAGAATAGAGTTGCGCCAGGAACGGTTGCTCGAGTCCTGCAATGACATGAGCGCGGTTAGCAATAAGAATCTACGAACGCCGCTGCTGGTCGCCACGAGCTCCAACAGGGTTCGGATGCTTCTGAACCTACCAGAGTCGGCAGAGATGCTCACGATGTCCTTCAAGTCAAAGCTGAGAAGTCAAATTGTAAAGCCTCTGAAGGAAGGATTGACATCGAAGACAGGTGGGACAGAACTGTTGGATGATTTCTACAGCGTTTTTTCGGTCAATATGCGTGATCTGGGGTCTCCAGTTCATTCGATGAAGTTGATGCGGCATGTACTTAATGAATTTTCGGAAAGCTCTAGAATCGTTGCGATCTACAAGGCCAGAAAACCTGTCGCCGCCGCATTGGTGGTCGGGTTCAGGAAGGTGTTGCGAAATCCGTGGGCCTCCTCTCTTCGCAAGTATTCAGTTCTAGGTCCGAACATGCTCTTGTACCTACGCGTGCTCGAACATGCGTGCGTCAACGGTTACCAAGTGTTCGATTTCGGACGCTCCTCTCCAGGCGAGGGAACATACAAATTCAAAGAGCAGTGGGGTGCAACACCCGCGCAGCTATATTGGCATTACATCTCTCTCGACGGCAGGTTGCCGAATCCAGAGCGCGTCGGAAAAGAGAGTTTTGAGACAGCTACTCGGTGCTGGCAGAAGCTACCGCTGATAGTCACGAAGATTATCGGGCCTAGTATTAGAAAGCACATCAGCTTATAGGTTGCTACGCGAGCCATCCGGCTATGCAAATAGGACGAACTTTGCCGCCAGCGGCGGCCCCCATCGGACGAGCCAACCTGGTTTCGGGGATCCGCGGCATTCTTGCCGGCCCGAGGGAACTGGAGCGCTTTCAGAGCGAGTTGCGGGCGTATTTCGGCGTCAAGCATTGTTTTCTCGTCTCTTCAGGCAAGGCGGCCTTCACGTTGATTCTGCAGGCCCTTAAGGAGTTGAGTCCTGACAGGGGCGAGGTGTTGGTACCCGCCTTTACCTGCTATTCGGTTCCCGCATCTGTGGCTCGTGCGGGCCTTCGGATCAGGCTATGTGACATGCAGCCGGAAAGTCTTGATTTCGACTTCGCGCAGTTGTCTGAAATGTTGCCCCAAAGGACAGGGAATCGGCAAACAGGGGGCATTTCTGGCGGGGGAGGCCCCCAAGTGCTCAAAGTGCCTGAACCCGAAAGCGCGGAAGCCTCGAAAAACAGGATTCTGGCCGTCGTTCCAACCCATCTGTTCGGGATTCCCGCAGACGTACCTCGGCTGCGCAAGCTCGTAAAGGGCTCCGGTATAGCGATTGTCGAAGACGCTGCCCAGGCCATGGGAGAAGAAATAGGTGACGGGAAAGCTGGAACCCTGGGCGACGTCAGTTTCTTCAGCCTTGGCCGGGGGAAGGCGCTTTCCACGGTGGAGGGGGGGGTGATTCTTACCGATCGAGACGACATTGCCGAAGTCCTGCGCAGGCTTGTTGGCAATCTTCCCGGCTACGGCTTATTGTCCAGGCTCAAGCTGGTTCTCCTGGCCACGGCACTAATGTTGCTTATGCATCCCAGACTGTTCTGGATTCCGTGTAGCATGCCGATCCTCAGACTAGGGGTGACGCTTTACGAGACGGATTTTTCCATCCGAAAGATGTCGTCATTTCAGGCAGGATTGACGAGAAATTGGCAGGCAAAGCTTGGGAAACTGAGAGAAGGGCGGAAGGCCAACGTGGATCGCTGGATTGACGTTCTTGCGCGAAGCACGGGACCCGATTCATATTTTCACGGAAGCCGATCGCAGGGCCTGCTTCGACTTCCCTTGAGAGTCGCGGATAGAGACAAGAGAAGGGCATTACTGCGTGAAAGTGCGAGGATGGGATTGGGGATCATGCCGGTTTATCCGACTTCGATCGATGCTATTCCACAGTTGAGAGGCATGTTCGAAGGAGAAACGTTTCCGGTTGCAGATGGGTACGCCAGAGAACTTGTTACAGTCCCGGTGCACTCATATGTCACCGCTCGTGACATACAGAGATTGAATACGCTGATTTTGCATGTCCTGACATGAGGTTGCGCAAGCGGTTATGCATCCGTGAATTTGGCACCGCTAAAAGGCTCCCGTCGGTTACACGAAAGATAATTTTTGCTCAATTTTCTGATATCTGAGATCGGCCGAATTCAATGAGTGCTGTCAAGCAGTTGTTCCTGAACTCTCTCCTGGCGCCGGGATTCCCCGCGTCCTTGAAGTATGTCCAACGCAATTGCGCAACCATATTCATGCTTCATCGCTTCCAGGACCCAGAGCGTGGTATCGCGGGCTGCGATGAACTGAATTTGCGTAGCGGTCTGAGTTACCTAGTCAAAAACAACTATCACTTTATCAGTCTGACCGATTTGTTCGACCGATTGGCGGGAAAGGGACCGCCGCCCAGCGGGGCTGTGGCGTTCACCATCGACGACGGTTACATCGACCAGGCGATCGTTGCCGCACCAATATTTTCCGAGTTCGGTTGTCCGGTTACGACTTTCGTAAGCACGGGCTTCCTGGATGGGAGGCTTTGGTTCTGGTGGGATCAGATTGAATATGTGTTCTTACACACGGCGCGTCAGTCGGTTGCGGTAAGAATGGGCGACGCAGTTTTGGATTATCACTGGGAAAGCGACCACCAGCGCGCTGGCGCGCAGATGGACTTCACAGAGAAGTGCAAACTTGTGTCTAATGCCGATAAACTGACTGCAATAGCGTCGTTGGCACGGGACGCAGGTGTAGAGATTCCAGAGCATCCGCCTCGCCATTGCGCGCCGATGTCGTGGGATGACTTGCGCAGTTGCGAGCACATGGGAATGACGTTTGGACCCCATACTGTCACTCATCCCGTGCTCAGCCGAACAACGGATGACGTGGCAAGCCGCGAGATTGCCGAATCGTGGGCACGTCTGCGCACGGAAGCGCAAAATCCCGTTCCGATATTCTGCTATCCAAACGGGGGTTGGGCTGACTTCGGCGACAGGGAGATCGGCACTCTGCGTCAGCTGGGATTCACTGGGGCCGTGGTAGGCGAGCCGGGCTACGCAGACGCCGTGTCATTCCAGCGAAGTGCCGCGGATCCATTCAAAGTGCGACGATTCGCCTTTCCGGACGAACTGCCCTATCTGGTTCAGTATGTGAGTGGAGTAGAGCGGTTCAAGCAGATACTCCGGAGAAGTACATGACTCCGCTTTCGCGTGTGATAGATGTGCTTGTCGGTTTTCGAAGCAAGATGCGGCAACTAAGGGTTAGTCGCCGTTGGGAAAAGCTTCGCGAGAACGGTATGCATATTGGCGAGGATGTCTGGTTACCCAGTTCTACCTGGATAGATCCAGACTACTGCTTCCTGATTTCAATAGGAAATCACTGCGGTTTCGGCGAAGAGTGTCTTATTCTGGCGCATGATGCGCAAATGGATGAGTTCATCGATGCGGCGCGCATCGGTCGGGTCGTTATTCATGCGTCTTGCCATATCGGCGCCCGGACAGTAGTCCTGCCTGGTGTCGAAATTGGACCCCGAACCATTGTCGGTGCCAACTCCGTCGTGAGCAGGTCATTGCCTCCGGATACGGTGTGCGCAGGTGCGCCGGCACGCGTGGTCTGCTCGCTTGAGCAGTACCTTGGGAAGCATCGGGCAAGGCTTGAAACGTATCCAACGTTTCAATACACAAGGAATGCCTTGTCGCCTCGGGAGCGCGCGCAAATTCGCGAGGTTCTAAGCAAACAAGACGGGTATGTTGTCGGCGGGCGTACTGCAGAACTTCGTGGCGAAGGTGGGACCCCACGAACTCCCGGAGGTTGACGATATCTTGCGGGCGCCTTGTCGTGGTCAAAACACTCCAGATAGTCGCAAATTAGGAAGTTTACAAAGAACGCGACGCAGGTTCTCTCTTTCAAAGCGGAATCAGGTCGTTGCTTTCAGTAGAATGTGTACGGTGAAGGGATTCGCGGATTGATTAATGCAGTTTTACAGTTTTAAGATCATCATGAAAATATCGATCTTTGGTCTGGGGTATGTGGGAACGGTCTGTGCGGGTTGCCTGGTGTCCGAAGGGCACACCGTCATCGGGGTGGACGTCAACGCCAGCAAGGTGGATCGAATGAATGGCGGCCTGGTGTCGATTATCGAACCTGAAATACCGGAACTCTTTCTTGCCGGACATCAGCAACAGCGGCTTTCCGCTACGACCTCTGCGAGCGAGGCTATCCAGGCTACTGATATTTCCCTGATCTGTGTGGGTACGCCGAGTCAGGCTAACGGTAGTTTGGATCTTACGTATATGAAGCGGGTATGCGAGGAGATTGGAAGCGCACTGCGCACAAAGTCGTCAGGACACCTCGTCGTTTTTCGAAGCACGATGCTGCCCGGGACGTCTGAGGATGTGCTGACCCCCATCCTGGAAACGCATTCCGGAAAAAAGGCCGGCGCGGGATTCGACGTCTGCTACAACCCTGAGTTTCTGAGGGAGGGGACCTCTGTATACGATTTCTACAATCCACCCAAGATCGTAATCGGCGAGCGTGAAACTAGTGCCGGAGACGTACTATGCCAAATCTATTCTGGCATCAAGGCTCCCCTACTCCGAACGTCAATTCGTGTTGCCGAAATGGCGAAGTATTGCGATAACGCTTTTCACGCGTTGAAAGTAACCTTTGCCAACGAGATTGGGAATCTATGCAAGAAAATGGGCGTGGATAGCCACGATGTCATGGCGATATTCTGCGAAGATAAAAAATTGAACCTGTCAGCCGCCTACTTGAAGCCGGGCTTCGCATTCGGTGGTTCATGCCTGCCCAAAGATTTGCGTGCCCTGGCTTACGAGGCGAAGCGGTTTGACCTGGAAAGCCACGTGCTGAATGCCATCCTTATGAGCAATGCGGCCCAAGTGCAGGTCGCCATCCAAATGATCATGGGTCTTGGGAAGAAGCGCGTTGGCTTTCTGGGAATGGCTTTCAAGCCGGGGACGGACGATCTTCGGGAGAGTCCATTGGTGAATGTCATAGAGACCTTGCTCGGCAAAGGCTACGCGATACGCATTTATGACCAGAATGTGTCAGCCAGCCGACTGATCGGCGCCAACAAGCGATTCATGGAGGAACATATCCCTCATCTTTCGTCTCTGCTCGTGGCAAATCCAGAGGAACTCACTGTGGGAGTGGACGTGATCGTTATCGGATATCAGTCGCCGGAGTTTTCAGTTGCCTTGCAGTCCTTACGCGCGGATCAGACGGTCATCGATCTTGCGCGGCTCGGCAAACAGGTAACGACCCCGGCCCGTTATGAAGGAATTTGTTGGTGATAGTAGGCGCTAAAAATCCCGAAGCAATATGCACACCGCTTACCGCAACCTAGAATGAATATTTTTGTACTCGCCTGGAATATCCCGGCAACCACGAATATGTCAGGCTCGCCACGCCTGTTCAGCCTGTGCAAAATCCTTTCACAGAAGCATCGTTTGACGTTATTTGCATTCAGCGATAGCCAGGAGCGGTACCAAACTTTTCTAGACGATCCCGAACGCCAAGGCGTATTTGCAGAGGTCGTGCTCTTGGCTAATCCTGGTTCCTCAAATTGGTGGCATAGGAAAGTGAATCACTTTCACTTGGCACCGTACTTTTTGACTCGGCACCTTTTTCCTGAATACCATGCAAGAAAGTGCCAGAGAATTCGCATGTTATTCGAACAAGGCAAGTTCGATGTCCTATTTGCAGATGGTTTGGGCATGGCGCAGTATGTAATGGAATCTAATCTGGATTGTCCGGCCATCATTGATCTCCACGATAGCCTGTCCCTTTTGTTTTCGCGAATCGCGCAGATCGAGCGGAATTGGTTGACCAAGCTCTTTCTCTATGCGCAGACCAGAAGCATAAGGCGTTGGGAAAAATCGTTGAGTACAAGATTTAGTGCAGTCATCGTGAACTCGAGAGTGGATCAGGCGGTCCTCAAGTCACGTGACCCCTCTGGCAATATAGTAGCAGTCGGTAACGGGGTCGATAGCGAGTTTTTCACGCCACGCGACGTCAAGAGCAATATTACGAAATTGGTCTTTACTGGGGTTATGGACTATGACCCCAACGAAGATGCAGCCATTTACTTTTGCGATGCCATCCTGCCAGCAATTCAGGAACGCTATCCGCAGATGGAGTTCTGGGTGGTGGGTAAGGATCCAACTGAGCGGGTGCGGATGCTCGCCCAACGACCAGGCGTGCATGTTACGGGTGGAGTGCCTGATGTGCGACCGTTCCTCGAGACCGCAGGAATATTTGTTTGCCCCTTGCGTTTCGGCTCGGGCGTGAAAAATAAGATCCTCGCTGCCTTGGCCATGGGGAAGGCGGTTGTTGCCACTCGGGTGAGTCTGGAAGGCCTTGACCTGCGTGAGGATGAACACGTACTCGCTGCCCACGAACCCGGTATGTTTGCAGCTCAAGTCATTAGGCTCATTGAAGATCCAGGCATGGCGACTCGTCTTGCTCGAAGCGGACAGGCGTTTGTTAGGGCTGAGTACTCGTGGGAGCGTAGTGCCACTCTAATGGAGGGACTGCTTCTCGACGCCGTAAATCATCAACACAAGTCGGATGGAAGGATGACCTCTCCCCGATACCGCAGCCAACAGTAGCGTCTGATGATCAGGCTGGTGTAACCGATCCGCTGATGTCATGGTTTTGGCCGTACCGGAGTAGAACCAGGCCAATTGGCCATTTGACAATAATTCGTTCGTTGGCGGACCAGTGCGGGCGGTGCTGTTGTTCGAAAGGCTCTCGAATCTATTGAGCGTCTGGAAGGTCGCCATCACGATGTTCAGAAAAGATTCTTCAGGTGCGTGAATGACCGTAATTCTTATCACTGTTTTCTGGATGTCGCTGTTCGCCATACTCTATGCATACGTGGGTTATCCGGCCCTTCTCTGGCTCATGTCGCGGGTCGGAAGACGTGATGCGGGAAGCGTTGCCGTGCAAGGAACACAGCAACTTTCGGTGAGCTTGATTATTTCAGCCTACAACGAAGAAAAGGTTATTAGCGAGAAGATCGAGAATGCACTCTCACTCGATTACCCGAGCAACCTGCTGGAAATCGTGATCGTCTCGGACGGTTCTACTGACCGCACCTGCGGGGTCGTCTCGGGATTCGCAAACAGGGGTGTAGTGTTGCGGCACTACGAGGGGAGGATAGGAAAAACGGCATGCCTGAACCGGGCGTTGCCATCGGCGGCAGGGCAGATTGTCGTGTTTTCTGACGCCAACTCCGCTTATGGAAAAGGTGCGATTGCGGCGCTATTGCATCCGTTTCAGGACACTACCGTGGGTTTTGTTACCGGCTGGACGAAGTATGGGTCGGGCAACGAGATGTCCGCCATGGGTTCCATCGGAGTCTATTCCAGACTCGAATTAACGACGAAGGAGCTCGAGAGCCGACTGGGCTCGTGTATCGGTGCAGATGGTGCCATTTTTGCAATTCGCAAGGAGCTGTATCAGCCGCTCAAAGACTACGACATCAATGATTTTGTTATTCCGCTTTCGATCAATGAACAGGGTTACCGCGGAGTCCTGCAGCGCGAAGCGATCTGTTTCGAAAGGGACGCCGGGAGCGCAAAGGGAGAGTTCCAGCGACAAGTGCGCATCACCAACCGGACGATCAGGGCAATCGTTAACCATTTCCCACTATTGAATCCGTTCAGATTTGGCTTTCTATCGTTCGAACTTTTCTCGCATAAAGTGCTTAAATTTCTGGTGCCCTTCTTCATGGTCGCGCTGTTCATATCGAACTTGCTGCTGGTGGAGCATGGGAGCTTCTTCTTGATGGCTTTCGCAGCCCAGAGCATCTTCTACGCCGTGGCAGGTGCGGCTGCGATCGTGCCGAAGGGTGGCTTTTTGGGGCGCATGGTGGAAGCGGCAAGAACTTTCGTGGTTGTCAACGCGGCCATCGCACTGGGTTGGATCAGATATTTACAAGGGGAGACCTATACCACGTGGGCTCCGACAAAACGATAGGCTCTGGCGCCGCGATCCCGACCATGGCATTCAGACTTTTTCTACTTTGTAGTTTCGTATTGCTTGCACGGCCGCAGGATATTTTGACTTTCTTGCAGCCAATGCGACCGGCGCTCCTCTTTACGATCCTTGCGATCGGGGCATTAGTATTGGGTGGTCGTCTAAAGGAACTCACGGCTGCGCTCTCGGCGCCCGAATCGAAGCGCTATTTGCTCTTTTACAGCATTATGATTCTCGGCATCCCATTCGCTTATAACTTGGGAACTGCGTTTCACGGAGTGTTAACCGGTTACGTTGTGAATGTGCTCTTCTTTGTCCTGTTGGTTTCTCAAGTCACGTCTATGGAGAGACTCAAAGGGCTCATATGGGTAATTTGCCTTTCGACCGTCACCTACAGTGTTTTCGGGGGACTTCTACAGAGCGGTGGTTTTGCAGAAGGGCGTATGGAAGTTGTCGGAAGTGCCTTTGACCCGAACGACACCGCCTACGTGCTGGTGTCACTTTTTCCCCTAAGCCTCTATTTTGTTCGTTTTGATGAAGGACGATTGAAAAGATTTGTCGCAATTGCGGCGATCTTTAGCTCCGTGGCAGTAATTCTGCAGACAGGATCGAGAGGCGGAATTCTAGCGCTTGGAATAGTCTTGCTAATAGTGCTTCTGACCAAAGCCGGGGGTATCGAGAAGGGCCACAAGATCTTCTTAATCTTTATCCTTGCTTCGACCTGGCTATTTATGGGAGATCGCGTTGATGTGGACCGGTATCGGACCCTCTTTGATCTTTCGTCAGACTACAATGTCACGGGAGAAGAGGGGAGACTTAACGTTTGGCAAGGGGCGATTGATCTTGCCGTGGCAAATCCTGTTACGGGAGTTGGAGTCGAGTGCTTCAGTTTTGCATGGGGAGTTACGAGACAGCTTTCCGGGCAGTCGAATATCAAGTGGAAATCCATACATAATTCCTTTTTGCAAGTTGCTGTCGAGGTTGGGCTGATTGGTTTCGGCATATTTATGCTCATCAACCTGCGAAGTGTCTTGACGTTTTTCCGGATAAGCAGAATACGATTGCAAATGCAGTCGCGTGAGAGCAGGGAGTTGAGTTCCATGGGAGGGCTCATGCTCGTAGGTTTCCTGGGTCTTCTGGCGTCTGGATTTTTTATTTCGCAAGGTTATTCCATTTTCTCCACGCTTTACTTTGCTTTGGCGGCGGCACTTCTGCGAATTAAAGGAGTGCATACCGTTGCGGATTCCTGCAAGGAGATGCCGACAGAGAGCCGGACGATCCAGGCATGAGGCGACCTTGATGATTTCGAAACAAGAATGCATAGCAAGCGATTGCATCCAGGCCCGACTCGTTACGTTGTTGGTTGGCCGTATCTTGCGTCCCCATATCGAAGCAGCACAGGTGTAGGCCGTCAATTTGGAGTAAATGGAGGTATCAAACGCGTATGACAGAAGTTAGAGAGATTGGCGAGTCAGAGCGAGGGTATTGGAATGCACAAGTCCAGCGCTTCGAATGTGCACATCCGCTGAACGCCTTTGAATGGGGGGCGGTGCGCAGCGTCGATGGATGGACACCGATTTATCTTTGTGCGGAGCGAGAGGGCAAATTCTGTGGAGGACTGATGATCCTCAGGAAGAGGCTGCGATTTACGCCATTCACCATTCTGTATTCACAGAAGATGCCGGTCTGGGATTATCAGGATGATGAAACCTTCGCTGCATTGGTCGATGCAGCGATTCGAATTGGCAAGCGGGAAAATGCCATCTTTTTCAGAATCAATCCAAACATCCCCGAAGTGTCTATGGAGGGACAAGAGGACAAATTCGTCGCCCGTGGCTTCAGACATTTGCAGCAACGCTGGACTTTCTGGAATTCACCCAGAGATGTAGCGCGAATCGATCTGACGAGATTCGAGAATCCACAAAGCTACTTTGACCTCTTATCCAAAAGTACGCGTGCGTCAGTCCGCAATGCGAAGAAAAAAGGTGTCGTCATAGAAGTGGCAAACAGAAAATCTGAGCTGGAACAGTTTTATCAGATGTTTCGTGAATTTTCTATTCAGCGAGGCTTTATGGTACGCGACTACGCTTATCAGGAAAAACTCTGGGATACGTATCTTCGGCAAGGTATGGGGCGATTGCTGGTGGCGAAGTACCAAGGGGCGATCGTGGGTGGCACCATCGATATTGCATTTGCCGGAAAGTGCCTCGGCATGCATGGTGGAAGTCTTTCCGCGTATCGTGGTCTTGGTATTGATGATGCGCTGAACGTGGATGGAATTCAGTGGGCCAAAGAGATCGGTTGCTCCTGGTACAGTTTCAGGGGGGTCGGGACGACGCCAACGCAGGAAGCGTTCAAGAAAAAGTTTCATATCAGGGTCGTTTCCCTGATCGGGTACTATGACTTCGCGTTCAAGCCCCTCCTTTACAAACTGTTTTATTTCGCGGAGTTCAAATTGCTGCCATTTTCATGGCCTCTGATCATTCGCACACGGAAACTGGCGATTGGCCTGATGACGGGGCTGGCGCGATTGAAGCAGGCGGTGTTGAAAAGGTAATGCCACGCCCACTGCGTATTGCGTTGCTTGCTACGGTTGTGGACTTCGGAGGCATCGAGCGTGTTTTGCTGACAATGCTTCGACACATCGGAGCAGAATGTGAGCTTTCCCCGGTGCTGTTCACGCGTGCGGCGGATAAACGGAATTACTTTCTTGAAAGTCTGTGTTCGTCCAAGGTCTCCTACCACGCGATCCACGTGGATACCAGCCGGTACAAGTATCTAAACCCCATCAGGAATATCGGTGAGACGATCGCTTATTGCAAGGCAGAACGGTTCGATCTCATCCACACCCACGGATACCGCGCTGACTTCATTGGCTTCGTCGTCGCAAAATGCTTGGGCCTTCCCATCCTTTCCACATGCCATGGATTTATCTCTATCGACAGGCATTTGAACGTTTACAACAAGCTGGATACTTTCCTCCTCAGGTTTTTCAACCGAATTATTGCGGTATCGGATCAGATGAAGAAAGACCTCGTTGAGAGAGGTGTAGGCGAAGATCGGATCCAGGTGATCACGAATGCAATTTCGGAAGAATCTACGTCCGATCCAAAGCAAATCCGGCAAGAAACGCGCTCGCGGTTGGGGATCGGGGAATACGAGTTTGTTTTTGGATTCGTAGGGCGGCTCAGCGAAGAAAAAGGTCTGAGCTACCTCATGGAGGCTTTAAAGATGTGGGTGTCAAGAGATACGCAGTGGCGTCTCGTTGTTGTCGGAGAGGGGCCACAGCGTGGCGCACTGGAATCGACCGTTCGCGACAGCGGGTTGGGAAGCAAGGTGCATTTCGCAGGCTTTCAGGTCGACACGGCAGCATGGTACCCCGCGCTGGATGCTTTTGTTCTGCCGTCGCTTACGGAAGGAACACCAATGGTGCTGCTGGAAGCAATGGCGGCCGGCATTCCGGTGATTGCCACTTCGGTCGGAGGAGTGCCCGCAATGATCTCAGACGGAGAGAACGGAATCCTTGTCCGACCGGCGGATTCGTTGGGGCTCGTCGATGCGATGCAATCTCTTGCTGCGGATCACGATCTCAGAGAGCGACTTCGCATGAACGCACGGCACTTGATTCGACTGAACTACTCCGTGGCCCGCTGGATTAAACAATCAACCGACGCTTACGTCTCGACGCTCCAACAATTCCGGAGAAGGTGATGGGAAGTTTCCGTGTAGTGAACACTGAATTGCCGGAGAAGATGCGCGACCATGCGTAGGGGGGTCTCCATTCTCAGGGATCATTGGCAGCATCTTTCGATACGAGAGTTGCTTGCGCTGCTCTGGAACGCACTGTTCAAAAATGAGACGGTTCTGATTTACTGCATGTCCCTTCAGACATCCAAGGGTGCCGGCCAAGAGGTGAACAACCCTGGTCCGGTTGTCAAGGGTGAACTAATCGACCTGGAACGTGCCCGAAAACGGATGGAGCAAGTCCCATGGGAATTCAAGTGTGATCTCTACGATGGCGTCAAGGATTTCTTCATTTTCAAGGATACGGAAAGCGGTTTCATAGGACACATCAGTTGGCTTTACTACAGCAAAGATCCTAATCGGACATTGCGTCTTGGCATCAAAGAGTGTGAGGTCATGTTCTGCCTTACGCTGCCAGAGTACCGTGGAAAGGGCCTTTATCCGAGTGCACTTCAGGCCATCCAGCGGTATCTCAAAGGGCACGGCTACGAGAAGTGCTTCATCTGCGTCGACGATGACAACCTACCCTCGATCCGGGGCATCGAAAAATCAGGGTTTCATCGCGTCGGGAGAGCGCGTCTGCTTAAGATGTTCGGCTTCCAGACTAGTCGACGACGCGACACTCGATATCTGAAGAAAGCTTGTATATCCTGACGTCGATCCTTGACGCAAGCTCGAAACCTGGCTGTACAGGAGAGTCCGATTTGGCTCGAAATCGCACAGCAGATATAGCATTTTATACGGTGCCGATTTGAGGATTGAATCCGTGGTTTTTGGGTACAATTAAGCGTGACAACGTCATTTTCTCCTGGCCTAGCCGCTCGTTTCCGCACGCTACGTCCGATCTTTTGGATAGCTCTGTTTCTCGCTACGATTGAAATCGGCCTGGAGTACCGCGCACACCTGAGAGGTTGGGACACACCGTTGTTCGGAGCGGTCCGATCGGAACATGGTCAATCGAATGACCTTGAGGGAAGTGGTCCTGAATTCGGCCCAACTGCGGAATTCCCCTTTCGGGGACCTGTGATCAAGGGACCCAAGCCGGCAGGCGCTTTCCGGATCTGGGTTGCATCCGCATCGCACGGGGAGGACATATACCTCCCTCCCGACATCATTTTCCCCACGCTGATCGGCAAGAACCTTCAGTTACAGGGAGTGCCGGCGCAGGTATTGAACGCATCGAGAGCGGGGACAGGAATTGAAGGCGATCTCGCCTTCCTCAAGCGTGAATTTGACCGGTGGCGACCCGATGTGGTTGTCCTTTATCAACTTTCTCTGGATATCGGCCTTCTCAGTCGAAGATTTCCGGGGGCGATCAAGAGCAAAGGTGCCGGACCGAAGACGGATGCCGAAGCCCGTACGCCTTCAGCACCCGATAGCAAGCCGTCTTGGCCTGCGCGGCTGTTTAAGGAGTCAACCGCCTACTCGCTTCTCAACGCAAACATCACGACACGGCTCTCTGCGGCTCAACTGTTGAGCGATGACATCGGCGTGGGAGCCACGGACGCTTTCCGACTGATACTGGTCGATTTTGTCGATAATGTCCGAGCACTCGGTGCCGAACCTGTTCTTTGCACGTTTTCCATCAGCGTCTCGCCTGGCGTGCCTGCGCCCATTCCGCCTGATGTGGTGCTGTTCGTTCACAGATGGAATGAGCAACTATCGGCGCGTGGTTGGCTTGCAGCAGTCGAGCAGTTGAACGGCGTGATTCGGGATGTTGCTGGTGAGAAACGTGTCCTCCTGGTCGATACGGCACCAGTCCTCACAGGTCGTGAAGACCTTTTCCGTGACCCAGTCCACTTCACCCCGGAAGGACACGGCGTGCTTGCCGGCATGATCGCATCCGCTTTGTCACACAAAGCCGCCGCCAAACAATAGGAATCGAGAAGAATGAATTTCAATTCTCCCGAGTTCGCGGTCTTCTTCCCCGTTGTGCTGATTCTTTACGGGCTCGTCTTCCATCGCGAACGGACGAGAGACTTGTTTCTTTTGGCCGCCAGCTACTTCTTTTACATGTCGTGGAACTGGATGTACGCCGGACTGATTTTGCTTTCAACGGTGGTGGACTACGGTGTAGCGCGTATGCTCGCGGTCGAGCAGAGAGACCGCATGCGCAAGGTAATACTCATATTGAGTCTTGCGGCCAATCTTGGTCTGCTTGGCGTCTTCAAGTACTTCAATTTTTTCGTTGATACAGCGACCGACGTTGGGAGCCTGCTGGGACTTGATCTTGCGTTCATCCATCACGATCTGCTGCTTCCGGTCGGAATATCTTTCTATACGTTTCAGACAATGAGCTACACGATCGACGTGTACCGCCGGAGCATCAAGTGTGAGCCAGACTTTATCAAGTTTGCCGTCTTCGTTTCATTCTTCCCGCAGCTTGTTGCCGGACCCATCGTTCGCGCAGCGGAATTTCTACCCCAGCTCCACAGGACTCCACTGGTCTCGAGCGAACACTTTCAGAGCGGGCTGCTGCTGGTATTCAGGGGACTCATCAAAAAGATCGTTATTGCCGACCTGCTCGCGTCCTTGGGTGTTGACGCCGTATTCGCCGCGCCCGCGGAGTACTCTTCTCTCACACTATTGCTCGCCCTGTATGGGTACTCGTTTCAGATCTACAACGATTTCTCAGGCTACAGTGACATCGCTATTGGCGCGGCCCGAATGATGGGCTACGACCTGCCTATGAACTTCAACCGACCCTACTTGGCCACGAATGTCAGGGAATTCTGGTCGCGATGGCACATTTCGCTGTCGACGTGGCTGCGGGATTACTTGTATATCCCGTTGGGAGGGAATCGGGGATCTAGGCGCGCAACCATTCGGAACATCATGCTTACCATGCTCCTTGGCGGATTGTGGCACGGCGCAGCACTGAACTTTGTGCTCTGGGGGGCATGGCACGGTCTTTTGTTGGTATTCTCACGAGGCCAGTCGCGGACGGGCGTGGTCGGTAGCCCGCTGCGCACCATTGGGGCACGGTTTCTGTGCTTCCATCTCATCGTGTTTAGCTGGTTGTTGTTCCGGGTTGGTTCCCTCGATACCCTGATCGATTACCTGAGAGGTCTGGCCAAGCTATCGGGCGGTACCCCTCTGCACCCAGCCTTTTTTGCAGTTCTGCTGCTCGCGTTCGCGGCCCATTTCACCCCCAAAGCGTGGCTCGATGCACAGCTTGCGTGGCTGATCAAGCTTCCGGTACCAGTGCAGGCCGCCGGGTATGCGGGGCTGATATTGGCATTTGCCGGACTTTCGCTCGGAACCCCGGCGTTTATCTACTTCCAGTTCTAGCCAGATCTTTGATAGTTGCGCGGTGGGGCGCTTGCTTAGGTTGCCTGGTAATTGAGATCTTATTTGCACGTGCTATTTCGAATGACCCGTCATCTCGGTGCGATTGGATAGTGAGAGTTTGATCTTGTATATTTGAAATCTGTGTGTTTCTGCGACTTGTCGAATCCAAAATAATGTGCGGCATCTACGGCATTTTCCAGCTTGACGGCGTCTCCGCCGACCCGGGGTTGATGCCGGCCATGGGTCGCGTCATTGTTCACCGGGGGCCAGACGACGAGGGCAATCATGTGGACGGCCCGTGCGCCATCGGCATGCGGCGCCTCTCGATCATTGATCTCGCTGGGGGACACCAGCCCCTGTCGAACGGCGACGGCACGCTGTGGCTCGTGTGCAATGGTGAGATCTACAATTTTCGTGAACTGCGCAGCGAGCTGGAATCTCTCGGGCATCGGTTCAAGACTGCGTCGGACAGCGAGGTCATCCTTCACAGCTACGCGCAGTACGGCGATGAATTCATTCACCGGCTGAACGGCATGTTCGCTTTCGCCCTGTGGGACGCGCGCCGCCGTCGGCTGATCGTGGGGCGCGACCGCCTGGGCATCAAGCCGGTCTATCTTTTCCGCGACGCGCGTCGGTTCGCCTTTGCCTCTGAAGCGAAGGCGCTGCTCAAGCTGCCGGGTATCTCGGCGGAGATCGATCCCGCGGCGTTGCATTCCTACCTCAATCTTGGCTACGTGGCTGCACCGCTATCGATCTTTCGCGGCATCAGCAAGCTCCCACCTGCGAGCATGGTCGTCATCGAAGATGGGCGCATAGAGGAGCGCCGCTACTGGCGCGTTTCCGGGGTTATGGATCGGGGAATGCCGGAGCGCGAGTGGGTGGAGCGGATACGCACACGCCTCGACGCATCGGTACGCATGCAGATGGTAAGCGATGTGCCGATTGGTGCGTTCCTGTCCGGCGGTATCGACTCCAGCACGGTAGTTGGCCTGATGGCGGCGCACAGCGACCAGCCGATACGGACCTATGCCATCGGATTCAAGGGGACGGCTGCGGACGACTATTACAACGAGCTACCTTATGCGCGCAGGGTCGCGGAACTATTCCATACGCAGCACCAGGAGATCGTAGTCCGGCCGGACGTTGTTTCTCTCCTGCCGCGCCTACTGTGGCACATGGACGAGCCGATGTCGGATACCGCGTTTATCACGACCTACCTCGTATCGCAGTTTGCGCGCCGTGATGTAACCGTGATCCTGTCGGGCGTGGGCGGAGACGAATTGTTCGGCGGGTACCGGCGTTACCTCGGGAATCATTACCAGGCCTACTTCGACCGCCTGCCCGGATGGGCGCGCCGGGCCGCCTCAACCGTGGGCAAGCATCTTCCGAGCGACCGGCACTCGCCGCTGATGAATTTCTCGCGGCTGGCGAAGGGGTTCCTCGAGAGCGCTGGCTTGCCATTCGAAGAACGCTACCGTGGCTATGTGCAGGTGTTTCCACTGGAGGAAGTGCAGCGGCTGCTTCGCTTCGATGGGGTGCCGCAGCCGGATATGATCGAGTCTGCGTTCCGTCATGCCAGTGGGGGGGATGCGTTCAATCGCATGTTCGCGGTGGACGCGGAAACCATGCTACCCGACGACCTACTGATGCTCACGGACAAGATGAGCATGGCGACATCTCTAGAATGCCGCGTGCCACTGCTCGACCAGGAGCTCGTGGAGTTGGCTGCACGCATGCCGGAGAACGTAAAAATTCGCGGTGGGAGGCTGAAGCACGCCTTGAAGGAGGCCGTCTCCGATCTGCTCCCTCGCGACATTCTGGAACGCAAGAAGCGCGGGTTCGGCACGCCGATGGGCGCTTGGCTCAAGTCGGAACTCGCGCCGCTCGTACGGGGCCTGCTGTCAGACTCGGTGGTCAAGGACCGTGGCCTGTTTCATTTTTCAGCGGTGCAGGAATTGATCGCGTCGCACGAGGCCAATCGCATAGATGGCACCGATCGGCTGATGACGCTCCTCGCTCTGGAGATCTGGTCGCGCTTGTACCTCGACGGACGCGCGCCCGAGGACGTGACACTTGAACTGAAGGGAATGCTGCCGTGATGACCGTTTTGCCGACTCAGGCCGCTCAGTTTGCAGAGAGAAAATTGATGGAGGGCGATCTGAAATGATCATCGTCTCAAGCATATTGGTTCTTGCTGGAATCTACATGAGTGTTTATGTGGTGTACTGGCTTGTCTTGCTGGGCACTCATTTTCTCTCGTCAAAGCGTCCGTCAGCAGCGGGTGCGCTGGTAACGCGGTTCGCAATTGTGATTCCGGCGCATAACGAAGAACTGCTTCTTCCAAGACTGCTTTCCAGCACTCGCAACCAGGACTACCCCGGAGATCTCTTTGAAACGATCGTAGTGGCCGACAACTGCACGGATAGCACAGCGGACATCGGACGCCATCAAGCTGCTACCGTTCTCGAGAGATTCGATGAAGAGAAGCGGGGAAAGGGGTACGCCATAAAGTGGGCGCTCGAGACAATAGACCTGAACAAGTACGACGCGGTTTTGATTGTCGATGCGGATTGTTTTATTGACACGAACGCACTCAGGAGTCTCGACCAGGCAATGCAGGAAAAGCAGGTCATTCAATGCTACAGCGGTGTCGGAAATCCTGATGAGAGCTGGTTTACGCGATTGCTCGATGTTTCAAGGACAATCAATAACATCATCTATAGCCCTGCAAAACAACGACTCGGTCTCTCATGCGAGCTTACCGGAACCGGCATGTGCTTTGCGACCCGGTTACTCAGAAAATACGGTTGGGACGCGTTTACGGTCGGGGAAGACTGGGAATACTATGCGAAGCTCATACAGAACGGGGAGACTGTGGGCTTCGATAGGAATGCGAAGGTCTACCACCAGGAATCGTCCTCGCTCAAGCAGGCGACAAGCCAAAGAATGCGTTGGTCGAGTGGAAGATTCGCTGTGGCCTGGGGTTACGGCTTCCGCCTCCTGGCAAGGGGGATGGTGGACCGAAATGTCGTCAAACTCGATGCGGGGCTGACGCTGATCCTTCCTAACCCGTCTCTAGGAATGAATGTGACATTGGTCTGTCTCGGAGGCACGTTCTTGACGCCGGCCGGCCATGGAACTACCTTTCTGGTGTGGTTTATTCTCCTGGCATTGGCTCAGTTGGGCGTTTTTGTTGTGGGAGTCTTTTACACAAAGAACAGATTGAGCAAGTTCCTGTCGATCTTCGTTGCACCTGCGTTCCTGGTCTGGAAATTGGGTATAGATGCATTGTCCATCCTGGGTATTGGCAGAAAGAAGTGGGTTAGGACTGAGCGCAAGTTATGAAGCGCACCCACCGCTCGGGGATACGCTCGGGATAGGCGAGACGACACTGAATTCGATGACAATCAGCGGTGAACTTCCTCAAGTGTCTTTCTAGCCGAGATGCGAAAATCAGTGTGTGTTATCGGCGGTGGTCTGGCGGGAGGCATAGTGGCGTCCACACTCGTTGAAAGAGGGCACCCTGTAACTGTCGTGGAACTTGGCTGTGCGCCGGCCCCGTTGCTTCCGGGCAATGAGGTCTGGGAAGACTTTGCAATAAAGGCCCCCTTTACCAGAGGCAGCGGGGTTGGTGGAACCTCCAACTTCTGGCATGGCGGTCTCACCGTTCTTGACAAAACAGACGTGGAGGGTTTATCCCATCTTGACGGACATCCACGAACACCGATTACTTATGGCTTGCTTCGCGAGTACTACGCACGAGCCATGGAGCTCATTCGAGACGGGAGTTCGTTTTCGCTGGATGACATTGACGCGTCCCTGAACGCGCCGCTGGATGGTTTCGAAAATACCGGGGAGAAATTCAGACTAAAAGCCCTTTTATACCCGGACAAGCCATTCTCCACCCGGGTCCTGATTGAGCGCGCCAGGGTGTTGCACGGCCTGAAGGTAGTCCCCAACATCGAAGTAAGACGGCTCGTGAGCTCTGGGCGGCGAAGTGTCGCCGTAGCGGAAGGCGTTGAGGTCGAGAGTGGAGCGTCAGTGAAGTTTCCTGCCGACATCTTTGTCTTGAGCGCGGGCGGGTTGGGATCTCCAAAGATACTTCTCAACTCCGTAGGCGAGTGTCCTCCACTCGGGCAATTGCCGATCGGGCGTTTCATCATAGACCATCCGACCGGGTTCGTATTCAAGGCAAGGCTGCGGCAGCGCATGAACTTGAAGCCACTGTTCGGCGAGACGCGAAAAGGACATAAGTTGCGGTACGGCTTTGCACTCAATCCGGACTTGTTGGGTAACGTGCAGTGCCATAACCACATCCTCTACTTGCGTCCGGCCATCTCGATGAAGGACCCCGCTACATACGACTTTCTGAAGAGAAAACTGGTTACACACAGAGGGAAGTCCCTTAGCCCGCTTGATATGGCATATCTGGTGCGGCACGCAGACCTGCTGTTTGATGCGGTTAACTTCAAATTCGGTTTGTCTTATTCGACAAGCTACGTATCGGGATTGGTGTTTGCCGAGCAATTGCCAGACGATGAAAGTCGACTACGTAAACTGGACAAAGGGACGTTCGGCATAAAATGGAGCATCTCGGATAAAGACTGTCGTTCACTGGAGAAGTTTCTTGCCATGTTCTTTGACAACTATGCGGAGCAGTTCGAGAGCTTCAGAATCTTCCCAGGCATGAGTTCGAGGCTGGACAGTGCAGGGCATCATTCGGGCGCATGTCGAATGGCAATGAATGCCTCGGAGGGCGTTGTTGATGCTGACCTGCGGGTGTTTGGGACCGATAACCTGTTTGTAGCCGACGGTTCCGCGCTCGCCTATTCAGGTCATGCGAACACCGGCCTGACCATTGCGGCACTTGCATTGAAGTGCTGTGATGCAGTGTCCGGTGTCTAGGTGAATTGTCAGGAGGCGCGGCTACTGAATCTCGTGTCGGCGCATTGGGAAGAGTATCCATTCGTGATAGCGAAACAGACCAGAATATTTGTAACCGGTGCCACAGGCTTCCTCGGAGGCAGGCTTGTGAAGCGTCTGGTCGAGGAGGGCTATCAAGTGCGGGCCCTGGCGCGCAGGGCATCCAAAGTGGGTGCCCTGCAAAAGTTGGAGGTCGAGATCGCGTTTGGTGATTTGAGTGACGAATCATCGATCGTCGCCGCCATTCAAGGGGTGGATGTTGTCGTACATGCCGCGGCGGGAACAAGCGGTACAGCAGAGGACTCCAAAACGGCAACGATTCAAGGAACACGGAACGTCCTTGAGGCCTGTAAATCGAGCCGGGTGAAAAAGCTCGTCTATATTAGTTCATGCGGTGTCTACGAAGTGGCGGGGTATGCTGAGCACCAGATTGTGACAGAGGACGCTCAGCTCGAGCGCTTTCCTCTACGCCGAGGATATTATTCCGCTGCAAAGTTGCAGGCTGAGGCTCTGGTGACGGAGGCCATGAACCACTATGGCTGCTCGATAGTGGTGCTAAGACCTGGGACACTATATGGACCTGGATCCGAGGTCTACACGAAAATGATAGGCGCCTCCTTGGCAAACCGAATTTTCGTTGTTTTCGGCGATGGAGAAAGCAAGCTACCCCTTATCCATGTGGACAATGCGGTGGACGCTATTGTGGAGTCCATTAGGAACAGCGCGGCAGACAACCAGTTATTCAATGTAGTGGATGATTATACGGTCACGAAGAAACTGTACATTGAAAAGGTTATTAGGCCTTTGTACCCGAAATCGATTGTGATTTATTTTCCGATGTCTTTACTTTTTGCTTTGACCTGGCTTCAGGAAAAAGTCTTCGCGACTCTTGGAAAGCAGCCGCTCCTTGCTGTCTATAGCTTGGTGTCATCGCAGAAACGAATCAGATATAGCGCCTCCAAGATTCGAAACATGATTGGATGGCGCTCGCGTGTGAGCTTTGAACAAGCGGTTGAGCAACTCATCAGATACGGTGGACGCGCATCTGATTCCAAGTAAGGATCGGTAGTGCCATGAGAAAAGTGAACATCTTGTTCATCATGCCTGTAATGGGGATGGGGGGGTCAGAGCGTCTTGTGCACAACCTCGTTCTGAGGCTGGACAGAGATCGATTCAATCCATCGGTGGCTTGGCTTACCGGGGGCGAAGCGCTGCAAGAGTTTGCAGATCTTCGGGTACCTCTGCACTATGTGCCAAAGACTAAACGAGTAGATTTTTCCACGATGCGAAACATCGCGAGAATCATTCGGATGGAGAATATCGATGTCGTCAATGCGCAGCATTTCATGCCGGCAGTTTATTCGTACTATGGCTGCAAAGTTGCCGCCAAGAAGGCCCTGGTTTTTACGGCCCACTCAAGATGGGAAGTCGAGGAGACGTCCTTTAAATGGAGAGTAGCGGGAGGCTTCCTGCTTAGACGGTTTGATACATCGGTGGGGGTGGCGCCGGAGGTTTCCACTGCAATCCAGAATGTATTCAATATGGGAGCACATCAAACAACAACGATAGAGAACGGCGTAGATACTGAACTGTTTGGACGTGAGAAAGATGTTCAAGGTCTGAGAGACAGCCTGGGTCTATCCGACCGCGATATCGTCATTGGGATTGTTGCGAACTTGAAGGCGGTGAAGAACCATAAGTTTCTTCTGCAGGCCTTTAATGAAGTTGCAGCGGAGATCAAGAACGCCAAGCTTCTGCTGGTAGGACAAGGATTTGCGGGGGAATCAGACAATACTGAGGATGATCTTCGCCAATTCGTCAACAATCACCGTCTGGCCGAGAGAGTATTGTTCCTCGGTTATCGAACGGATATTCCTGAGCTTCTGCAGGTAATGAATGTCTTCTGCCTTACTTCACTGAGAGAAGGTCTGCCGATTGGCCTTGTCGAAGCGATGGTAACAGGGTTGCCTGTGATCGGAACGAATGTTGAAGGTATCCGAGACGTGATCACGTCGGACGTGGATGGCATCCTGGTGGAACTCGGCGACGTTACGGCACTGAAGGACGCCCTGACTCGCCTGGTTAGAGACCTGCGATGGAGAGCTGAGCTGGGCTACGCCGCGCGTAAAAAGGCAGTGGAGAAGTATTCACTTCAGCGATGCGTTCGAGAGTACGAGCAATTGTTCTCGTCGCTGGCCGAGGCTTCCGCAGCACGCTGAGCCAGGAAACCGTCGCTATGGGAGCACTTTTGGATGCTCGTATAGACGAGCAGGAGAGGCGGCGACGGCGAGGCGGTACTGTTGACGATGTACGTTGTTCGGAGCAGCAGAAACAGTACCGTGATCAGCTACAAGCGGTGGGGCTGACTCCTCGCACCTCGATTATTGGTCACCCACAAAAAATATGGGCCGGCGCCTAGTCCAGTCAGGTTAACTTTGATTTGAGATGATGGGTCAGAGAGGTACTCCGGCGCCTGATAGATCTTTGTAGCTGTTGCGTAGTTGGATGAATTGCCGATTTCGATGAGTGATGCGGGGCCGACACGGGTCCTGGAGACCACAAACCCGTCCCACCAGTTGTCTTTGACATATCCAGGCGGTGTGCAGCAGTGATTGATGTCGAACTGCATGTCATACGCACTGCCTTGGGGGCTTATCGTATCGTTGTAATCTATCAGCAGATGGTTGTCGATCCATACTTTGTAGTTGTGTGGTGGGCCTGACGGTAACTTGAGCTCTACCAAATACCATCGTTCCTCCTGCACCGGTCCCTCCGGAAGATTGACATACGTGTCGGCTGAGTCTGTCTGAAGGAACACTCGTGCATACGCAGAGCCGTCCAGGTTACCGATCCAATCGAGAAAAACACTGTTGGTGCCATACGAGGCGAAAATCTTGTGATAGTTGTCTGCCCAGATTCCGCTTGCAACCTTGAATCGCAGATAAGCGCGGAAGTAAAGATCGCCACCGATGGTTAATTTGGAGTTGTATGAAATGTTGGTGTGGTTTGTAATTGTGGCTCCTGCATGGTGAGACAACGCTGATTGTGACCCCATCAGTTTTACGTCAATGACATAGGAAAATGCTTCGCCACCTTCCCATCCGTCAGCCGCGTAGCTTGCTCCCTCAAAGCCAGACGCGTTCGGATTATTAGCGAGAAGCGGATCCCAGTTTGATCGGTCCTCTTGGACCATGGACGTTCCGGAAATGGTTAGCGTTTGTCCCGTTTGCACTGTCCCCGAAACGCTGGTGATCGTAGGAGGGATAACTGGCGCAGCCGTCAAACTGCCGCCGTCACCACCGCTGCCACATGCGACCAACAGGACGGCAAGCGCCGCGGGCAACAGAATGGTTGAATAATGGCGACGCCGGGCGGGTTCGCTGCACGCCAGGCCGCGAGGGGGCTGTCCAAGTGCCAATTTCTTTCTCCCTTTGAGATTACCTTCTGCGCGACTTTTTTTTGCTCGCATTCGATCTGCGCTCGCTGCGAGCGAGCTTTTAGTGGGGCCTATCATACTCCGTAATATGGCCTTATTGACAAGGCAGTAGGTTTATGTCGCGGACCGAGGGCGCCAAGACGGCTCCCAGACCTGGGAGGCGAAATTGCGGGAATGCGAACTGTGGAACTGTGGGTACAGTCCTTGGTGCGGCCAATGGAATTCAGGCGCAATCGTTAAACACAATCAAGAAACCCGCCGAAGCGGGTTTGGGTAGGCCATAACGCGACATCCGCATGCGCACTAATGTGCCGCCCAACGGCTACTCCTAAGTTGAAGGATTTGATTCATCGGTTACGCGCCTGATCGCTCATGCCGTCAAGAAGCGTTACTCATGCAATGAACGGCAGGTTCTTTCCCTCGCAAATTTTTCAATGTCAGTTGAATCAGACGGCACGCCTTTATTGGACTCTGAGATTTGTGGGCGCCGGTACGCTGGACGACGACGGTGGTTGATCCGCCACAACCAGATTGTCAATCCATAAATCCTGTGCGATGGGAGAGCCGTCACCGATGTAGGGAGCGAGAAGGAATTGGTTGAATTTTTGCGTCGCAAATTGCGCCGTCCGCAAATAGGCGTTCGACCGATTGACCACGAGCGCACCGTCCACCCATAGCTTGATAATTCCATCAGCTTGGGGTATTCCGCCAGCGATGGAGTTCATTGCTACATAGACTTCAACACGGTGCCATGTGTTGTTCACGAAATTTGCGGAGGGAGAATCCCAGAGCGTGGCATTCGAATAGGTGCCATCGCCATTCGAATAGTGACCGGAACTTGCGTTCTGGGATCCGTTGCCGCCTCCTATTGCATGGGGCGTAGTGGTTCCCAGCAGATTGACACCTAATTGCCCAGTGTTGATTCGCTTTCCATCCGTTGCCGCTAACCTTGGAGTAAAAAGGGCCGGCTCAATCAAAAATTCAAGATTACACCACGCCGGGCCTACATACTCGTCATCCGCATCCGTCAGCAGATAGATCATGTGCGGATGATAGGACTGGCCCGACCCCCGCCACGTCACTGCCGCGGAACCCAGCTTTATCCAGAAACTCACATAAACGGTGGGAGAAGCGGTGAACAGGTGCCGTCCGGGCGCGCCGCCTGCACATTTTGTCCCTCCCTGAACCCAACGACAATTGAACGAGGCGGTGCTGCCCGGGATGTGGTTTGCAGAATCCACCGTGCCGCCTGACGTGTCATACCAACCTCGTGCGGCAAAGTTCGTGTAGTCGAAATTCTCGGTAAAGAATATGGTCTGGGCGCTGCCCGCAGTCGTCGGAAGCCCCGCCAAGACAGTGGCCGTGAGCAAAGAAGCACCTAGAAGAAGTTGACGCGGCAAAACGGACCTATCCATGGCGGAAATCCTAAATGTGTGCGCGGGTCCGCGCTTCGAGGGTGAGGGGGGTATCCCAGTCTACTGCACCTGCAAGTTCTGAGGATTAGGATAGCTGCCAGGGGCAACAAAGTCGTAGGCCGGACTCCGCTCTCCCCGATTATTGGTCACCCACAGGTAATGCGGGCCCGAACCCAATCCACTCAGATTGACTTTGATACGAACTGACGTATCTGAGAGGTACTCCGGCGCCTGATAGACTTTTGTAGCTGTTGCGTAATTGGGTGAATTGCCGATCTCGATCAGTGATGCGGGGCCCACACGAGTCTTTGAAACCACAAAGCCGTCCCACCAGTTGTCTTTGCTATAACCAGACGTTGTGCAGCAGTGATTGATGTCGAACTGCATGTCCCATGCTGTGCCCTGGGGACTTCTTGTATCGTTAAAATCCATTATTAGTTGGTTGTCGATCCATGCCCTGTAATTGTGCGGCGACCCTGACGGTAACTTGAGTTCTACCAAATACCATCTATTTTCTTGGATTGCCCCACCCGGGATTGACGCGTAGTGGTTTGAGTTCGTTATTATCGCAACCTGTGTAAATGGCCCTCCCCCGTTACCAATCCAGTCAAGGAATGCACCGTTAGGGGCATAGCTAGCAAAAATTTTCTGATAATTGTCTGCCCAGATTCCGTTTGCAACCTTGAATCGCAGATAAGCACGGAAGTAAAGATCGCCACCGATGGTTAATTTGGAGTTGTATGAAATGTTGGTGTGCTGGTTGATTTGATCCGCGGCGCCGCTATGGCGAGACCGCACTGATTTTGATCCCATCAATTTTACGTCCGTGACATAGGAGAATGACGAGCCACCTTCCCAGCCATCAGCCGTGAAGCTTGTTCCCTCAAAGCCAGAAGCATTTTGAGAATTTGCGAGAAACGGATCCCAGTTCGATCGGTCTTCTTGCACCATGGACGTCCCGGTGATGGTCAGGATCTGTCCGGTCTGCGCCGATCCCGAAACACTGGTGATCGTCGGAGTGGCGCCAAACGCCAGGCCTGGTAGACACGCAAGTCCAAACAGGCATCGCCAGAATAAACACGAGATTCTCATAACTGCCCTCATTAAGTGGTGCCAGACAATTCTCTCAGGGGATATCTTTGAACACTTCATTCGAAAAAACGCTCGAATCGCTCGATGTGTTATAGGCCGTCGCCGTGAAATAGTATCGGGTGTTGTGCTTGAGTGAAGTGACCACGAAGGTCGTAACATTGCCCGCATCCAGCACTTGCGAATACAGTCCAGGTACGGTGCCATAATACACGCGGTATCCGGCGAGATTTGGCTCATTCACCGCGTCCCAGACAAGGACGGCGGACCCCGAGCTCGCTGGCCCCGTATCCCCTGCGCCGCCACCGCCACAAGCACTCAAAGTAATGCTGGCCGTTGCCCACAGCAGCAGAACACCTGCACGGCGGGACGAATCGCGGTTTGAATTCGAATCTGGTGCGCTGTGTATGTATCCCATTGTCCTTACTCCGCGAACGCATGTGCCGTATCAACGGCTCCGCCGCAAAGTTGCACTGGCGCCAACATTGCGCCCGCAGCCAGGAACTTGAAAGCAAAGCTGCTTTTCCGAAAACTATACGTGGTTTTTTCATCCTTTGGTGGCCGAAGACCTATGAGTCCAGCCAGGCTGGCAGCAGCCTTCACGTCACGCCTCATCCCCGGTTTCCCCGATTGATTGGCGTATTGCATCTCAATAGTCCGTCGCATGATTTGATCAGGGAATGTCCTTGAAAACCTCGTTGGAGAAAGCACTTTCGCTGTTCGAAGTGTCATAAGCCGTCGCCGAGAAATAGTAACGGGTCCCGCTAGTGAGTCCGGTTATCGTATAAGTGGCGACATTGCCGACGTTCAGCCCTTGGCCTTTCGACTGGAGATAGGTTCCCGGGGAGGTTCCGTAGTAAATGCGGTAGCCACCCAGATTTGTGGCTGTTACGGTATCCCAGGTGAGGACAGTAGCGGTGCTGGGGGCTGAGGTGGTAGCGCTTGCCATTGTCGATGCGATCGAGGCATTGGCCGCCGCGTCGATAGCCTGGACGGTGTAGGAGTATGTCGTGGAAGCACTCAGTCCCGTATTCTGATAGGTCGTGACGTTGCCCAAAGTGGAGAGCAGCGTGCCGCCGCGGTAGATTCGATAGCCTGTGACTGCAACGTTGTCGGTAGAGGCGGACCAACTGAGGTTGATCCGGGAGGCGGAGACGGCGTTCGCTGTAAGGCTCGTAGGGGTCGTGGGGGCGGTGGTGTCAGCCGCGGCCAAGGTGGTCGCAGAGACGATACTCGACCACACACTCAGATTGCCCGCCGCGTCCGTCGCGCGCACCCGATATCTGTAGTTCGTGGCCGCACTGAGGCCAGTGTTGCTGAAAGTCGTGCCCGTGGGCGTCGCAATTTGGGCGAAATTCGTGCAGTTCGCGCCCAGGCAGCGCTCCACCTGGTAGCCGGTGACCACCACGTTATCGGTAGAGGCACTCCATGCGAGATTGATCTGGCTGACGCCCGCTGCCGTCGCGCTGACATCCGCAGGCGCGCTCGGCGTCGTCGTATCCGGAGTCGGTGCCCCGCCGACTGGCGTAGTCATGTTGGTCTGGATCTCGGCGGCACTCAGCGCACGGTTGTAAATACGTACCTCGTCGATGCGGCCGGCAAAATACTCGTTCGGGTAACTGCTCCCGCCGATCTGCAGCGTCCCGGTGGAGGGCACCAGCGGCGTGGTCTGCACTTGGCTCGCCACCTGCACCCCGTTTGCGAATAACCGCACCGAAGCCCCGTCGAAGGTTGCAGCAAGATGTGTCCATGTGTTCACTGCCAGCACCGACGGGCCGATGGTGCTCTGGACACCCGACGTCCAGGTGCCCGCGATTGCCGGACGATTTCCGGAGTTCGTGGAGGCCATCAGGAAGTAGGCATCCGAATTCTTGACGATTAGCGAACGCCAACCAATCGGGTTCGCGGTCGGGTACACCCATGCCTCGAGCGTCATACCGGCCGTGAGTCGCAGCGAGGTTGCATTCGGAATAGTCACCTGTGCGTTGGTGCCATTGAAGGCGAGTGCGTTGCCGAATCTGCCGGATGTGCTCCAGACCGCCCCGCCGATTATGCCGGTGTTGCCGTTGCCCGAGATATCGGTCACCGCGGTTCCTGATCCTTCGTTGAAGGCGTACGCCGCCACCAGGCCGCTGCCCTGCGTGTTGGCAACGGTCACCGTCACATTGGTTGCAGTTCTCGTGTTTCCGGCTGCGTCGCGCGCACGTGCCGAAATCGTGTGTGCCCCGTTGGCCACCGACGCTGTATTCCAGGATAGCGTTAACGGTCCGGTCTGTTCCGCGCCGAGTGACGCCCCATCGAGCAGAAACTGAACGCCCACTACGCCGATGTTGTCCGTTGCACTCGCCGTGATCGTCGTTGTCGACGATACCGTCGCGCCAGCCACTGGTGAAGAAATGCTTACCGTCGGCGCAGTGGTGTCCAGAGCCGGGCTGGAAGAAGTCGTAGCGTTGACGATGCTCGACCACGCGCCGAGATTGCCGACCGCGTCAGTGGCGCGCACCCTATAGCGATATGTCGTCGATGCCGCTAATCCTGAGTTGCTGAAGGTCGTGCCGGTAGGTACTGCAATTTGAGCGAAGGTGGTGCAGCCTGCGCCCTGGCAGCGCTCCACCCGATAGCCCGTGACGCCCACGTTGTCGGTTGCCGCGCTCCAGGCGAGATTGATCTGGTTGAGGCCCGCGGTGGTCGCGCTGAACCCCGCAGGAGCGCTCGGGGCCACAGTGTCCGAAGTACTGGAAGAGGTTGTGGCAGTAACGATACTCGACCACGCACTCAGATTGCCCGCCGCGTCCGTCGCGCGCACCCGATATCTGTAGTTCGTGGC
>CAYODB010000011.1:34586-37202 GCA_964402495.1 uncultured Bordetella sp.
GCAAGATGTGTCCATGTGTTCACTGCCAGCACCGACGGGCCGATGGTGCTCTGGAAGCCTGCAATCCAAGTGCCCCCAAACGCGGGTCGATTACCCACGCTGGAGGAGGCCATCAGGAAGTAGTCATCCGGATTCTTGGCGATTAACGAACGCCAACCAATCGGGGTCGCGGTCGGGTGCACCCATGCTTCGAGCGTCATGCCGGCCGTAAACTGCAGCGAATCTGCGTTCGGAACCGTCACCTGTGAGTTGGTGCCGTTGAAGGCGAGTGCGTTGCCGAATCTGCCGGATGTGCTCCAGACTGCCCCGCCGATTATGCCGGTGTTGCCGTTGCCCGAGATATCGGTCACCGCGGTTCCTGATCCTTCGTCAAAGGCGTAGGCCGCCACCAGTCCTGCATTTGCTGCCAGCGGCGCTGCGCTCGCCTCAATCGGTGGCGGAATCACGGTTGTCGAAGCCGCTTCTAACGCTTGCATATTCATCTTCGAATCTCGGGAGGTGGCGGTGTCGGATCCATCCGGTCCTCCGCTACCGCAACCACCGAGGCCAAGAAGAGTGAACAGCCCGGCAACAACCATCCGAAACGTAACTCGTGATCTGACTAGCTGGCGATCCGACATTTAATAACCTCAGAGATGAACAACTACGCGATGCTTGGGGTGGTGGGAGACGTGCGTCCGCCAGCGCGAGAACGCATCAATTCGCAGGGGAATATGCGCGATATCGATACTTCATATCGAGCCAAACTTCTGGTCACACCTTCGCGCGATTGCTCGTGAAGGTTTCCTTTGATAACTTGCCGGCTTCAACACCCACGGCAAGAAGACCACGGCAAGAAGAACTGGCTTCGCGCGGCCAAGCCTGGATGTGCATCACGCGTAAGTGGCGAGCAATTGGCTCCGTATAAGGAAGCGGATGACGGAAAAATCCACCAAGAGTCTGGTATCGAGATCCGGCACCAGAACGTGCCGGCTGTGATGTGCACACCTTGTCTCCATGAAGAGACAAGCTGCGTTGGACTATCCACCAGCACGAACTGCCAAGGGAGTCAGGGTCAATCACTGGTGTTGCGTTCTAGGTGAAGTATCGGAAGGACTTTCTGATGCAAATGCAAGGTTGTCATGTACTTGAGCCCCGAATGTTTTGCGCAATCGTCGATTGCGTTGAGTCTGATGCGCGATGCTCTTTCTTGTAATTCACACGATTTCTTTCCTGCATCCTGGATATAGCGATTTGCGTGCCGGCGGCGTCGATGACGAGTAATCAGATAGGGGCGAAGAAGTGGTTCATGCGCATTCGCATGGAGGATCGGGGCACTGCGACAAGCAAGGGTGAGAGTGCCCCGGCGGCGACAGCAGAAGAAGCTGCGCAATGTGAAGTCGGAAAATCCAGAGGTCGAACAGAGTCCGACTTTAGTTCGCGAACCCGGTGGCAGATGGGGGCAGGGGGGCGTAATGCAGAGTGTCTGGAAGGTGAGGTTTGTACCTGTCGCTGCGTGTTGTGTCGCCGTGACGCGACAAGAATTCTGTTCCGTTCTCCTGCGCACTATTGAAAAGGGTGTCTCCGATAGTAGACACGGAAGAGTGACTTTATTGGGAACCAACGCGATCAGAAGTAGCAAAAAACAAAAGGTCACCCGATGAGAATGCATGAAGATCGCATGAAATACTCGTGTCACCGTATAAGCAAAACGGGCAAACATTCTTGACAGCCCCAATGCGGATGGGTGCTAAGGAAGCCTGAAGGGGCAGAGTTAATGGACGGTCCATCGTCATTCAGAATGTTGTAAATGTGCGGCGGCTACTGACGCATCTGCATTCGATTCTGTACAGAAGTGGTCGCGCAAATCTGAACAGCGCTATAAGTGGGAACTCCGGGTATAAAGCCGGACCGAAGGCGGTCTAGCGAAAAGGAGTTTTTGATGGTGAAGAAGAAGGCATCGGGGCGGCGCACCCGGCGCACCCACAATCCGGCATTCAAGGCGCAAGTGGCCCTGGCCGCCTTGCGGGAAGACCGCACGCTGGCCCAGTTGTGCGAGCAGTTCGAGCTGCATCCGAACCAGATCACCGAATGGAAGCGGCAGTTGCTTGAGCGCGCTGCCGAGGTCTTTGGCACCGGCGCCGGAGTCGAACCGGTGAACCTCGCGCCGCTGCACGCCAAGATCGGCCAATTGGCGTTGGAGAATGATTTTTTAGAACGCGCGCTCACCAAAGCGGGATTGCTGAGCGCAAAACCATGATTGACCACTCCCATGGTCTTCCCATCACGCGCTAGGCCGGGTTGCTGGGCATGAGCCGAGACTCGGTGTACTACCGCCCCGGCCCGTCAGCGCGGCCGATCTGGCGCTCATGCGCAAGCTCGACGAGTCGCACCTGGAGCATCCCTTCATGGGCGCACGGATGCTGCGCGACCAATTGGCGCGCCAAGGCATCCATGCGGGACGGCGTCACATCCGAACGCTCATGCTCAAAATGGGCATTGAGGCGCTGGCACCCCAGCCGGGCACCAGCCAGGCCGCGCCCGGCCACAAGATCTACCCGTATCTGCTGCGCAAGCTCGCGATTATTGATCTTTCCTAAATACATGACAACCGTTTGTACATTCATGCGTTACATT
>CAYODB010000012.1:0-33956 GCA_964402495.1 uncultured Bordetella sp.
CCCCTCACCCCTCACGGCGAAGCGCGGGTGTGAATGAAAAACGGGGAGCTTGCGCTCCCCGTTTTGTTTGGCCGCCACCCCGATACGGATGGAGGTCGCGATTGCGCCGGGTCGTTAAGCTGTCTTGGCGCCGACGAATCCGTAGGCGACGTTGTTGCGTTCCACGCCTTCGGCTTCGTAATGCTCCTTCATCAGTGTCAACTGGTCGCGGCTGAGATCCTCGTACTCGGTCTGGATCTTGTACTTGTACAGCTTGGCCGAGTTCTCGCCTAAGATCATGTTCTTAACCTTGCCGTCGGCGGCGCCCAGCTTCGTCTTCCAGCCCATCTTCTTCATGATGTCTTCGGGGACTTCCAGGCGGCGGAAGGCTTCGATCTGCCACTGCGGGCTGCCGTACCACACCGAGTCCGTGCCCCAGACGACGTGGTCCGCGCCCATGTGGTTCACCATCTGGCCGATCATCGCTGCCGCGAGGCGCGGGCTGGCCACGGCTACGGTAGCGAACGTGGTGCCGAGTTCGGCATAGACGTTCTTGAGGCCGTGCTTGCTGGCAAGCTCGCATACATCCGTCGTCCAGTCGATGCGCCCCGTCTTTTCGAACTTGTCGAGCGAGTGCTGCGGATCCTCCAGGAAGTTGCGCATTGCGCCGTGGTAGATGATGAAATTGAGTTGCGGCCAGTCTTTCGCGGCCTTCAGCACGTCGTCCGGCGTAGCGTGCTTCCAGACGTCGGGCCAGGACGTCTCGTAGTCGAGCGGCAGCAGGCCCTTGTGGATACAGATGTTCCGCATGCCCGCCTTCACCGCCTTCTCGTACCAGGGGTAGACGAGCTTTTCGTCATCCAGGCGCCAGGCGGTGCCCTTGGTGGACGGCGACAGCGGATCGCCGATCGTGTAGCACTTCCAGGCGTCCGGCTTGAGGTCGGAAATGCCGCGATCCACCTCGTCCATCCATCCCGCCTGTCCCGGCGTGATCACGGTGTGGCTCATCAGGCGGCGCGATCCGGCGACCTTGTTGATGGCGTCCCTTGCCTGCTTGATCTGGTCGTTGGAGAGCAGCCACCATTCAGGATCGTCAAAGGGTGCGCCAGTCAGCACGGCGACCTTGGTGTCGCTGTCGAGATAGATTTCCTTCAGGTAGTTCTGGAATTTGTAGCGCTGCAGGACCAGCGGGATGTCCTTCAGCATGTCCGGATTCCAGTGCTCCGCCGCGTATTTGCCGAGTCCGAGCAGGCCTTCCTTGTCGAAATCGTCGCGCACGAAGTGCGTCTGGTCGTCAAAGATGAACTGCTTCTTGAGGGCCTTGGCGCGGGCGTCGGAGATTTCGGGATCCGCGGCTTCGGCCTCGGAGACGTTCCACACCGGTCCGAAGACCTCGTTCATGGCGAGGAAGGCGACGGCCATGCCGGAAGTCGTCTTCAGGAAGGTGCGCCGGTCCATGTTCAGCCGGTGAGCATACTGGTCGGCCATTTCCTTGATGCGGCCCTCGACCTGTTTCTGCTGCGCGGTCTGCGGCATCGGATTGTATTCGCCGTTTGACACTATTTGAGTTGGCACTGGCGAGACGAACGCCGACGTCTCGGCGGGCGCAGTGCGTTTACGTTCTTCTTCGGTTAACCACATGAGGACTCCCCCTACTATTGGTTGGTTGTCTGAACGTTCGGCCTGGCGGCGAGCGGAGTCTTTCCACTTATTTACACCGGTCTGCCGCCTCTTTCGTTTTAGTCCCAAATCAGACAGAGTCAAGCTGAGTCGTCGCTGCGCCACGGCACGGCCGCGGCAGTAACGGTTGTTACAATGCAGTCCTTTTGTCATATCCCAATGAATTCCCTCCCCGATCCCAGGACTTACGCGGCGGCAGGCGACAATCGGCTGGTTACGCTGGCCGAACATGCCGGAATTGCAGGTTCCGCGCTGCAGCACGGCGATGCGGAAAAATTATTGCTCGCTGCTGTCGAAACCGCCCTGGTAGCGGGCGATGACGAGGCAATCCGGCGCGCGCTGCACGAGGCAACTTCAGCTTCGGCCTACGCGGTGCTCCAACGCGCCATCGAGCTTGCCCTCGAGCCTCCAGCGGAGGCGTCCCTCGCCGTGCGCTTATTTGCGGTGCCGCTGGTGATTGTCGCCGGCGGCAGGGAAGGGGGAAAAATTCCCGGTGTGGTTCCGGATACGCAGGCACTGCGGAAGCTGTTCGAGGCCCATGGCGCACTCGGCCCGGCGAAAAACTTCGGCCTGGGCAACGCACTGGTCACGGCGGACTTTGTCTGCGGGGTCAGCCCTTCCTTGCTTTACCGGATGAGCCGGGGCGGTGAACAGCCGGACTTCCGTCAGCTCGATCTGCTGCCGGCGGACATCGAGTTGAGTTCCGCCGAAGAACAGGCGCACCTGCGGTTTCTGGCAGGCGCCGTAGTGACGCCGCGAAACGCGCCCGGGTTCACCGAAACCGCCGGCAACATCGGCGCATGGGGCATGCCGATCACGCGTGCATTGGCGGAACAGCTCGGGCAGGCGGGCCTGTCGCTGCTGCCGATTCCGCGCCCGCCCATGAGCTTCCAGCGTGCGCTGCAGGCCGGGCGCTTTGCCTGGCGCGAGGTGGGCTTCCAGCTGTTCCTGAGCAGCGCTTTGCGCAAGTTCCGTTCGCGCATCGGCGAACCGGATGTTGCGGTTGCCGCGCTTGCAGACGCCAGCGTGCGCGTGCGGCTCGATTCACGCCTCGACGCAACGCTGGAGGCGGAATTTGTCTGGCCACTCGGCCCGGATGACGACCTGGCTGCCGTGAGCGGGAGCATCTTCGGGTTGCTCACGGAATGCAGGCTGGATTTTGTCGATGTCGCGGACACCATCCAGCCGGTTTCAGCTTCGCACTAGAGCAGATTTTTCACCGCAAAGGACGCAAAGGACGCAAAGGAAGGCAGAAGCCAAATCCGTGCGTTTCGGTCGTATATTCTCCGAATGGAGCTCGCAGTAGACAGCCCCACTGATTCGAGAAATTTCCCTCGTACCGTGCTTTCCTTTGCGTCCTTTGCGCCTTTGCGGTGAATATTAATTTCGCTCTTCGAGGAACATCTGCACTTCGCGGAAAAGCTGCATGCGGTTCTTTTCCATGATCACCGTATGGGTGCCTTCGCCGATCTCGACGTAGCGTTTCACTGGTGTGCTCTTAAGCAGTGCAAACAGCGCTTGCGCCATGTAGGTCGGGGTGTCCTGGTCCCATTCCGCCTTGATCAGCAGGGTCGGCACGCGGATGTTCGCCGCATCGTAGTAAGTCTTGCCCGAGGCCCAATAGTCGCGCACGTCCTGGATGACGCCATTGGGTGCGCGCAGAAGACCCGCGTCTTTCGAATTCGGATCGGTGGCCCAGGTGGCATCGGCCCACGCCTCGAACCAGCCGGCGGGAATCAGGCCGGCCAGTTTGTCCTCCGGCACGCCTGTGAGCCAGCGTTTCTTCGCACCCTCTTTCGCCACCGTGCGATAGGCGCCAAGCGGACCGTCGCCGCCGATCAAAAGGGGTGTATTGCGCAGCCACAGCGGCGCATACAGCACCAGCTTGTTGACCTTGTCGTTGTTGGACGAGGTATACGTGCCCATGATCGAGGTGCCCCACGACCAGCCGAGCAGGCTCAACTTCGATACGCCGCGGCGCTTCAAGATGTAGTCGACCGCGGTGCCCACATCGCGCACGGCAACATCGGTAGTCACCAGCGGCGCGCTGTCCTTCGCCGCCTTGTCCATCTCGGGCGGGCGCGTCGAATGGCCGTAGCCCCGCAGGTCGACCAGCCACACATCCCAGCCCTGGGCGGCGAGATAGTCCATCCACGACATGCCATCGAGCCTGAGATCGAAAGCGGTTTCCGACGGATAGGTCGCGCCGTGGACATAGAGAAGCACGCGGTCGGCGGAAGCAGTCCCGTCCTTCAGGTGCTTGTTGCGCAGGAACAGCTCGATCCCGGGCGTGTCGGATGAAATGCGCAGGTCTTCCGATGCCAGGTTCGAAATCTTTTCCCTGATGGCGTCGTCGTCCGCGAAGGCGCCTGTGATGCAGAAGGCGAGCAGCGCGAGGGCCGCGGCGGGCAAATAGTTGCGGATGGCTGATTTCACTGGGTTCCTCCGGTTTTCCTGTGGCGCCACTTTAGCGAAAGCTCCCGCGTGCGTCATCCTCCTGCCAAACCAGGCAGATCCGTGGTTCATGGATTTGCGTTTAGTCTCCTTGATTCGGGTATTGTCGGGGCATGACGCAAACGACAACGCCGTACGCTGGCCTGACGCCGGACGTGATGCTCAATGCGGTCGATTCGGTCGGCTATCGCACTGACGGACGCCTGCTCGCACTCAACAGCTATGAAAACCGCGTCTACCAGATCGGCATCGAGGACGAAAAGCCCGTGGTGGCGAAATTTTACCGGCCGGGGCGCTGGACCAGCGAGCAGATTCTCGAAGAGCATGCATTCACGCTCGAGCTCGCCGCACGGGAGATCCCCGCCGTGCCGCCGCTGGTGATGGCGGGCCGCACCCTTCATGAGTTCGAGGGATTCCGGTTCGCGGTCTATCCCCGCCGCGGCGGGCGAGCCCCGGAGCTCGACGATCCGGAGACGCTGGAGTGGCTGGGACGTTTCATCGGCCGCATTCATGCGGTTGGCGCGCTGACTCCGTTTGTGCACAGGCCCGCCCTCGATATCGAGACGTTGGGGGAAGAGCCGGCCGAATACCTGCTGACACAGAATCTGATCCCCGATGATCTGCATGCGGCCTACGAAAGTGTGCTGGACCAGGTCCTGGACGGCGTGCACGAGACCTTCGACCGTTGCGGCGCCGCGCGCCCGATCCGGCTGCACGGCGACTGTCATCCCGGAAATGTCCTGTGGACCGACGACGGTCCGCATTTCGTCGACTTTGACGACGCCCGCAGCGGGCCGGCGATCCAGGATCTGTGGATGCTGCTGTCCGGAGACCGTGCGGCGATGACAAGGCAGTTGTCGGACGTCGTCGCAGGTTACGAGGATTTCCATGAGTTCGATCGTCGCGAGCTCGGGCTGATCGAGGCCTTGCGCAGCCTGCGCCTGGTGCACTACTCGGCATGGCTTGCGAGGCGCTGGGAAGACCCTGCATTTCCCGCCGCGTTTCCGTGGTTCCATACGACGAAATACTGGCAGGACCAGATATTGCAGCTCAGAGAACAGGTTGCGGCGATGCAGGAACCGGCCCTGGGCCCGATCTAGAGGCAAGGCAGAAATGCGTCAGGTACGCTGTAACAAACGGATTCCATGGCTGTCTATCGGTATGAAGGTGTCCTGTTCCGTTTGGCCGGCATGAGGCTTTAGCTTGACGCTCCATGACGGAGTCTTTACAGTCGCCGCGTCGCAGCAAAAAGGGCTATTTCACATATGGAAATGGCGGCGGCATACCGGCCAACGAGGTGAAATGATCTATCAGCTGCATGAATTCCAGAAGACGGTGATGGCTCCGGCGGTCGCGGTGGCCGATATGGCGAAGCATCTTTTCACCAACCCCTTCAGTCCTTTCGCCTATACCCCCATCTCGCGCACCATCGCCGCGAACAGCGAGCTGTTCGTGCGCCTGATGCGCCGGTACCCGAAGCCGGAGTGGGGCATCGATTCCGCGGTCGTGAACGGCGAGCGAGTCGCCGTTACGCAGGAAGTGGTGGTCGACAAGGCTTTTTGCCAGTTGCTGCATTTCCGCAAGGACGTGCCTGTCGAGCAGCCGAAGCTGCTGATCGTCGCGCCGCTGTCGGGGCACTACGCAACGCTGTTGCGCGATACCGTGCGCACCGCCCTGTCGGATCACGATGTCTGGGTCACCGATTGGGTCGATGCGAAACTGGTGCCGCTGTCAAAGGGGCCGTTCCACCTTGACGACTACGTCGACTACATCCGCGACTTCATCCGCCTGCTGTCACCGGAACTGAACGTGATGTCGGTGTGCCAGCCGACCGTGCCGGTTCTCGCGGCGGTCTCCCTGATGGCGGCCGATGACGAGCCCGCGGTGCCGAAGGCAATGATCATGATGGGGGGGCCGATTGACACCCGGCGCAATCCGACCGTGGTGAACGACTTTGCGTCGGGACGGCCGCATTCCTGGTTTTCGGACCAGGTCATCATGCGCGTGCCGGCGAACCATCCCGGCTTCATGCGCAAGGTTTACCCCGGCTTCCTGCAGCACGCCAGTTTCCTGGCAATGAACCCGGAGCGCCACTCGGAGTCGCACCAGCAGTTCTACAATCACCTGATCCGCGGCGACGGTGAAAGCGCCGAGGGCCACCGCAAGTTCTACGACGAATACAACGCCGTGCTCGACATGCCGGCGGAATACTACCTCGATACCATCAAGGTGGTGTTTCAGGAGTTCCTGTTGCCCACGGGAAAATGGGTGGTGCGGGGTAAGCCCGTGCGACCGGAAGCCATCCGCAAGACCGCGTTGTTTACCATCGAAGGCGAGCTGGACGACATCTCCGGCAACGGCCAGACCGAAGCTGCGCAAACGCTTTGCCGCAGCATTCCCTCGGACAAGCGCCGCCATCTGCTGGCGAAGGATGTCGGCCACTACGGCATTTTCAGCGGACGCAAGTTCCGCGAAATGATCTATCCGCAAATCCGCAGCTTCATCCACCTCGTCTCGCAGCGCGAGGCCGACCTCAAGCTGGTGCGCGTCAAGTAGCAGCCCGTCCCTGGTAGAACTGTTGCAGGACGCGGCGAATTTTCCTTGATTCGCGGCAGCGCTTTTGCAATAGAATCCGTTCAATTCTGAACGACGCTGATCCCATCAGCGCGTCCCTGCGCCATGCTGCGGCGCGCAACCGGAACGGATCACCCGATGAAGAGAATCTGGCTTGCCACGCTGGTCCTTTGCCTTGCCGCGGCTTTGCCGCCGGCAGCCCAGGCGCAGAATTATCCCTCCCGTCCGCTTACGATGGTCGTACCCTGGGGCGCGGGCGGCGGCACCGATGCGGTGGCGCGCATGCTGGCCGCCTTGCTGGAAAAAGAACTGGGCCAGCCAGTCAATGTGGTGAACCGCACCGGCGGCAGTGGCGTAGTGGGCCATCAGGCATTTGCGGCCGCAACGCCGGATGGCTACACGATCGGCCTGATCACCGCGGAAATCTCGATGATGCATTACCAGGGGTTGACCAGGCTCGACGGCACCAGCTTCACGCCGCTGGGCCTGATCAACATCGACTCCGCCGCCATCCAGGTCAAAGCCGACTCGCCTTACAGGAACATGGCGGACCTCGTGGATGCCATCCGCAGGAATCCCGGAAAGCTGCGCGCGTCCGGCACGGCGCGGGGTGGTTCCTGGCACCTCTCGCTGTACGGCATGCTGGCCGACCTGAAAATCGATCCGAACACCGTGCCCTGGGTGCCGAGCGCGAGCAATGCCGCGGGCCTGCAGGAACTCGCCGCGGGCGGCCTGCACATCGTCTGCGGTTCGCACCCGGAGGCGCGCGCGCTGATTGAAGCGGGAAAGGTCCGCAGCCTGGCGATCATGGATACCCGGCCCTCGGAGCTTTTCCCTGATGTGCCGACGCTGCAGGCCGCCACCGGCAGCAAGTGGATAAGCAATGTCTGGCGTGGTGTAGGCGCGCCGAAGAACCTGCCCAAGCCTGTCGAGGACAAGCTGGCGGCCGCAGTCCGCAAAGCCTACGACAGCAAGGAGTACAAGGATTTCATGCACGCCCGCGGCTTCGGTGTGAAGTACCTGCCGCCGCAGGAGTTCGCCGCGTTCATGGCGAAGACAGACGCCGAAACCGGCGCGCTGATGAAGTCGGTGGGGCTGGCAAAGTAGGGCAGGGACGAGGGGCGAGGGGTGAGGGGCGAATTAATCCCATCTTGAATACATACCCGAAAGGCGAATCCTTGTGGCGTCGTTTCCGGTCGTTGTTAGAGATTTGAGTACCCCTATTGAAACGATGTTGACACCGGAGGGCTTTTACTCGCCCCGCAGCCCCTGCGTGATGGACGACAGTCCGGAATACCCGCAAGGGTGAACCTCGTCCCCCAGTCGATGAAGATCCACGATTCCCTCAACGGCGCGCTGCTGCTCCTGTTTGCGCTGGTGGTGTACTGGCATACGCGGGATTTCCCCGTCATGCCGGGCGACCAGATTGGCCCCGCGTTGTTTCCGCGCATCATTGCCGTCGGACTCGGGATTTGCGGGATTGGCCTGTTCATGGGCGGCATCCGGCGCAGGGCGACGGAATTCTGGGTGGAAGTCCCCGACTGGGTGCGTTCGCCGCGCCTGGTCGCGGGCTTTGCCATCGTTGTCGCGGGACTCCTGATTTCGAATTTCTTCCTGGCGCAACTCGGCTTCCTGGTCTGCGCGCCGCTGATGCTGGCGGCGCTGATGTGGGTGCTGCGTGTTCGGCCCTGGACGATTCCGCTGCTTGCCATCGGCGTTTCGTTGCTGATCCACACGATTTTCTACAAGGGCCTCGGCGTGCCCCTGCCGTGGGGCCTGCTCGAGTCCTGGGCCTGGTAGCGAATAAGCATGGAACATGTCGCCCAGGCTTTTTCGCTGATTCTCGATCCCTACGTGCTGGCGGTGATCGGCGCGTCGGCGCTTTACGGCCTGTTCGTCGGCGCCATCCCCGGCCTGACCGCGACCATGGCCACTGCGCTGCTGGTGCCGGTCACCTTCTTCATGCCGCCGGTGCCCGCAGTTGCGGCTATCGTCACCGCCACCGCTATGGCGATCTTTGCGGGAGACATTCCCGGGGCCCTGTTGCGCATTCCCGGCACGCCCGCTTCAGCCGCCTATTGCGACGAGGCTTACGCAATGACGCGCAAGGGACAGGCCGAAATGGTGCTTGGAGCCGGGCTGGTGTTCTCGGTGATCGGCGGCATTTTCGGCACCATCGTGCTGGTGACCGCCGCGCCTTTGCTGGCCGACGTTGCGCTCAATTTCAGTTCCTTCGAATACTTCTGGCTGGTTCTGCTCGGACTGACTTGCGCGATTTTCATCGCCTCCGACAATGTGCTGAAGGGGCTCGCATCCCTGCTCATCGGCCTTCTGATCGCGACGGTGGGTATGGAGAATCCAGCGGCATTCCCGCGATTCACGTTCGACGTTCCCGACCTGATGAGCGGCCTCACGCTGATCCCGATGATGGTGGGCCTGTTCGCCGTGTCCGAGGTGCTCCGCTATGCGACCTCGGTGGAACGTCCCCTGCAACTTGCGCAGGAGAAGTTCGGCAGCATCTTCAGGGGCCAATGGGCACTGGTGAAGAAGTACCCGCTGCAGGCGCTGCGCGGCAGCAGCCTCGGCACGCTGATCGGCGCGCTACCCGGCGCCGGTGCCGACATCGCCGCCTGGATGTCCTATGCGGTGTCGAAGAAGTTCTCAAAGGAGCCGCAGAAGTTCGGCAGCGGTCATGTGGAAGGCGTGGTCGAAAGCGGCGCTGCCAACAACAGCGCGCTCTCGGGCGCCTGGATCCCGGCACTGGTGTTCGGCATACCCGGAGATTCGATCACGGCCATCGCAATCGGCGTCCTGTACATGAAGAACATGAATCCGGGCCCGACCATTTTCCTCAACAATCCGGAGAACATCTACGCGGTGTTCATCGTCTTCTTCCTTGCAAACCTGCTGATGCTCCCGCTCGGCGTGCTGGCGATCAGGAGCTACAAGCAGGTCCTTAAAGTGCCCCGCGCCGTGCTGATGCCGGTCATCCTTGTGTTCTGCATGGTTGGGGCATTCGCCATCAACAACACCCAGTTCGACATCGGCGTCATGCTGGCTTTCGGCGTTCTGGCCTTCTTCCTCGAAGTAAACCGTTTTCCGATCGCGCCTGTCATTCTCGGCGCGGTGCTGGGCCGCATGCTCGAGGAAAACTTCACCACCTCGATGCTCAATTCGGAAGGCGAGTGGGCCGCGTTCTTCTCGCGCCCGATAGCGGGTACGCTGGGCGTGCTCACGATCCTGGTCTGGGTGTCGCCTTTGCTCGTTGAGTTATGGCGAAACAGGCCCAGATCCTGATCCACAGGGGCAAGCGGCTGCCCATCGCAAAGGCCGCTGATACAATGGGGCGACAGGAAGAATCCGATGCGTCGGCCGATGAATGGGAGTGTCGGCTGGTCGAACGAAGCGAGTGTTGGAAAAACCAGGGAGTGAACCATGACTAAGGCGATACGTTTTCACAAGACAGGCGGGCCCGATGTGCTGCAGCTTGACGACATCGAGGTCGGCGCGCCGGGAGAAGGCCAGGCGAAGATCAGGCACACGGCGATCGGCCTGAATTTCATCGACACCTATCATCGTTCCGGCCTCTATCCACTGCCGCTGCCCAGCGGACTTGGCCTGGAAGGCGCCGGCGTTGTGGAGGCGGTCGGCAAAGGGGTGACTCAGGTCAAGGCCGGCGACAGGGTTGCCTACGCTGGCGGCCCGCCCGGCGCCTATTCGGAAGTGCGGTTGATTCCCGCAGAAAAGCTGCTCAAGGTGCCGAAGGGCATTTCGGACCAGCAGGCGGCAGCCATGATGCTCAAGGGCCTCACCGCGCAATACCTGATCCGCCGCGTGTATCGCGTGCAAAAGGGCGAGACGGTGCTATTCCATGCCGCCGCCGGCGGCGTTGGCCTGATCGCGTGCCAGTGGTTGAAGGCACTGGGCGCCACCGTGATCGGCACTGTCGGGTCCGACGCGAAGGCGAACGTTGCCAGGGAACATGGCTGCGACCACACTATCGTTTACACGCGGGAGAATTTCGCCGAGCGCGTGAAGGAAATCACCGGTGGCCGCAAAGTGCCGGTGGTGTTCGACTCCGTCGGCAAGGACACTTTCACGGGCTCGCTCGACTGCCTGCAGCCGCGCGGCCTGCTGGCGGTGTTCGGCAATGGTTCCGGGCCCGTGACCGGTGTCGACATCAACACGCTGGCCAGGGGGTCGTATTACGTCACCCGCCCGACGCTGATGACCTACACCGCGCTGCGCGAGGACCTGGAGTGGATGTCGAAGGAACTGTTCGACGTGGTCAAGTCCGGCAAGGTGAAGATCGAGATCAACCAGACCTACCCGCTGGCGGATGCCGCGCAGGCGCATCGCGACCTCGAAGCTCGCAAAACCACCGGCTCGACTGTATTGTTGCCTTAAACAATAAAACCAACATGAACCACGGAGGGTACGGAGAACACGGAGTAAAACAATGAAGAGATAAAGGCAGGTCGGGGTCAGGTAATGAGGTGATGGTTCGCGAAATTCTGCTGGCGGATTGATCGCGACATAACGTCAACCAACGAAAGACCATTTCCCGGCTCCTTTTCTCTTGTCTTTCCTGCGTGTTCTCCGTGCCCTCCGTGGTTCCATTTTTACCGGGAGAGGAAAGTGATTGATGATCTGAAGAACAAAGTCGTGCTGATCACCGGCGCCAGTACGGGCATCGGAGCCGCCGCGGCGGTCGCATTTGCGCAGAACGGCGCAAAGGTCGCGGTCCACTACAACAAGAGCAAAGCCGAGGCCGAGAAAGTCGCGGCGCAGGTCGAGAAAGCGGGCGGCAAGGCACTCCTGATAGGCGGTGACGTCACCGATTCGGCAGTTTGCAGGCAGTTGGTCGAAAAGACTGTTGCCGGCCTGGGCCGCATCGACATCCTGATCAATAACGCCGGCGGTCTCGTCGAGCGCGCCCCGGTCGAAACCATTACCGACGAATTGTTCGACAAAGTCGTTTACCTGAATGTGCGTTCCGCCATGATGTGCACCGGCGCCGCCGCGCAACACATGCGCAAGCAGGGTACCGGGGGAGCGATCATCAACGTGACGTCGGTCGCTGCGCGTCACGGCGGCGGTCCCGGAGCCTCGCTTTATGCCGGCTCCAAGGGTTTCGTGAGCACCATGACCCACGGCCTGGCCAAGGAACTGGTAAAGGACAGGATCCGCGTCAACGCCGTCGCGCCGGGCGTGATCACGACCCCATTCCACGAGCGCTATTCCACGCCGCAGATGCTCGAAGGCTTCAAGGCATCAATCCCGATGAACCGTCTCGGCACCGCCGACGAGTGCGCCGGCGCCTTCCTGTTCCTGGCATCGGAGCAGATGAGCGGCTACATGACCGGACAGATCCTGGAAGTCAATGGCGGGCAGTACATGCCCTGACGCGCAGCGTTGGGCATTCACGGCATTCACGAAAAAAGAAGAACAAATACCGGAGGAGGGAACATGTTCAATCTGTCAGGCAAGGTCGCCCTGGTCAGCGGCGCTTCGCGCGGACTGGGCTGGGCGATGTCCCAATCGCTGGCATCCGCCGGCGCGCACGTGATCCTGAATGCCCGCGATGAGTCCGTCCTCAAGGAGCGCGTCAAGGAGCTCTCCGCAAAAGGACTGAAAGGCGAAGCGGCCGCATTCGATGTCACGGATCACGCGGCGGGTGGCGCTTGCATCCAGGCCGCCGTAAAGAAGCACGGCCGTTTCGACATCCTGATCGCCAATGCCGGGATCCAGCACCGCAAGCCCATCACCGAGTTCGAGACCGCGGATTTCGAGCGCGTGATTTCGACCAATCTCACGGCGGTCTGGGCGCTCGCGAGGGAAGCGGCGAGGGTGATGATTCCGGCCAAACGCGGCCGCATCATCATGACCGGCTCGGTCAGCGCCATACTCGCACGCCCCACCATTTCCGCTTACATCGCCAGCAAGGGCGCGGTCCATGCCCTTACGCGGGAACTTGCCGTCGAGCTTGCCCAGCACAGCATTACCGTCAACGCCATCGCTCCCGGTTACTTCGCGACGGAAATGAACACGGCGCTGATCCAGAACAAGGAATTCAACGACTGGGTCTGCAAGCGCACGCCGGCGGGACGCTGGGGCGAACTGAAGGAGATCGGTCCGGTTGCCGTGTTCCTGGCGTCGGACGAGGCCTCGTACGTAAACGGGCATGTGCTCGTCACGGATGGAGCGTTCAGCGCGGCGATGTAAGAAGGGCCGTGAATGTCGTGAATACGTGAATGTCGGAAAGACGAGGCATCCGCCCGTAAGGGCTTACGATATTCACGTATTCACGACAATCACGAACGCCTAAACCACAACAACAATCGGCCGTTGAGTAACCACGAGGGGCAAATGACCAGAAAATTCAAAATCGGAATCTCCCGCGACGCCATCACGGAGAAAGGCACGATTTTCGGCGAGGAGGCCTTCAAGGTGCTGGAAGATCCGGCGGTGGAATGGGAGTTCCTGCCGGAGAAGATCGCGGAGGTACCGGCGGAGTACGCGAATACCTATGATGCGATCTGCCTGATGACCGCGAAAGTCACGCGCAAGACCCTGTCTGCGCCCGATCGCAAGCTCAAGCTAGTTGCGCGCTTCGGCGTCGGTTACGACACGGTGGACGTATCCGCGTGCACGGAGAGCGGCGTGATGCTGACCATCAGGCCCGACGGCGTGCGCCGGCCGGTGGCGGCGAGCGTCATCGGCTTCATCCTGGCGCTGGCGCACCGCATGTTCCTGAAGGACCGGCTGACCCGGGAAGGACGCTGGGCGGAGAAGGGCAATTACCTCGGCAGCGGACTGATGGGGCGCACGCTCGGCGTGATCGGCGTCGGCAACATTGGCAAGGAGATTTTCCGCCTGGCCCAGCCTTTCGGCATGAAGCTGCTGGGTTGCGATCCGAACGTGCCGCAGTCGGCCGTTTCCTCGCTGGGTGTGAGCATGGTCGACCTGGACAAGCTGCTGAAACAGTCCGACTACATTTCGGTCAACACGCTGCTCGACGAGCAGACCCGCGGCCTGATCGGCGCACGCGAGTTTGGGCTGATGAAGCCGTCCGCGTATTTCATCAATACCGCCCGCGGGCCGGTGGTAGTGGAAGCCGCGCTGATCGATTCATTGAAGGACAACCGCATTGCCGGCGCCGCCATCGACGTGTTCGAGCAGGAGCCGGTCTCTCCCGACAATCCGCTGCTGAAAATGGACAATGTGATCGTGGCGCCCCATGCCATCTGCCATACCGACGAATGCATGAGCCTGCTGGGGCAGAGCGCTTTCAAGGCGGCGGTGGAACTGGCGCACGGACGTAAACCGCATCTGATCGTCAATACGGAAGTGCTGCAGCGGCTGGAGTGGGTGGGGAAATTTCATGCGTAGCATGAAATTTCAGGCGCGAGGCACTGGGCGCTAGACTTCAGTTAATGAGAAGGCTTTTTCTACCTGGTGCCTGGTGCCTCGTGCCTGGTGCCCGCTAAAGGAACCATTGATGCGAACCAACCCCGTCAAACAAAAACTCCTTAAGGGCCAGCCCGTCTTCGGCAGTTTCGGCTGGGAATTCCTGGTGCCCGGCCTGCCGCAGATCGTGAAGTCCTGTGGCGCGGAATTCCTGCTGATCGACATGGAGCATGCGGGCACCGGGTATGAGACCCTCAAGGATCAGGCGGCGCTCTGCCGCGGGCTTGATCTGGTGCCCATGGCGCGGGTGCCGTCCAACCAGTATCACCATATTTCAAGGGCGCTTGATCTCGGCGTAATGGGCATCATGGTGCCGATGGTGGGTTCAGCCGAGGAGGCCCGGCACATCGTCTCCTGCACGCGTTACCCGCCGGCCGGAAGGCGCGGTGCCGCATTCGGGTTCGCTTCCGATGACTACGAAGGCGGCAGCGTCGCGGACAAAATCAAGCTCGCCAACGAGCGCACGCTGGTCATGTGCCTGATCGAAACCGCCGAAGGCATCGAGAATGTGGACAAGATCGCGGCGGTTCCCGGGGTCGACGTGCTCTGGCTCGGCCATTTCGACCTCACCAATTTCCTCGGCATTCCTGCCCAGTTCGACCATCCGAAGTACGTCAAAGCTATCGACAAACTGGTAGCCGCGGCGAAGAAGCATGGCAAGGTGCTGGCCTGTGCCACCGGCGACGAGCAGTGGAGCCGCGACTACTGGAACAAGGGCTTCCGCCTGTTCGCCGTGGGCATCGATTCGATGCTGCTGCAAGGTGCTCTGCGGCAGGGCATGGCCGCGCTCAACGGCTTGAAGGGCCCCGCATCCGCGAAGAAAAAGAAGTAGGCTAGGCGACCGGTCCGCCCGCGAGGAGACAGGACCGGCGATACCAGGGAGGAGGTTCGAGATGGCGCAGGGCAAGTTCCGTGTCGGCATCACCCGCGACAACCTGAAACCGGATGGCAAGCCGATTTTCTCCGAATCGGCGTTCCGCATTCTCGACGACGCCGGCATCGAATACGAATTCCTCCCCGAATTCGAACCTGAACTGACTCCCGAGACGGCGGCGAAATACGATGCGCTGGCGGTCATGCTGGCAAAAGTCACCCGCAAGACGGTATCCGGTCCCGACCGCAGGCTCAAACTGATCGCCCGCTTCGGCGTGGGCTATGACACCGTGGACGTTCCCGCATGCACGGAAAACGGGGTGATTCTCGCCATCACGCCCGACGGCGTGCGCAGGCCGGTGGCAATGGCGGCGCTGACGTTCGTGCTGATGCTGGCGCAGAAGGTGATGACCAAGGACCGCATCACCCGCGAAGGCCGCTGGAGCGAGCGCATGAACCATTTCGGCACGGGCCTCTCGGGACGGGTGCTGGGCTCGATCGGCGTGGGCAACATCGGTTCGGAACTGTTCCGGCTGGCCATGCCGTTCGGCATGAAGCACCTGGCCTGCGATCCCTACATCACCCCGGAATCGGTGGCGCCCCTGGGCGTGAAGCTGGTGGACCTGGACACCCTGTTCCGCGACTCCGATTTCCTGTGCGTGAACTGTCCGCTCAGCGATGAGACGCGCAAACTGGTCGGACCTCGCCAGTTCTCGCTGATGAAGCCGACCGCGTATTTCATCAACACCGCGCGCGGTCCGATCGTCGACGAAACCGCCCTTTACGACACCCTCAGAAACAATCGTATCGCCGGCGCCGGCATCGACGTTTTTGAGCAGGAACCGGTCTCGCCCGGCAATCCGCTGCTCAAGCTCGACAACATCATCGTGACACCGCACCACATCTGCCTGACCGACGAATGCATCAACACGGTGGCCGCGAGCGTTTTTGGAGCATGCCGCGACCTTGCGAAGTCGAGGGTGCCGAAGTATGTGGTGAACCAGGAAGTGCTGGGCAGGGTGCCGTACTTCCACAGGTAGTCCCTACCGGAGACCGATCATGAAACTGCAAGAAACCCTCGCCACCCTCTGCGCCTTTGCCTTCCTCGGCTTCTGTACTGCTGCCTCGGCGCAGACCATCACGCTGCATGGCGCCGTGCAGTTCAACGACGACCATGCTTTCAACAAGACGATGCTCAAGTTCGAGGAGCTGACTCAGAAGTACTACGGCAAGCCGGTCAAATTCGTACTTCATCGCAACAGCGAACTAGGCACCGAGAAGGATTACTTCGCTTACCTGAGCCATGGCATCTCGGTGGATTACGCGGTGGTATCGCCGTCGCACATGTCGACTTTCGCGAAGTCTGCGCCGCTGATGGACATGCCGTTCCTGTTTCGCGACCTCGATCAGTGGAACAAGGTGCTGGAGAGCAATGCGTTCGACCCGATCGCCGCAGAGGTGTCGAAGCGCGCCGATGTGCTGATCCTCGGCTATGCCGGCGGCGGCACGCGCAACCTTATCGTCAACAAGCCGGTTCGCAACATGCAGGAACTCAAGGGGCTGAGCGTGCGCGTGATGGGTGCGCCGGTGCAGACGAAGATGTTCCAGGCGATCACGACGGCACCCACCGTCATCGCCTATACGGAAATCTACAATGCGATCCAGACCGGAGTCATCCAGGCCGCCGAGAACGAAGCGGCTGGTCTCGAGCAGATGAAATTCTATGAGGTTGGTCCGCACATCTCCCTTACGCGCCACGCCATCACGGTGCGGCCCCTGTGTTTCTCGGGAAAGACGTTCCGCCGCCTGCCAAAGGAATTGCAGGATGCGATGGTCAGGGCGGGCCGGGAAGCGGGCGCTTACGGCCGCAAGCTGGAATCAAGTGAGGATCAGGCACGCCTGCAGCGCCTGGAGAAGGAAGGCAAGCTGAAGACGTATGTGTTTGCGGACCGCGACCAGTTGCTGAAGCTGGCCGAACCCGTCAAGCAAATGTACGCGAAGGAAGTCGGGGCGGAGGAAATCCTGGCGCGAATTAACGCGATCAAATGACCTGGATGCCATGAAGAGCGCCATCGATTGGCTTTACCGGAGCCTGCAGGTACTCATCACGCTGCTCATGGGCTTGCTCGTGATCCCGGTTTGCCTGCAGATCCTGTCGCGTTTTACCGAGATGGTTCCACGCTACATCTGGACCGAGGAAGCAGCGCGTTTCTGCTTTATCTGGATCATCATGATCGGCTCCATGATTGCGGTGCGCGATGATACCCATTTCGATCTCGAGATCATGCCCAAGCCGAAATCACCTCGCGGCCAGGCCATCGCGCGGCTGATCCGGCATGTCCTCATGCTTCTGGTGGCGATGACATTCGTCTGGTTCGGATACGAGTTTGGGTTGTTCGGCTTCAACCAGGAATCGGAGCTGACCGGCATAAACATGCTGTGGATCCATGCTGCATGGCCCCTGGCGGGCGCGGCGTACGCCATTTTCCTGGCAGAGAAACTCTGGCAGGACGTGCTGCTTTGGCGCCACGGGCATGAGTAGCCTTCAGGTAGCGCTGATCCTGTTCGGTGCTTTCTTTTCGCTCCTGCTTATGCGTGTGCCGGTGGCTTTTGCCCTCGGCCTTGCCTGCGTGCCGGTATTCTTCATCGACGAGCGCCTGACCCCCTTCCTGCTGCTCAACGAGATGCTGAAGTCCTATAACTCTTTCCTGCTACTGGCCATTCCTTTCTTCCTGCTTGCAGCAAACCTGATGAACTCGGCAGGCATTACCGAGAAGCTCATCACGCTGGCGCGCAACCTGGTGGGTCACCTGCCTGGCGGGCTGGGCCATGTTAACGTCGTCGTCAGCATGCTGTTCGCGGGCATCTCGGGTTCGAGCACGGCGGAAACCGCCGGGGTCGGGGGCGTGCTGATTCCGGCCATGAAAAAGCAGGGTTTCGACGTTCGCTTCACGGTGGCGCTGACGGCCTGCGCTTCCGTGATGGGCGTGATCATTCCCCCCAGTATCCTCATGGTGGTCTGGGGCGGGGTGATTTCGGTTTCGATCGGCGGTCTATTTCTCGCCGGCGTGCTGCCTGGCGTGCTGATCGGCCTTTCGCTCATGGCGACAGTCGTCGTCTACGCGAAGCTGCGTCACTATCCGGTCCATCCGAGGGCGACCGCGGCACAGATTCTCGCCGCGCTCGCGCAGTCGCTTCTGCCGCTTGCCACCCCGGCCATCATCGTCGGCGGCATCGTGGGCGGCCTGTTTACGCCCACGGAGGCGTCTGTTGTGGCGGTGCTGTACGCGCTGTTCCTCGGCGCCGTGGTCTATCGCACCTTAGGCTTGCCTGAGATTCCAAGGGTCCTCTACGAATCGGCGCGCTTCGCCGCGATCTCGCTGTTCTGCATCGGCACGGCGTCGGCGTTCGGCTGGTTGCTTGCCTATTTCCACATTCCGCAGATTTTCGTCGACTGGGTGTCGGGCTGGGGAGGCGGGCCGGTGAGCGTCGCGTTCATCATCGCCGGCGCCTTCCTGATCATCGGTTGCTTCATAGATGCGATTCCCGCGATCATCATACTCGGCACCATCCTGGCACCGCTGGCGGCCAGTGTGGGCATGCATCCGATCCATTTTGCGATCGTCGGCGTAATCTCGATTGCTTTCGGACTGGTGACGCCGCCTTATGGCCTGTGCCTGATGATCGCCTGCTCGCTCGGCAAGATCACCATTCGCGAGGCGCTCAAGGACGTCCTGATCCTGCTCGTGCCGATGCTTGGCGTGCTGGTATTTGTTATCCTTTTTCCGGATGCAGTCCTGGCATTGCCGCGATGGCTGATGCCGAATCTTGTCAAGTAGGAGCTATGCAACCATGATTTCCGTCACGCGGTCCGACAACTGCATGGGCGCCGAAGTCCGAAGCGTGGATCTGTCGTGGCCGTTGCCCGATGCGGCATTCGCGGATATCCGCGAAGCCCTGCACAAGCACCACGTGCTCACGTTCCGCAGCCAGAAACTCGCTGCGCAACACTTCCTCGCTTTCGCCAGCCGCTTCGGACCGCCGGAACCGCATGTCCTGGACCAGTACCATCATCCTGAGATGCCGGAGATCCTGATCCTTTCGAACGTGATCAAGGACGGCAAGCCGGTCGGACTGGCCGACGGCGGCACCTACTGGCACAGCGACTATTCCTATCTGACGATTCCCGCCCGTGCCACGGTACTGTATTCCATCGAAGTGCCGGAAGTCGGCGGCGACACCCTGTTTGCGGACCAGGAGCAGGCCTACGAAGACCTGCCGGCCAGCATGAAAAAGCGCATCGACGGCATGGTCACGCTGAACGTATACGGCAACCGGGACGACCTCGACCTGGCATCGCGCACCTCGGCGCCGCCGCCGACCGCCGAGCAGAAGGCACGCCGCGGCGCAACCCTGATCCGTCATCCGCTCGTCCGCCGCCATCCCTATAGCGGCCGCAAGGCGCTTTATTCGGTATCGGGCACCTCGTTCGCGATCGAAGGCCTGCCCGACGACGAGGGCCTGGCGTTGTTGCGGGAACTGGCCGCGCATTCGACCCAGCCAAAGTACCGGCACAGCGTGAAGTATGGCGTCGGCGACGTGGTCGTGTGGGACAACGCCTCCGTGCTGCATTCCGCGACCCTGACCAGTCCGTCCCACCCGCGCACGCTGTACCGGGTTACGACGAAGGAAACACAAAGGCCGACGGCCTAGCTTTCGGTTCACACCGTCGTCCCGGTTCCGCATGAATTCGGTGCAACGCAATATGGCAGATTCCCGGAAATTGTCGGGAAGATCAAACCGAAAAGACAAAGGAGTAACGACATGGCTCCCCCCCTGAACAGACGCCAGTTCCTGGCGCGTACCGGCGCTGCGCTGGCGGCGATGCACGCGATGGACCACCTCGATCCCTGCTGCGCGAATGCGGCGGACGCCGAAACCTCGAGCGAGGAACTGTTCGAGCTGCGGCCCGTGGCCGATGGCGTCTATGCCGCCATTGCGGCTCCGCGCTACAAGGTCAACTGCAACGCCGCGGTGATCATGACGAACGACGGCGTGGTCGTGGTGGATTCGCATTCCAAGCCCTCTGCCGCGGTTGCGCTGTACAAGGAAATCCAGTCGATTGCACGGCAACCGGTCAAGCGTGTCATCAATACCCATTTCCACTGGGACCACTGGCAGGGAAACCAGATCTACAGGGAGGCGTTCCCGGGGCTGGAGATCATCTCGTCGAAACGTACCCGGGAAAACCTGGAGGGCGATGCCGGGAACGGCGGCGTGCCTTTCATCGACAAGCAGATCAAGGCGCTGCCGGATGAAATCGCCAAGCTGAAGGCAGAGATCGCACGCACGGCGGATGCCGCGCAAAAAGCCCGGCTGGAATCCAACCTGCTTCAGACCGAGGACTACCTGGAAGAGCTGAAGACGTTCTATCCTGCCCTGCCGACGCGCACGTTCGACAGCACCGTCTCCCTCGACTTCGGCGGGCGGCAGGTTGAGCTGCTGCTGCTCGGACGCGGCCACACCGACGGCGACGTGTTCATCCGCCTGCCGCAGGAGAAAGTCGTGATCACCGGCGACGCGCTGATCGACTGGATGCCGTACATGAATGACGGCTTTCCGGAAGACTGGGTGCGCACCCTGGACAATCTCGGCAAGTACGATTTTGACCACATCATCCCCGGGCACGGCGGGGTGGCGGGACGCGGCAACCTCGCGTTCTTCCGGGGCTATCTGGCGGACCTGGTGGATGCCGTCAAGCAGGCGCATGCGGCCGGCGGCAGCCTGGAGGAGATGAAAAAAACGCTGCCGGATCAACTTGCCGGAAAGTACGAAACCGGTATGTCCAAGTACCCGCTGGGCCAGTATCGCGACCGCATCAGCGCCAATATCGAGGTCGCCTACCGCAAGATGATCGGCGGCTAGCGTACCGCACACGCGCCCGCCGCGACCGCAACACGGAGGGATCATGGGCTGAGCGTCTACCATTTCTCGCGCGCATTCCGTGAAACGACCGGCCTTTCGCCGTATCGCTACCTCCTGAAACGCCGGGTCGAAAAAGTCCGGGAACTGTTGCGGCAACATGACAGGACGCTTGCGGACATCGCGACGGAAGCGGGATTCGCCGATCAGGGCCACATGCGCAACCTTCAGGCGGCTTACCGGAACCACGCCGAAGAAATGCAGGGACGCGCTGCGCGCGATCATGCGCCCGGAATGACGATAGGCCTCGCCGCGACGCCTTTGCCAGTCCACACGTCCATGAAACGTTCACAGTTCTGCCACGCCGTCTAAACAGAGCTTGAATAGCTTGTCGGCAGGCGCGTACCTGCGCCGCAATCCAACCCGACTTCAGAGGAGAGATTGATGCGCAAGCTTTCGGACAGGGCGGCAATGGCGGCGCTCGCCATCGCGGTTTCGGCGTTTGCATCCGCAGTGTCTGCGGATGACGATAACCGTTACTACGGCGGCAAGCACAATGACTCCTACGATGGCCGGGGCTTCTACGGCGATCAAGGCCAGAAACAGCAGGACGAGTCGGTGCAGGTTGGTGTGCGGCCGTCCTATCTCGTGGAAGGCATGGATGAAGGCCGGCTCAAGGAGCGCCTGCAGCGCTGCGGGGACGGACCTTTTTACCGTACCGATTTTTCCATCGCCCATCGCGGCGCGCCGCTGCAGTTTCCCGAGCACACCAGGGAATCCTATGAAGCCGGTGCCCGCATGGGCGCCGGCATCGTGGAGTGTGACGTGACGTTCACCAAGGACGGGGAACTTGTCTGCCGCCACGCCGAATGCGACCTGCACACCACCACCAACATCGTCGCCACCCCCCTGAACGCGAAGTGCTCGGTGCCCTGGAGCGGTGCGGGTTCCACGCCGCAGTGCTGCGCCAGCGACCTGACCCTGTCGGAGTTCAGGACCCTGAAGGGCAAGATGGACGCCAGCAACCCCGCGGCGACCACAGCCCAGGGATACCTGGGTGGAACCGCGAGCTGGCGCACCGACCTTTACACCGGCCGCGGGACCCTGCTCACCCTGAGGGAAAGCATCCGCCTCAACCAGAAGCTCGGCGTCAAGCACACGCCGGAACTGAAGGAGGGCAATCCGGCGCGCATCAAGGCGGTCTTCGGCAGCCAGGAAAACTATGCGCAGAAGCTGATCGACGAGCTCAAGGAAAATGGGGTCAACCCCCAGAATGCGTGGCCGCAGTCCTTCAACAAGAACGACGTACTGTACTGGATACAGAATGAGCCACGCTTCGGCAAGCAGGCGGTCTACCTGGACAGCATCGATCCCACCGCGACCCCGCCGATCCCGAAGCAGACGATGGAAGAACTGAAGCAACTGAAGAAAAAGAGCGTGAAAATCATAGCGCCCCCGATCCCGGCACTGCTTTCGGTCACCGCCGCCGGTGAAATCGTGCCCTCGCAATACGCGCTCGACATCCGTAGCGTCGGCCTCGACGTCATCACCTGGAGCTTCGAGCGTGCCGACCTGCGCCGCGGCGCGACCTTCGGCGGCTTCTACTACGGCTTCGATCCGGAAGGCAAGGCGATCAGGAAGGACAGTGACATGTACAAAGCCCTGGACGTGCTGGCGCGCAAAGTCGAGATCATCGGGATCTTTTCCGACTGGCCGGCGACCGTGACGTACTACGCGAACTGCATGGGGCTCAAGTAAAAGGGGCGAGGGGAGAGGGGCGAGGGTAGAACCTTCCTTCGCCTTCGACCGCGTACCACGACGACACGAAGGACACAAAGGGGCGCGAAGAAGTACGAAAATATCAGGGCACAGGGAAAGTTCGGGGTTGGTTGCGCGAGAAACCGTTGGACCGGTGCTTGTTCATGTTCAGGCCATGCAAGTCCCAATGCCTACCTTGGTTCCTTTTTCTGCGCTTGCCTTTCTTCGTGTTACTTCGTGTCCTTCGTGACTCAAGGGCACACTTGTGCCGCTCGCGGCGCGTGGTGCGCGGGGTAGATTGCCTTAACTAGAGCGGCTTGCTGGGATCGATCAGCGTGCGCCACATGTGCGCCGTCGCGCTGGCGTCGTTGCCGAGGCCTTCCTTCGGCTGGCGGAAGTGGCGGCCGATGATGTCAGCGAACGGCTCGATCGACCAGGGCGCGTTCTTGTCGAAACTGTAGTCGTCGAACAGCGTGATGTCGCGTGCTGCCATGTACCACTTGTGATTGCGCGCAAATTCATGTGCTGCGGCGATGTACTCGGGCGGCTTGTAGTCTGCACCGAACATCTTGACGTACATCTGCGGGTATTCGTAACCGACCGATTCGTCCGGGAAATAGCGCAGCGCCTGGTGATAGCGGATCGCCCACGAGACCTTCTCCGAAACGTAGGGCTCGACAAGCTGTGCTCCCCACCAGCCGTGATCCGGACGGACGACGGCAAGGCCGACGTCGTGCAGCAGGCAGGCAAGTACGGTTTCCTCGTCCATCCCCGCCTTCAGCGCCAGCGATGCGCACTGGATGCAGTGTGGGGCCGCTGCGACCGGCAGGCCGAACTTCGGTGTATCGAGGCGCAGGTTGTAAATATCGATCAGCGCCGGCTTTGCTGGCATCGGCGCATCCGGTTGGGGAGGCCGCGTTAGTGCAAACGCGGTGCCGATGTCCTCGAGTGTTTCCTGCCTTTCATCTTTCATGCGATTACCTCGCTTCAGAAGCAGGCGCGAACAACGCCGCCGTCGACACGCAGCGCCGCGCCGTTGGTCGCCGAAGAGAGCGGGCTGCAGACATAGGCAACCATGGTCGCGACTTCCTCCGGCGTGGCGTAGCGCTTGAGCAGAGAACTCGGTCTGACCTTCTCGAAAAATTCCTTCTCGAACTCCGGAAACGGCTTGCCGGCCGCGCGCTTGGCGATGGCGGCCTTGTTGCCGTCGCTAAGGGTCGGGCCGGGCAGCACCGCATTGACGGTCACGCCGGTGCCGACGCAGGTCTCTGCGAGCCCGCGTGAAATCGCCAGTTGCGCGGTCTTGGTCATGCCGTAGTGGATCATGTTGTCCGGTATCTGGATGCCGCTCTCGCTGCTGATGAAAACAATGCGGCCCCAGTTCCGCTGCTTCATCCCGGAGAGATAGGCGCGCGACAGGCGCACGCCGCTCATGACGTTGATATCGAAGAAGCGTTGCCACTCCGCATCGTCGATTTCCTCGAACAGTTTGCGCTCGAAAATGCCGAGGTTGTTGACCAGGATGTCTACGGAAGGCAGATGGCGCACCAGGTCGGTTACGGCGGCCGCGGTGGCGAGATCGCCTGCGAAGCCGTCGAGCTTCGCGCTCGGGTGATCGGTGCGTATTCTTGAAATGGCATCCGCAACCGCCGTTTCTGTACGGCCGTTGACGATGACTGAAGCGCCTTCCTCGGCCAGCGTGTGGGCGATGGCGAAGCCGATGCCCTTGCTGGAGCCGGAAATGAAAGCCGATTTGCCGTGCAGCTTGAGATCCATTCGGTATCGTCCCCTTTAGTTTTTGAGATGCCGGTCGAACCACTCTATCGCCAGCCCGGTCGCCTGCAAAAAGTTTAAGGGTGCCCGCCGGGCTCTCGCGATCCCTATTCGGGGTCTGTCGAATCGTCGGACCAGCGGCGGCGCGGTCCGGAATAGCCGCCTTCCGGTGAAATGTCCGAGTCCCCGTCATCCTCCGAGTCGAATCGATCCATTTCCTTGATCAGCGACTGCAACCGCTTTTCCGCTGCCGATTCGCGTTCCGCCTGGTCGGATATTTTCTTGACGACCGTCTCCGCGCCCTTGTAATCCCGGCTGGTCATGATCGGGCGCGCGGCGCCATTCAATTTTTTGGTGTTGCCGTCAGACATGCCTGCTCCCCGTGCTGAACGCCACTGTCCGCCGGCGCAGACGGATTCTGCGCCCGATTTGGCCGTTGCGGGAATCTTGCCGCGGCGGACGGGTGGATCGCGCTCAGTTCGTCCGGCCGCCGGTATTCGGTGCTTCGGATGCCGATTGCCGGCTCATGCGGGCCGCAGCCGCGGCAGTGCGATCCTCGTCGTCGGCCGCGCGGAAGCGGAACCAGCCTACATTCATTTCTTCCCAGGTCTGGTCCCCCCAGTGGACGATTTTGCCGGGATCGGGATTCGCCGGGTTCTGGGCGGAGTTGTCCCAGCTCATGTCGAGCACCACGCGCGTGCCTGCCGGAATGAACTTGGAGGGATTCAGTACGTAAAGCGGCTGCCAGTTGAAATCGTATTTCGGCACGGACAGCAGGATTTCCCTGCTACCGTCCGGATAGTGTGCCGTGAATTTCGCCGCCCGGCCGCGCAGGTGCGCATGGGGCAGCAGGCTGTAGAGCATGACATCGCCGTCGAATATTTTTTCTAGCGAATGCGAATGCATTTTCGCGTTCGCGGGTATGGCGAGTGACGTATCGAATATCAGATCCATGTCGAGGACGTGCTTCGGCGGTTTGTCGTAGAAGTACAATCCGATGCGCGTGACGTCGGTGACGGGCCTGCCGTTGGGCGTGTAGTGCATCTGGAAGCGGAAGCCGGCTTCTTTGCGCAGCAGGATCCCGGTGTCCTTCGGATACGGCACCGCATTCTTTCCCGGCGCGTAACCGCCCAGTTCGCCGAGCTGGCCGCGAATTGCCTGGCGTTCGCCATTGCCCGGATCGTCGATGCCGGCCAGCACGTGGTGGACCACGGAACGGTCGCCCGGGCGGATCTCGATCGCCCGGACCCAGGCATCGCGTCCCATGGGATTGACTGCGGACGGGTACTTGTATTCGACTGCGCCGGTGGCGGGGACCTGATAGGCGGGGACTTCCACAATGAGATCCGGCTCGCCCAGCGCCCAACCCGACCATGTCCTGTCCAGCGATGCCAGCGGGTCCGGCCCCTTGCCGCGTGGCGCGCCGGCCTCTATCCAATGCACCAGCGTCCTGGTTTCCTCGTTGGTCAGCGAGCGATCGCCGACGAAGCTGCCGTAGTGCGGGTCGGCATGCCAGGGCGGCATGCGTTTGGTGCGAACCACTTCGCGGATCATGGGCGCGAATCCACGCACCATTTCGTAGTTGCTCATGGACCAGGGTCCCACGCCGCCCTCGCGGTGGCAGGAAACGCATTTGTCGGCCAGCAGCGGCGCGATGCTCTCCGCGTAGGAAATTCCCGCGTGTTCCCCGCGGCGGGCCTGCCCGGGAAGATTGACCAGGCATCCCGGCGCTTCTGCCCGGGAGACCGGTACGGTTTTGCCGGCGATGGTCGCATCGAGCGCATCGGCCAGGTAGTGTTTTTTTACCGGCCGGGTTGACCCGTAGGCGCTGCCGTCGTCCACTGGCCCGCGGTAAAGAATCTTCCACGTACGGGTGTCGATGACGAACACGTCGGCGGTGCGCTCGACCGCCAGCGATTCGCCGATCAACTGCGTCTCGTCGATCAGGATCGGGATGTCGATGCCGAAATCGGCGGACTCGCGCGCGATTGCGTCGCGGGTGTCCTGCGGATTCGAATTGACCATCAGGAATTCCACGCCCCGGTCGCCGTAGCGGTCGCGGATTTCCTTCAGGCGGGGAATCGTGCTGCGCACGATGGGACAGCCGTTGCCGTGCGTCATCAGCACGATCGCGCGCGCGTCGGAATGATAGTACAGCTCGTGCGAAGCGCCGGCCTGATCGAGCAGCCTGAAATTGTCGACCCGGTCGCCGGGCTCCAGGGCCACGGCAGGGCCGGCAAGACCGAGGACCGTGACGAGGGCGAACAGGCGAATACGGAATGTCATGCAGCCTCCTGCGAAGCAGGCCCCTCATGGGGCTCACGCTCATCTTACGCCGCTGCCGGACAAAAAAAGAGCCTCGCAGGCGAGGCTCTTTCCATTTCGCCGAGCGCTTACGGTCAGGGCATGTCGAGGCTTCCGATCGACTTGGGAAAGGTGACGATGCCCCAGGGCAGCTTCTTGTCCGCGATGCGCTTCACCGTGGTCAGCGTCTTCATGTCGATCACCACCACTTCGTTCGAGCGTCCGCACGCGACCAGGATCTGGCTGTCGTCCGGGGTGAAGGTGAAATGCCAGCAGCGCTCGCCCGTGGGGACGTTCTGGATCGGTTTCCAGGTTTTGGTATCGAAGATCTGTAAAGCCTTGCCTTTCGACAGCGCGACGAACAGGCGTTCACCCTTGCGGTCAAAAGCGAGCCCGTAGGGTACTTCGCCGGTAGGGACGGCTTTCACCACCTTGAAGTCGCTATCGAGCACGACCAGCTTGTTGCCGTACTCGATGGTGGCAGCATAGGACTTTCCGTCGGGGGCCATCTTGATCCCGCGCGGGCGGTTGCCGTACTCCCTGGTGGAGATTTTCTTCACCAGGTTGCCGGTCTCGATGTCGTGAACGGAAATGTTTTCGTCCGCCTCGTTGGTGATGAGGATTTTCTTGCCGTCAGCCGAGAACTCGATGCCTTCGGTTTCCATGCCGCCCGTGATCTCGCGAACCACCTTACCCTGCTTCAGATCGACCACCGCGATTTTCGCCGGTTCTTCGTTCTCTTTTTCCCGTTCCTTTTCCAATGCCTTGGCTTCCGCGGAGCCGGGCTTCGGCGGCGGGCCGCCCTTGGAGGCCGGCTCGAAGGACACAAAAGCCTGGTCGCCGCGAACGCGCACGAACTCCGGATTCTTTCCGATCTTGATGCGCTTCAGCAGCTTGCCGCTGGCGCGCTCGATCACCGAGATGTCACCTTCAACGCCATTGGCGGTGATCAGGAGTTTCCCATCGGCAGTGACGCCGATGCCGCGCGGACCTTCCGAGCCCACGTCGATTTCGGAAACTGTCTCCAGTGTGTTCAGGTCGATGACCGTCACGTCACCTTTCTGATTGGTGACGTAGGCCATGCCCTTGTCCGCCGCGCCTGCCGGCAGGGCCAGGAGCGCGAGGCTTAACAGAGTGCCGCCCAGCAGCGGATGGTTTTCGGTTGCAAATGTCACGGTCTAAGGACCTCCCTGAGGATTTATAGATGAACGCGATTCAGCGGCCGCGCTAGTTTAGAAGCAAATGGACTCGCAAGGTTCAGCGATGAGGTGGATGATGTTACACGGGGTTACCTTGGGAAAAATTCCCAATGTGGGGTTGGCCGGGGGGAAATCCGGTCGAATGTTCAATCAACGTCCTGCAGGCGCCGGCGTTGACCCGGTCAATCGGCCGGTACGTGAATGGCGAGGCCGCGGCCGGTCTTGCTCGGACTCGACAGGGAGATGCCGGTGCCGATACTGACTCCGCCACCGCCGATGCCCGTGCCCACGCCTACGCCGGTCCCAACGCCGCCGGCGCCACTGGATCCTGTGCCTTGCAAAAAAACCCCGTTGGCTCCCAGGGACGCGGCTTCTTTCTTTAGCCTGGCAATCACTGCATCCATTTTGTTCTGGTCACCGAATGCAAAGGACATCTGGCTGGATGCGTCGATCACCGCGATTTCCTCGTACTTTGCGGATGGGGCGGTGTAGAGCGTGACCTGCGCGGGGTCTATCGCTGCACGCGGCTTGCCGGTTATGACATGGGATGTGTTGGCGCAGGCTGCTAGCAGACTGACGCTGGCCAGGAGGATCAGCAGCCACGCATTGCTGGATTGCATCGAGGTTCCTTTACTTGGTTGGCCCAGGCGCAAGCAGGTATGTGCCCGCACCCTATGTCGGACTGCCGCAGACCCGCTGAGTTCGTCCCACCGCAATGCCTGCCGCATAGCTTCGACGATATCTCGGCGCCGTATGCCGACTCCTCGTCCAATACCGCTGGAACGCGGCGTCCTCCGATTTGCAACTTACTGTTATTTATAGTAAAAATAATGGCCTGCGACTTGCTCATAGATGTGGGAGTTCGGAAATACGATAGTCATATACCTTTCAAGGAGCACGGCAGTGAAACATACCAAGGGCTTCACTCTGATCGAACTGGTGGTGGTGATATCCATCATCGGTATTCTCGCCGCAGTTGCCTTGCCGCGTTTTGTGACCATGCAGAGCGATGCACGGATTGCCAAGCTCAACGGCGCACGCGGAGCGGTCGGAGCCGGTGCAGCGCTCGTGCACGCCCGCGTCCTTACACGCAACGGTGTCGCCGATCCGGCGGCGTGTCCCGGCGGCGGTGGCACGGCCAACAACACCACCACAGTTTGCACGGAAGCCGGCATCGTCAACGTGATCAACGGCTACCCACAGGCGCTGGCCGCTGGTGGTGGCCCCGGCATCATCTCCGCAGCGGGCCTGACCGGAATCTTCAACCCGACGGCGGTACAGTTCACAGCCGAGGGTTATGGCCAGACTGGTGGCGGCGCGGGTGCCGGCGCAGTTCTTACGATCCAGGTCGTTGGCGGTGCCACGCCGGCCGCCTGCAGCTTTACCTATACGGCGCCGGCTGCGGCAGGCGCGGCGGCGGTGGTCGGCGTACCCGTTACCACGGGCTGCTAAGGTACATCTCGCGCAGGAAAACGGCTGGCATTGCCAGCCGTTTTGTTTGTGACCGCCTTCCCGGTCGCGCCTGGAAACAGGACCGGGTCTGCCGCCATTCAGCGGGTCGCTACCCTTGTCCCAGTCGCCCTGCGCCGATACCGGGCTTCAACGCGGGGCCGGGCACGGCGCCCTGCAGGATCCGGCCCAGGATCAACAGCATCGTATCGATTTCCTGGCGCGTAACGTTCAGCGCCGGCATGAAGCGCAACAGATTTGGCCGCGGCGCATTCAGGAGCAGGCCGCCGATCAGCGCGAGTTCGACCACCTTGGGGCCGATCTCGTGCTCCAGGTCCAGCGCAACCAGAAGACCGCGTCCGCGCACTTCTCCCAGCGCATGTTTCGTGGAAAGGGCCGACAAGCCTTCCGTCAACTGGGCACCGCGATCCTGCACGCTTTGCAGGAAGCCCGGCGCCAGCACGGCATCCATGATGGCGCAGCCAACCGCGGCCATGAGCGGATTGCCGTTGAAGGTGCCGCCCTGGTCGCCATGGCTGAAACAGGACACCGCCTCTTTCGCCACCAGGGCCGCCAGTGGAACGCCGCCGCCCAGCATCTTGCCGAGCGTCATGATGTCCGGCTCGATTGCGGAATGCTCGTAACCCCATAGCGTGCCCGTGCGACCCACGCCGGTCTGGATTTCGTCGACGATCAGAAGCAATGCCCGGCGCCGGGTCAGTTCGCGCAGGTCCCGAAGAAAATCGTCCGTTGCGGCAATCACTCCGGCTTCACCCTGGACCGGCTCGAGCATCACCGCAACGGTCTTGTCCGAGATCAGGTTTTCGACCGAAGCCAGGTCATTGAGCCGGGCTTTTGGAAAGCCCGGCACCTTGGGTTCGAACAGATCTCGAAACTGCGGCTTGCCGGATGCCGACATGGTGGCAAGCGTGCGGCCGTGGAAGGAATTTTCGAAGGTGATGATTTCGAAAGCGCCAGCCTTGTTCAGCGTGCCCCATTTGCGCGCGAGCTTGATGGCGCCTTCATTCGCCTCGGCCCCGCTGTTGGTGAAAAACACGCGCTGGAAGCAACTGTGCGCGACGATGCGGCGTGCGAGCTGCATCGAAGGCTCGTTGTAGTAGGCCGGGCTGGGGGTAATGAGCTTGCGTGACTGGACGGCCAGTGCCTCGGCCACCTGCGGCGGGCAGTGGCCCAGGCAGTTCACCGCCCAGCCCTGCACAAAATCCAGGTAGCGCCTGCCTTCATGGTCCCACAGCCAGGAGCCTTCGCCGCGCACGAACACCAGCGGGGGCCGCTCCGTGATGTCCATGAGTGCGCTGGCGGGAAAATCATCGAATTTCATGATCCGATCCTCGGGTATGGCAGGTCTTACAAGGTAAAAAGGCCGCAGTCATCTGCGGCCTTCATGTGAATTCGTCGGGGCGTGTCAGGATCGTCGGCCGCGCCGATCCCCCGCGGTTATCGCGGCACGGCGTCGCAGCGCAATCGAGGCCCCAAGCTTCATGCGAACCATTCTGGTGGCAGGCCGTCCGCCGGTCAAGTCCGGCCCCATTCGGCCGGCTTCATTCAGCCGGTTTCATTCAATCATGGCCGCGTCCGCATTCCATTCCGAAATAACGAAACGCAACTGGCCGCGGACACCCGGGCTTTTGCCATTGTCGAATGGCACGCTGACTTCGACATTGCCGGATTTAAGCGCTTTCGCATCGATATCCGCTCCACCGGCCTCCTGCTCCTGCCAGGTGTGCGTGACCTTCCATTTGTCGCCGGGATTCTGCGGCGGCACCATCTCCAGGATGATGGCATTGCGAAACAGGTACCCGCCCTCGTAGTGTTCGTTGATCCAGAGCTTGCGGTCGATCTCGTAGTCGGGGACACGCACGCCCAGGGTCATGCTGTAGGCCAGGGATTTGCGCCGTGGATTCACGCGCGCCCGGTTGGCCAGGAACACCGTGGAAACATAAAGCGATTTGCGCTTGCCTTTGTTTTCGGTCCATTGTGCCTGCGTCAGGCACGCAACCGAATCCTCTTCGGAGGTGCGCCGGGTCAGGAACCACATTTTCCCGCGCGGGGAAGCGAGGATCTCCATCTGGTACAGCGCATCGACCTTCTTTTTTTCCTCGAGGGCCTTCTGCACGGGGGCTGGCAGGCGCAGCTCGTCGACGTCGACCCAGATTTCGACGCGCACGTCGCCGAACAGGAAGCGCGTCAGGTTCTGGTAGGCCTCTTCGCTGTTGACGATGCCGTAGTAACCGGAATGCGAACGGTAGGTGAAGGCCTTTGCGCACTGGACGCCCTGCTCGCCGTTGGCCTTGAGGCCGTTCAGGGTGGCGTTCTCTATCCGTACCAGGCCGTCGCTGCCATGCCCGGCGAAAGTGCGCGAAGCGCCCAGCGCGACTTCGTAATCCATGCGGTTGGTGCCGACCATGCAGAAAACACGATCGGCGGGAAAGCGGCCCTCTGGAATCCAGTCAACCCGTTCGGTCTTCTTGTAGGCGGTCTGCAGGTCGAGGTACTTCGCCATGTTGTCGCGGCTGAAATTGTTGATGTCGTTCAGGCCCAGCCATTGCGGAACGTTCACACCCGCCACGTCAATGCCGTTGTGCGGGGTGGCGTAAGTGAAGAACTTGTCCACGTGGCGCCGCGTATTCTGCCTGTCGAACTTCGGGTTCTGCAGCAGCGCGCGGCACACCAGGCCACCCATCGAGTGCGCCACCAGATAGCAGCGGAAGTCTTCCTCCGCGATCTTGTTTTCCTTGTTCGAAACGACAAGGTCGCGAATCTTCAGGATCAGCTCGCCGAGCTTGGTCGCGAAGACGTCTATTCCGGGCGTCTTGCCGAGCCCGAGCAGTTGCGAGGCCTCGTCGTAATAGCGATAGACCACGATCGAACGGCTGGTGAGCTTGTTCTCCGGGTCGGCGGCCCAGTCCTCGTCGAGGATGTCGTAACCATCCTCGTACACGTCCCGGTAGCCGAAGTCCGAAGCGAGGCGTACCACGGGCGATTCGAAAATGAATTTGCGCGGCGGCTTTTTCTTGTCGGGCACCGCCCGATAGACGGTGGAGCCCAGGTTGAACCCGCAGAACGGATCGGCGGTGGTTTCGTCGATCTCCTTCTGCGTCATCGCGTAACCGCGGACATAGATGATCGGGTGAAACGGTGCGTTCCTGTTGGCCATGGCGTCCTCCCGTCCTGGTGCCTGTCGTCGTTCCAGGCAACAGCGGTGCCCGGGGCGCCGCTGTTGCAATCAACTTTCGCCGTTTTCCCTGCGCTCAGCGCGCAGCCATCGGGTCCGTGTCAGTGGCGTCGATGTCGGCCTTGTAGGTCTCCGGGCCGAAGTAGATGGCTATCGTGGTGATGACGGCCAGCACGACCATATAGCCGGCAACGTACCACGGCTGCCCGGTACCCCAGCTCAGCAGCAGGGTGGCCAGGAACGGCGCCGGGCCGCCGGCAAACAGCGAGCCGATTTCGCGTGCGGTGGCAAAACCGCTGTAGCGCAGCCTGGCTCCGAACATCTCGGCGAAGTACGCCGCCTGGGGTCCGAACATGCCTGAAACGCCCACCGAGATGGCCAGGATCAGGGCCAGCCAGATGATGGGCTGCGATCCCGTGCCCACCATCAGGAAGAACGGATAGGCAAACAGCGCCGAGAATACCGCTGCTCCGCCATAGACCGGTCGCCTGCCGATGCGGTCCGACAGCGCCGAAAACAGCGGCACGGTGACCAGCGAGATTGCATAAGCCAGCATGATGCCGTTGAGCACCATGCTCTTCGGCAGGCCGAGTTGCTTGGTCATGTAGCTCAGCGTGAACACGGGATAGAGGTAGCCCAGGCCGTTCTCGGCGAGGCGCGCGCCGAACACCACCAGGAACTCGCGCGGATGCCTGGCAAAGGCTTCCCTCACCGGCGAGCGCGCCGCCTTGCTCTTGGCGGCGATCTGGCTGAACACGGGTGTTTCCGAAACCCTGGCGCGGATGTAGAAACCGACGACGATGAGGATGATGGAAAGCAGGAAGGGGATGCGCCAGCCCCAGGCCAGGAAGTCTTCCTGAGGCAATTGCGTTACCAGTGCGAATACACCGGTGGCCAGCAGCAGGCCGATGTTCACGCCAATGGCGGCGAAGCTGCCGAACAGCCCGCGCTTGCCCGGGGGTGCATGTTCCACGGCGAGGATCACCGCGCCCCCGTACTCGGCTCCCGCGCCGAATCCCTGCACCAGGCGCAGCGCCACCAACATGATGGGCGCCCAGATGCCGACGGATTCGTAAGTCGGCAACAGTCCGATCAGGAAGGTACCGACGCCGACCAGCATGAGGGTGATGACCAGCACCGGCTTGCGCCCGATGCGGTCGCCGAGGTGGCCGAAGACCATGCCGCCGAACGGGCGTGCGAAAAAGCCGACGCCGAAGGTCGCGAACGAAAGCAGCAAGCCGGTAGTGGAATCGACTTTCGGGAAGAACAGGTCGCTGAACACCAGCGCCGCGTTTCGAGGCCGGCGCAGCGGCTGACCCCAACGG
>CAYODB010000012.1:33966-36863 GCA_964402495.1 uncultured Bordetella sp.
GTGAACACCAGCGCCGCGGCCGTCCCGTAAATGAAAAAGTCGTACCACTCAAGCGCCGAACCGACGGCCGATGCCATCATGACCCTGCGATGCGATGCGTCCATGTCTCCTCCCGGTTGCGGCACCTTTCGCTCGCGCGAGGTGCCGGTTTGTTATTGCGCGGCCGAAGCCTCGCGTATCTTGCGGCTAGTCGTTTAGTGACACGAACGCGACTGCATAGGCCCCCAGTTCCAGGGAATTTCTCTTCAATGGCTTCCATGACTCCTGGAACGCTTCCGGGTCGGTCGTGGCTTTCACGAAACTGCTTTCGTCCAGTATTCCGGCAAATGCCGCGCCCCAGACGCCGTCCAGACTGACCGTCAGATTGTCCGCAGTCAGGTTGGCAAGCCACAAGGTCGTGCCTTTCCTGCTTCTGTAGGCGAGGCACCGGACTTTCGCGGGCTCCGAAGAATCGGCGTTGACGCGCTTCTGCCCGGCGCCGCGCGTCAGTCCGGCAATCACGTGGAATGCCGGAAAAACCGCAGGACCGGATAGCTGGTCGTACCAGGGCTGCTTGTGCTGCGCCTTGCGGTAGACGATGCCCAGCGGGCCGGTCGGTGCGCCCAGGGAAATGGCTTCGATGCCGGTTGATGCGAAGGTCGCGATGTAGCCGAGCGTCCAGGCCGCGGCGAACAGACCGCGCTGGCGCGGCTCCAGCTTCGTCAGGCACACGCGCACGTTGTCCGGATTGGGTGTCCACGTTGATCCGTGCGGATTGTCGCGGCAGCCGATGCCGCTTGGTCCGATGCGGTAGGGCGTCTTGCCGATGTACGAACGCGCGGTGGCGACCTGGTAGGGCAGGGCCTCAAGTGTTTCCATGACCGAGCGGTCATCCGCCGCATGCACAATGGGGCAGGTGGTATTGACCACGAAATCCAGCAACTGCGCCGGCGGGCGCTTGCGGTTGAGTTCGGTGAAAAACGAGAACATGCCGCCGCCCAGCCTGACACCCGGAAACGCGGCGCGGGTGGCGGCATACAAGTCTTTCAGTTCAGGAGCGGGGGGCCGCGGCCCGCCAGGGAGCACGGACTTCAGGTCTCCCGCCGGGACCACGGCCAGTGCGGACAGCCTGATGCCGGACTGTCCAACCATGGCGGCCAGCTTCTGCAGTTCCTGCTGGAACTGCCCGACGCTTTCGACCACGACTTCGAGCATGGCCTCCGCCCCGGTCTGCTCGCAGAGGACGCGGTAGCCATACAATTCCTTCAGCCCGTGTTTGCGGCGCGGATCGAAATGGCAGACCAGGAAACGCGGTGCGGCGAGCTTCAGCAGATCCAGTTGCCTGATCGCATGTTCGATCTCCTCCGCGGGCACGCCCAGGCCGACCGGTTGCAGGGACTCCCGTGAGACGGCGCCGAGTTTTACCTCGATCCCCTTGCCGGCGGCGCCTTTCGCGCCTTTTGCGCTGCCATTGAGCGTCACCTTGATGGCCTGTTTGACCGGCTCGCCGGCTTTCAGCGTGTAGGGCCATGGCAGGATCAGCGGCCGCACGTAAGTCTTGAAGGATGCGTCGGACCAGTTGCGGTGATCCTCCATCTCGAAAGTGTCGCCTTCCATGCGAACCGTTGCCTTCAATCCCGGCACGACCTCATGGGTCAGCGACCGGATGTTGAGCACCGGCTGCACCGGATTGACCAGTTCGGGGAAACTGCCTTTCACGACCTTGCCGTCGACATGCTCGATCTCGAGCGGGAATCCCGCCAAGCCCTCGAGCGGATGCAGCACCACGAACCCGGTGCGGGCGGTCAGGAAGTCTGTTTTCGGGACCGCGGTGCCGGTGAACTCCAGATTTCCATCCCTGCTGCCCTCGATCCTGGCGTCGTAGGAAAGCTCCTGGCTTTCGATCCGGCAGACGGCATGGAAAGACACGGAAAAACTGTCGGCGCGCTGGTCCACCTTGAGACCCGAAATCTCCGGCGTGGCCGTGCCCCAGTTCTTGTCGCGGATCAGGAAGCCCACCGCGCGCAGCACTTCGACGCCGTTGACCCTGAGATAGCGCAGTTGTCCGTTGTCGAGTTCCACCGACATCGGTCCGGCTTTCAGGATCCTGCCGACGACGTCCGGCTGTTCCGTTCCGGTCAGCGCGATCGCGCGCGGGGGTTTGGTTATTGCCATGTTCTTCTCCTCGGACTTGTTCTCAATCTTGAACCACGGAGGACACGGAGAACACGGAGGAAAAGCGAGAGCGAGGAAGATCAATGTGCGGGTTGGGCATGTCGGGTTGCGAACCTACCAGGCCAGCCTTGACCGCGGCGGGATCGTCGGAGGCTGAAAACCCAATCCCGTACTTTTCCCTTTCTCTTGCTTTTCCTCCGTGTTCTCCGTGTCCTCCGTGGTTCAAGGTCTAGATGACTTTTTCAGTAGCCGGGTCGATCAAAATCACCCGGTTCATGTCCATCGACAATTCGACCTTCTGGTTGATCTCGGTGACGTCATGCGCTTGCAGTTCCGCGACGACGTCGACGCCGCCGAGCTTGAAGGTCGCATAAGTACGCGATCCAGTCGGTTGCAGCAATTCGATGCCTGCGGTGAAGCGGACGAGGCCGGGGCGGTTGTCGGACGCCCGGCTCATGTGCTCGGGGCGCACGCCGAGCGTGACGGCCTGGTCGCGGCGATCTCCCAGCTTTGCCTGGCGGCCGGCTGGCAACGGCAGTGTGGTGCCGTCCGCGAGCTTCACCGCGAAACTGCCGCCGTCGCCAATCAGGCGCGCATCGATGAAATTCATGGACGGCGAGCCGAGAAAGCCAGCTACGTAGCGGGTGGCCGGCCGCTCGAACAGATCCAGCGGTGCGCCGGCCTGCTCGATGCGGCCGTCGCGCAGCAGCACGATGCGGTCGGCCATGGTCATGGCCTCGATC
>CAYODB010000013.1:0-36483 GCA_964402495.1 uncultured Bordetella sp.
ACGTGCGCCCTGGCACCAGCGGCATGTGGTTGCTGTAGGGCATGCCGAGCGTGGCTGTCTTTCCGCGTTTGACCAGTTTGACGGCGTCCAGCCGCTTCTGTGGCGTGATGTAGTTCGCGGCACCGATCTCATCGTTCGCCCCGTGCGCGCTCGGCCACCATTTTTCGTCTACCGGGTTGTTATCGGCCTGGCCCACTACGGCGGCAAAACCCAACGCCACCGTCGAAACCATAAGAAATGTGAATTTGGTTTTCATTTTTTACTCCTCCGAATTTTTAGCTATTCATTGGACCGGCGCTCCTTTGGAACCGTGGTCCTCGGTCGGTTGTTGCACCCTGCAACGCCCTAACCAGCCAAAATTTCCTTGCCAAGCAAACGCTGACTGGTATGATGAGTATATTACGATATAAGTAATGACAATGCGATCACAGGCCAAAAAAGCGGCTCATCACGAACTCTCTGTCGTCAGCGATCTGGTGGCGCCGATCCAGAGGCGCAAGCTCTATCAGGAAGTACTTGAGCGTTTGCTCGTCCGAATCCGGGCCGGAGAATTTCCGCCCGGCGGTCAACTGCCGTCCGAACGCCAGTTGATGCAAGCCTACGTCGTTGGCCGGCCGGCCGTGCGCGAAGCCTTGTTCACGTTGCAGCGCATGGGGTTGATAACCATTACGCACGGCGATCGGGCCCGGATCGTGGCCGTGACCGCTGACACGGCAATCCGCCAGGTCAGCGAGATGGCCCGTTTCCTCCTGGAGACCTCCCCCGATTCGCTCGATCACCTGAAGAGTGCCCGCCTGTTCTTCGAGGTGGGCATGGTGCGCATTGCAGCGCAAAAAGCGACTGCCGCGGACATCGAGCGGCTGCGGGCCGCATTGGATGAGCATCGCGCCGCGCTGAAAAACGGCTCGGTGTTCCTGGAGAAGGACATGGCGTTTCATCGCGCCATCGCCGATATCTCCGGAAATCCCATATTCGAAGCCGTGTCGCGCGCGATGCTGGAATGGCTGGAGCGTTTTCACGAAGGACTGGTCCGCGCCCCGGGTCGGGAGCCCGTAGGGCTCGCGGAGCACACCCGGATTTTCAACTGCATCGCGAAGCACGATGCCGACGGTGCGGCGCGCGCCATGACGGCCCACCTCACGCGCGCGAACAAGCTTTACATTCCATTCGAGCGGCGCGACGCCGCCGAGCATTGACCGGCCGGCTGTGGAAACGCCTGCCATCGGCGCAGCAACAATAGCCAAGGTGCGGCGGCGTCTGCTGCCGCTGATGATTCTCTGTTTTTTCATTGCCTTCCTCGACCGCGTGAATGTCGGGTTCGCGGCATTGCAGATGAACGAGGACCTCGGCTTCAGTGCAAAAATCTATGGATTCGGCGCCGGTATTTTCTTCATCGGCTACTTTCTGTTCGAGGTGCCCAGCAATCTGATTCTGCATCGCATCGGTGCGCGTATCTGGATCGCCCGCATCATGATTACCTGGGGCCTGATAGCGGCAGGCATGGCTTTAGTTCAGGGCACGACTTCCTTCTATGTGATGCGATTCCTCCTCGGCGTGGCGGAGGCGGGATTTTTTCCTGGGATGATCCTGTACATCAGCTTGTGGTTTCCGGCGCGCGAGCGCGCCCGTGCCACGGCTATTTTCATCCTCGGCCTGCCCATATCGGTGCTGGTGGGCGCGCCTTTGTCGGTGGCGTTGCTATCGCTCGACGGCCTGGCCGGGTTCCAGGGCTGGCAATGGCTGTTCGTCATCGAAGGCATACCTGCCGTTCTGCTTGGCTTTGTCGTGCTGGCCTATCTGACCGATCGTCCATCCGAGGCGAAATGGCTTGCTCCCGCGGAACGCGCCTGGCTCGTCGCGCGACTGGCGGACGAAACGGCGGCGACAGCGAGGGTACGAACGCTCACTGCAGGCCAGGCGCTGCGCGACAAGCAGGTCCTAACACTGGCCTTCGCTTTCCTTTGCAACGTTGTGCCGATATACGGAATTACCATGTGGCTGCCCCTTATCGCGAAGGCGGCCGGCAATCTGACCAACGTCCAGACCGGCCTCGTCACCACGGTTCCTTACGTCTGCGCAGCTGTCGCAATGGTGATCAATGCGCGACATTCCGACCGCACCGGCGAGCGAAAACTGCACATACTCATCGCTGCCCTCATTGGTGCTTGCGGATTCGTGCTTGCGGCGACAGCGACATCGCCTTACCTCGGCCTGCTGGGTATCTGCATTGGGGCAGCGGGCATCTGGTGCGCAAACACGGTGTTCTGGACGCTGCCCGCTTCGCTCCTGACCGGGGCGGCGGCGGCGGCGGGCATCGGTCTGATCAATGCAATTGGTAATCTCGGCGGGTTCATCGGGCCTTACATGACCGGGTGGATCCGGGAGAGCTTCGGTGGATTCGGCCCGGCCATGCTCTGCCTTGCGGGGTTTCTCGCTGTACACGGCATCGTCCTGTACTTTTTCGTCGGCCGTGCGGAGCGGCGTGGCGAATTAATCGCGGCGCCCGCCGGCGGAACAGCCGCGCACGCGGTCTCTCGCAGCGCATGAACGGGTAAACGAACCCATGGACGAAGGTAAATCGATCCCAGCGCAGGCCGGTCTCGTCGAACTGCGTCAACGCGCATATCGGATACGCGAGCATTCTTTGCGCATGGGGGCCGTGCAGGGCCAGGGTTACATCGGGCAGGCGCTTGGATTTGCCGATGTACTCGCGGTCCTGTACTTCCGTGCCCTGCATTACCGTGCGGCGGATCCTGCCTGGGAAGGGCGGGACCGCTGCCTGCTGTCGGTCGGGCACTACGCGATCGCCCTGTATGCGGCGCTCATCGAGGCCGGCGTCATTCCCGCGGAAGAACTGGAAACCTATGGCTGCGACACCAGCCGTTTGCCGATGTCGGGCATGGCGCCCTATACACCGGGCATGGAGATTACCGGCGGTTCGCTGGGGCAGGGCCTGCCCATCGCGGTGGGCATGTGTCTCGCGCTGAAAGCAAAACGCTCCGGCTGTTTTGTTTATAACCTGCTCTCCGACGGGGAACTCAACGAGGGCTCCACCTGGGAAGCCGTGCAGTCTGCCAGTCACTGGAAACTTGATAACCTCATCGCCGTCGTCGATGTGAACGACCAGCAGGCCGACGGGCGTTCCTCGCAAGTGCTCTCGTTCGAGCCGCTGGCGGCAAGGTGGGAGTCATTTGGCTGGGATGCACAGCGCGTGGATGGCAACAACATGGCGTCGCTTGTCGATGCGTTTGACCGCGCCCGAACCCTCCAGGACCCCAAGCCGCGCGTCATCCTCTGCGACACCTTGATGGGCAAAGGGGTGCCGTTTCTGGAGATGCGCGACAAGGCGCACTTTATTCGCGTGGATGCCGGGGAATGGGGCCACGCGCTGGAAGTTCTGCGCGGCGAGGGGGTGCCATGAAACCCGTTGCGGGGGTGGCGGCGAAGCCGCGGCTGACCACATCGGCGATGATCGCGTCCATCGCCGCACCTGGTCAGCGCACGCGGCAAGCGCCGTTCGGCAACGCCCTTGTCAAACTGGCCGGCGAACGCCCCGAAATCGTCGGCATGACGGCGGACCTGGCCAAATACACGGATCTGCATCTGTTTGCCCAGGCGTTTCCGGATCGGTTTTATCAGATGGGCATGGCCGAACAGTTGTTGATGGCTGCCGCCAGCGGCATGGCCCGCGAGGGATTCATTCCGTTCGCCACAACGTACGCGGTGTTTGCCGCCCGCCGGGCTTACGACTTCATCTGCATGGCGATCGCGGAGGAACGTCTGCCGGTCAAGATGGTGTGCGCGCTGCCCGGGCTGACCAGTGGCTACGGTCCGAGCCATCAGGCGACCGAGGACATCGCCATTTTTCGCGGAATGCCAGGACTCACCATCGTCGATCCCTGCGATGCGCTTGAAATCGAGCAGGCGGTGCCGGTCATCGCGGCGCACGAGGGACCGGTGTACCTGCGCCTGCTGCGCGGCAGCGTTCCGCTGGTGCTCGACGAATATGGCTACCAGTTCGAACTGGGCCGCGCCAAGCTGCTGCGCGAAGGAGGCGACGTACTCGTCATTTCCAGCGGACTGATGACGATGCGGGCGCTCGAGGCTGCAAAACTGCTTCAGGCCGACGCAATAGCCGTCGCGGTGCTGCACTCTCCTACCATCAAACCCCTCGACGTGGACACCATCCTGCGCGAGGCATCGCGTGGCGGGCGATTGGTCGTGGTCGCCGAGAACCACTCGGTCATAGGGGGACTGGGTGAAGCGATTGCCGCCGTGCTGTTGCATAATCGCGTGGCACCCCGGTTCCACCAGATTGGCCTGCCAGACGAGTTTCTCGACGCGGGGGCGCTGCCCACGCTTCACGATCGCTATGGCATTTCCACCGACGCCATAGCGCGACAGGTGAAATCGTGGTTGTAGCGCCTCCGGAGGCGCGGGCCCGTCCGTTCCTGCCGATGCCAGTTGCCGGGTTGCGCGAGATGGCCCGCATCAACCGCATGGACACGACCAACATGTTCATGGCTGCCGGCAATGGACATTTCGGCAGCTGTTTCTCCTGTGCCGAGATTCTCACCGCGCTGTATTTTTCAGTGCTGCGGGTCGATGCGGACCGTCCGCAATGGCCCGAACGCGACCGGTTCATCATGAGCAAGGGCCATGCGGCGCCGACGCTGTATTCCGCCCTGATCCGCCGCGGCTTCATGCCCGAAGCATGGATCGACGAATTCGAAAGCAAAGTCGGCGTGAAGCTGATGACGCATCCGTCGCGGCGCTACCAGCCCGGCGTCGATGCCTCGGCAGGTGCGCTGGGTCACGGGCTTTCGTTGGGAGTGGGCATGGCGCTCGCCGGGCAGATGGACCAGCGCAACTATCGGGTGTACGTGTTGATGGGTGACGGCGAAATTCATGAAGGTTCGGTATGGGAGGCGGCGGCCTGTGCGGCGAAATACGGGCTCGCCCAGCTCACGGCTATCGTCGATGCCAACGGTTATTGTGTCGACGGCACCCTCGATCAGGTACTGCCAATGGAACCGCTAGGTGCAAAGTGGGAAGCATTCGGTTGGGAGGTGACGGAAATCGACGGGCACGATTTTGCGAGCCTGGTGCCGGCGCTGGATACCCCGAGAAGCGGGAGCACCGGCCGGCCACGCATGCTGATTGCCCGCACGGTGAAGGGGCGCGGCGTCTCTTTCATGGAAGGTGTCCGCAGTTGGCATTCGGACGTCATTACGCGGCAGCAATACGACCGCGTCATGGCCGAGCTGGGAGAATCGTTGCCGTGAGGGAATTGATCGCAACCCAGCGCGCACGGCACGCGACCAAGGCAATTCGCGAACAGTTCGGGCAGACCATGATCGAACTGGCCGAGTCAAATCCCGAACTGGTGGCGATCACCGCCGACCTGATGTACGCCACGGGCATGGCGGGATTCGGTGCCAGATTTCCCGAGCGTCTCATCAATGTCGGTATCGCCGAACAGAACATGACCGGTATCGCCGCCGGCATGGCGTCGTGCGGCAAGCTGCCGGTGGTTTGCGGCTATGCGGCCTTCACGTCGCTGCGCGCGTTGGAACAGGCCAAGGTCGATTGCGCGTACAACGAGGTAAAAGTCATCCTTGCGGGCTTGAGTGCCGGCGTGTCCTACGGGGTTGGCGGACCCACCCATCAGACCTACGAGGACGTGGCCATCATGAGGGCAATTCCCAACATGACGGTGGTGGTTCCTTCCGACGCCATAGAAGTCGATCAGGCGCTGAAAGCCTGCGTGCAGCGCCCGCAGCCAGCGCCCATTTTTCTGCGCCTGGGGCGCGGACCGGAATTTCTCTTCAACGATGCAGCCGGGCCCTATCAGATTGGCAAGGCGCGCAAATTGCGCGACGGACGGGATCTGTGCATCGTCGCCAATGGCTCGATGGTGTTCGAGGCATTACTGGCGTGCGACGCGCTCGCGCATTGCTCAGTGCAATGCAGTGTCCTCAACATCCATACCGTCAAGCCGATCGACCGGGAAGCGATCCTCGCTGAGGCCGCATCGGTGAAAGCCATGCTGGTCGTCGAAGAGCACAACGTGATTGGAGGACTGGGTGCGGCCGTTCTGGAGGTGCTGGAAGCACACCGCGGCTGTCCGGTCGAGCGGATCGGCATCCGTGATCTGTATCCACCGATCGGGCCGACTTTCGAACTGCGCGCGTCTCTTGGCCTGGACGCCGAAAATATCGCGCGCCGTGCGCTTGCCCTGCTCGAATGGACGGGTGAACCGCGCACGAGAGTTGGATCGGGGAGGCTCAGGAGCGTTGGCACAAGCGAGTTCGGTGAATCAGAGTAGTGCGGTACCGTCCGCAATGGAACTGGAAGTCAGCAAATAGGGAAAAAAGCAGCCTCCTAAAAAGCGCACTGGAGCGAATCCCTCCCTCTTTAAATCTTTCCCCTCCTGGATTTCGTCCTTGTGCTTCGGGCCGAGCCATCCCAGCGATTTCGAAATGGCCTGGGCCGTCAGTCGGAGCTTGTCGCGGGCGGCGGGGATCGTGACGCGCACGTCGCGATGCGGCGTGTACACTATGTTCAGCGCGGCCACCACGCCATAGTGATCGAAAACCGGAAAGCAGATGTCCGCGACGCTGCTGATGGTGTCGCTCGGACCTTCGTCATAGCCGCGCTTGCGGATTTCTCCCAGACGCTTGATGAGGCTGCGTCTGGCGCGCAGTGGTATAGGCAGTGGTATAGGACCGCAGGCAACGCCGGGGGCGAAAGGCGGAGATCCTCCGGGACCAGCCTGCTTCATTGCTGTTCTGACCCGCGTCACCGGCCTGCGCAAGCCGGCCAGCATGTCCTTGTCTGTCCTCCCCCTTTGCCAGGGCGGCAGGACATCGGGATACGGGTCTTTCAAATTCCCCGGGAACTGGATACATTAGTGTCATAACTTGCCGCCGGGCATGGCCTTTACAAGAACCCGCGAGGCGCAAAACCAGCACCAAAAAAGGTGAGTGGTGTCCATGCAATCCAAGGGAGCGGTTCCGCGCAGTCCTGCGCGGCAGGGGGCTATGTCGGGGACTTCGCGCCGGTTTTTCGCGGCGGCGATCGCTCTGGTGTTGCCCATCGTCTTGGCGTTTTCCTGTGCGCCGTCCGCGTATGCGGACCTCGATGACCTCCGTGTCCGGCTCACCGCCGAAGCCACCTACGACGATAATGTCTCCCGCGCCCGCAAGGACGACAAGCTCTACGATGCTTTCGGCGCGCTGAATCTCGGCGCGAGTGTCCCCTGGCAACTGTCGGGCACCTCGCGGCTGGTTTTCAGCGCGAACGTCGGCGGGGAACAGTTCGAACGCTATTCTGGTCTCGACCGCCTTTACGCGAATTTCCAGGGCGAACTCCAGTACCGCAAATCCGGCCAGTTCACCGCTCCCATCTGGGGCGTGTTCGTGCGGCACGGCGAGGACTGGTACGACTCCGATCTTCGTGACGGTTACCGCACCTCGGCCGGCTTGTCCGTCAGGAAGCCGGTTACCGACAAGCTCTTCTTTTTCGGCGCGCTCGGCTACAACCAGCGCGACGGCCGCAGCAAGGTGTTCGATACCAGGGAATTCTCCCTGCGCGCCAATCTGGATTATTCGCTGTCACGCCGGCAGACGCTGTATTTCGGCCTGGAGGGGCGCGACGGTGACCTCGTATCCACGGCCCGCCCGAATCTGGCGTATTTCGATATTGCCGAAGCCGTAATCCAGGACGACGTCTTTACCGATACCACCCGGTTCTCGTACCGGTTCAAAGCTTATACCGGGATCGCGACCATCGGCTACAACCTCGCACTGGGCGAGCATGCCGCGCTCGATCTCGCCTATCGCGCGGCGTATGCGCGCCCGCACGAACAACCGCCGGCTGTTGTCACGACCGAGACGATCGACTACACGGCCAATCTGGTGACACTGTCGATCCTGATCCGGTTCTAGGAGCCCGAGCCATGAGCCATTTGCGAATTGCGATCCTTCTCCTCCTCGTTTCCTGCGCTGCCTTGATCGGCGGCTGTACCCAGGGAAACTCCGGGGATGACGCCGCCTCGGGCGCGGCGGCTGTCCCGCTGGGACTTGATCGTTTCCTCCTTTTTCCGAATCCGGTTGTCGATACTGGCGGAAACTTTCAAACCGACACGAACGCCTACGCGCAGGCTTACTACTCGGCGGTGGACCCTGACAGCGAAAGGACCACCCTTGCCGCGTGGAAAACCAAGAACCAGTTTGGCGCAGGCGGCCAGGAATTCTTGGCGGTATTCCGTGACGTCCGGGATCTGGGATACGGCCGGCGCATGACCGGTCGCCGGAATGCGGACGGCAGCATTGCGTTTTTCGTAGAGAACTACAATGTCAGCAACGTGCCCGGCGGCTATTCGCAAATCAACGCCGAGGCGGCCGTCGTGCGGGACCCGACATGGCATGTCGGTACCAACGCCATCGAATGGAGCCCGGCTCAATGCACGGCGGCCGACCCGCCGGATTGCAGTGCCTCGGTCAATTTCACGAAATACTTCAATTTCGATCCCGCCAGCGGTCAGCGGCAGAATTCATTGAATCTGGACGGCCGGGGCCAGAAGTCCATGCCCGGCATTTGCGTGAACTGCCACGGCGGGCGAGCCGATCCGCTGACACCGCAATCGACCTTCGCCCTGGTGGAAAACTCCCTGTCGCGCAAGCGCGGCGACGTGCAGGCCAGGCTGCAGGCCTTCAATGTGGACAGCTTCGAATGGGCCACCACCCCCGGCTTCACCCGAGCGGATCAGGAAGCCGTTCTCAAGACCTTCAACCAGTGGGTGCTGTGCTCCTACCCCGGTGGCGGCAGCGTTACCGGAACCTGGGGCACGTGCAACCGGCCGGCCGCCGGCTTCAATGAATGGCAGGGCGCCGCGGCCGCGCTGATCGAGAACGGGTATGGCGGGGCTGCCCTGCCGAACGCGCAGTTCTCCGACACTCATCTGCCCGCGGGCTGGAACACGGGCGGCACCAACGTGCAGTTGTACCGGGACGTAGTCGTGCCGTATTGCCGCACTTGCCATCTTTTGCGCGGCACCGCGAATCAAAGCGGCATCGATTTCGACAGCGAGGCGAAATTCCGCAGTTACGCGGACCGCATCAACGCCCATGTCTTCGATCGCGGCAACATGCCATTGGCTTGGCTGGTCTACCAGGATTTCTGGAGGTCCAATGCGCCGTCGATTCTGGCGAGCTACATCGACTCTGTTCCCGGCGCCGGAGCCGCGACGACTTCGAGCGGTGCCACCAAACAGCCGGGCCGGCCGATCGCCGATCCCGGGCCTAACCGCATGGTGCGAACCGGCGCCAATGCGGCGCTTTACGGCGGCGACAGCCTGTTCGCGACGAGTTACGCCTGGACCCTGGACCCGGGGACGCCCGGGGCAACCATTACCAACCCCAACTCTCCCACCGCGACCTTTTTTTCGGCTTTCCCGGGGAATTACACGGTGCACCTGACCGTGGGCAGTCGCGGGCAATCCGACTCGAGGACCGTCACCGTCACCGTCGACGATACGTTCAGGACGCCTGCCACGATCAAGTTCGCTCATGTGAAGGACTTGCTGCAGAACGGGTCGACTTGCACCACCTGCCATCTGCCAACAGCGGTCGTGCAACCTTCGGCGACCCCGCCGATTTGGTTCACCAGTTTCGATCGCAATTTTAGCGGCGGTGCGGCTGATGCAACCGACGATGACTGGTTCTACGGCGAAATCCTGGGGCGCGTGAATCTGACGGAGATCGGGAGCAGCCCACTGTTTCGCAAGCCCTCTGATCCCGTCGGCGGCAATCATCACAACGGTGGCACCTTGTTCAATCTCGCCACCACGGGCGGGCTGTGGAACTTCTCCGTCATCTACAACTGGATTCTCAACGGCGCGCCGACGGGCGGCGTAGCGGCAAATGCCGGGACGGACAGCACCAACAACCTCGCATTCAGTGGATCGCCGGCGACGGATGGCGTTGCGTTGAACAGCAACGCCAGCATCGGCGCGACCAGTTTTTTTTGGACGATCGTTTCCGCTTCGCCGACCGCGCATCCGAATGGCACCCCCCCGACCGGTATCGCGCCTTCGATTACCAATCCGACCGCGGCCACCGCCACGCTCAACGTTTTCGACATAGGCACGTACGTCGTTAGGTTGACGGTCAGCAACGGTACCGATACAGACTTCGACGATCGCACTATTACGGCGACCGAGTCTACTGTGGTTGCCTCCGCATCTCCGAGCGGAACACAACAACTCACTTTCTCGGGTCCCGGTCAGACGGCAATGGTGAATCTGAGTTCGTTTGGAACAGCCGGGTCTCCGCTAGTCTATTCATGGCGCTACGCTAGCGGGCTGACGACGGGATTGTGCGGTACGATCACCAGCGAGACTTCGGCCACGGCAACACTCACCGTCCCGGTGTTGGCGGCCAATTCCAGCGCAAGCTGCACTTTCCGCATCACGGCCTCAAACGTGTCCACCACTAATTTTGCGGACACCAGCATTACGATCGCCGCCGCCGCCGGTCAGAACCCGAGCGGCGCCGATTTCACATTCCTCGCTTCGAACATCGGATTTACAGTAGGGAATAACGCGGGGAATGTCCCTTCGGCCAGGATCAACGGTATACCGGGTAGCAGCATTACTCTTAATGGCAGTGTGACTTCGGGCGTGGCGCCACTCACGTACACTTGGAGCCTGTCTGGCGCGGGAGCAGCCGGTTGTTCAACGCCGGGGGCCGGTCAGGCGACCTCACTTTCAGTGACTAAAGCTGGAACTTGCAGCGTTACGTTGACCGTCAGCAACGGAATACTCCCGGATGCTGCGGTGACAAAGACTGTAACGATTGGATCAGCCACCTCGTTTGCTACGGTTGGAAATACTCTAAACGCCACCTGCAGCGCCTGCCACAGCAACGCCGGGGCTCCCATAGCCACGCCTTCCTGGGTCAACGATGCCGGTCTGCATGCACGGCTGGTTTCGGGGTTTGTCAATTCCGGGGCGCCCCAGTCCAGCAGTATCTTGGTCTGTCCAAACACCGGGGGCTGCGGCATGGTCGCCCAGCCGGGCTTCTCCGGCGCTGACCTCAGTGATTACGACGTCGTGCTGACCTGGATAATTAACGGCGCAGTATCATCGCCGTAGTAAACCACTCGCGGCATTAACAAAAATGCCAAACACTATTCAGTGTTTGGCATTTTTGTTGCGAACTAAGAGCCGCGCTCAGTAGTCCTTGCGCGGGCCGCCGTAATCTTCTGACGGAAACACGAAAGGCGGGCTGCGGCCGACGAGGGTTTCGATCAGCATCAGTTCCTGGTCGGTGTGGTTGATGAAGGGGGCTTTGCGAATGGCCTTGCCGTCCTTCGGTTTCGCCAGGATGTATACCGGTTCGTCGTGGTGTTTTGAGGTCACCGTCTTGCGGCTGTTGGGATCGCTGTTCGCGTTGATATCCGTGACCCCGTAGCAGGTACAGAAGTAGGTCTGCTCGGGATCGGTTTCCGCGTACACCCCTGTGCCGCGGATACCAATAGTGGCGGTCGCGGTAGCTATCCGCTGGGGATTTTTCGGGCCGAATACCGCCAGCATCCTGCCAGTGATCAGGCGCAGCGCATTGGTAACGGCATTGGTCGCAGTCTGTTGACCCAGGCTCATCCGGCTGGACTCGCGCAGGATGAAGGCGCTTACGCCGCTGACGAAAACCACTTCCGAAGCCTTGCCGGTCTCGATCGTATCGTTGCGACCTATGCGGGTCTTTAGCGTCGCGGGCGTTCCGTTAACGGTGACTTGGCCGCTGAGCCGGTAGATGGAGCGGTCCGGGGGCAGCTTCTCCGGCCTTTCGCCGAACACGTCAGCCAGGACCCGGCCCATGGGCAGGGATGAGAATGCGCCGGCAGCGAGCAGCCCGACCAGCAGGCGTCGCCGAGGATCATTGGGGTCACGTAGCAAGTACACACAGCCTCCCTTCAAGTCGCGCGAGTGCGGGAATTGTTATCTTTTGCCTTGTATTCCGGCGCCAGTGTACCGTCGGCGCGCGGGCGCTGGAAGCACCGGCGATACGGGATATCGGCTTTCCGGAGATATCGGGAATTCAAGCGGATACAGGGCTTCGACCAGGGTTCAATTGGCGCTGCCGACCGGGTTCCGGATGACGTCGGAATGGACAGGGGTTCCCGCCCGGGTGCGGCCCCTGGCCAGGCGGTTTGGGGAAAACCCGGAAGGGCCAGGCCAATCTAACGCCGGCTTGCCGGTCGTTTTCTACCGGGTCCCGGCCTCTGCCGTTCTCCTGGGAGCCTGTTTCCCGCCCTTCGCCGCAGGTTCCGCCCAACCAAGCGACGTCGAAATTGTCTGGGCGCTCTGGCGCAGCCTCTCACGGGCTGCCGGCACGGGCAATTTGGTGTCGCGATGACGCATGTAAACGATGTTGAGCGACGCAACCGCGCCAAAGTGGTCGAAGATCGGAAAGCAGATGTCCACCACACCGCTGATGGTGTCGCTCGGACCTTCGTCGTAACCCCGCCTGCGGATTTCCTCCAGCCGGGTGTTCAGTTTGCGGCGACGCGCATCGCGATTGCGGCCGCTGCCCGCCAACTCGTCCAGGAGCTGTTCGCGCCGCGCGCCGCTCTGGAATGCGGTGATTACACGCGCGGAAACGCGGTCATCGTGAAACGGAAAATGAGAACCCTGGCGCACCGAGTAGCTCATCGGCTCCGGAGACTCGGCACGCGCAAGAACCACGAGCCGCGCATCGTGATGAACGCACAAGTGGTTTGATTGGCTTGTACTACGGGCGAGATCATGCATGTGTGGCATTGCGCAATCCAGCAGCCGATCCACCGGCGGGTGCAGGTGCGCGAGCTCGAACAGGCGCAGGGTGAGCACGTAGCTGGAGTCGGGCTGGCGCGCGATGTAACCGCGGCGGACCATGACATCGAGCATGCGGAACAGCTCGTTGGGCGAACGTTCCAGCCGGCGGGCGATGTCCTGCAGGCTGAGCCCGTGGGGCTGGGCGGCGAGCAGTTCCAGCACGTCCAGCCCCTTTTCCAGGGCGGGCGCGGAATAGCGGTTTTCCTCCGGGTGAGAGGATTTCCGGGTTGACAAGCCGGGACCTCGTTTTTATATTTGAAAGCGGATTTTATCTATAAACTAGCGGTTCACCTACAAGCGGCGCCAGGCAGGCATTGTGCGACCGCACATAAAAGTAGGGAAGCATGTATTGAAGGAACCAGGTTGAGTCTGGCGTTGGGGAAAGCGGGAAGTTCGATCAGCAGTCCAAAACAGGCGCTACGACGCTTGTATAACTAAGGAGGAGAGATGAGAGCCATGCATTCATTCAAACGCAGTGTTGCCGCTTTCGGTACGTTGCTGGTTTTTTCGGCCGGCGTGCACGCGGCTGATCCGTCGACGTTTCCGGCGCCCACCGGCGACAAGAGCGTAGTTCCGGCCGGAGCCAAGCTTGAACTCATTTTCGATGGCGGTTGCATGCTGACCGAGGGAGTGGCGGCGGGCCATGACGGGATGATCTATTTCAGCGACATCACATTCACGGCCTTCTGCAAGGACCCTTCGGGCAAGTTCGCCTCGGCTGGGAATATCTGGAAGCACAATCCGAAGTCCGGCGAGACCACGATTTTCCGCAGCCCGTCGGGCATGTCGAACGGCCTCAAGTTCGATCGCGAGGGCAACATGCTCGCGGCGCTGGGCGCGGATTTCGGCGGCCGCATGCTCATCAAGACCGACATGAAAAGCGGCAAGAGCATCATCCTTTCCGGCCTCTATGAAGGCAAGCCGTACAACGCGCTGAACGACGTCACCATCGATGAGAAGGGCCGCATTTATTTCACCGACCCGCGCTATCTCGGCCATGAGGGCGTCTACCAGGCCGGCTTTGCTGCTTATCGCCTCGACCTCGACGGCACGGTCAGCCGTGTCGCGACCAATTGCGGCAAGTGCAACGGCATCCTGATTTCGCCCGACCAGAAGACCATGTACATCGTGAGCAACGACAATGGGTGGCTGGAATTCCAGAACCTGAAGAAGGGCGAGACGACGGTGCAGAATGCGCATCTGCTGCAGGCCTACGATATCGATGCCGCCACCGGCAATCTCAGCAATCGCCGCGTGCTGGTGGACTACTCCAAGCAAGAAAAGCCCTGCAGCGGGCCGGATGGGATCCTCGCCGACTCGGAAGGCAACATCTGGCTGGCCTCGCGCTGCGAGCACCGCCCGGGCATCCAGGTGCTGAATCCGCAGGGTAAGGAACTGGCCTACGTTTCGACGGGCACCGAACTGCCGACCAATATCGGCTTCGGCCGCGGTGCGGATTCGAACCTGCTGTACCTGACCTCGGGCAAGAGCCTCTACAAGATCCGGGTCGGCAAGAAGGGCTATCAGTTACCGTAACGAGTTTCGCGCAGTGGCAAGTTGGCCGCAGGGGCCCAAAGCCTCTGCGGCTTTTTTCCAGGTACAGGAGACCTTCCTATGAGCAGCGTGCAACCCGTCTCCAGAGCCAGTGCGTTCAGGGTTCTGAACGAGGCGCAGGTGGATGCCTTCGGCCGCAACGGCTACCACTTCCCGGTACGCGTGCTTTCCGAAGCGGAGGCCGACGCCTGCAAGGTCAAGATCGAGGAATTCGAATTTGATCACGGCTTGATCATGAAGACGCCGTATCGCAACAAGCCGCACATGGTGTTCCAGTGGGCCAACGAACTGATCCGGAATCCGCGCATCGTCGATACGATTGAAGACATCCTCGGCCCCGACCTGCTGGTCTGGGGCAGCAGTTTCTTCATCAAAGAACCGAACGACCCGGCCTACGTTTCCTGGCACCAGGATTCGACCTACTGGGGCCTTTCGCATCCGGACATCGTCACCGCCTGGGTTGCGCTGACAGTAAGCGACAGTCCCAACGGCGCCATGCGCGTCATACCCGGCACCCATCTGCGTGACCAGTTGCAGCACAAAGACACTTTTGCCAAGAACAATCTGCTTACCCGTGGACAGGAAGTCGCCGTGGAGGTTTCCGGCAAGGATGCGGTGGACCTGACACTGCAACCGGGCGAAATGTCGCTGCACCACGTCCGCATCGTGCACGGTTCGGAACCGAATCGCGCGCACTATCGCCGCCTGGGCCTGGCCATCCGGTACGTGCCGACCTACGTGCGCCAGACCGAAGGCCCGAAGGACTACGCCACGCTGGTGCGTGGCGTCGACCGGTTCCATCACTTCGAGTCGGAGCCCGTGCCGAAGGTGGATTTCGGTGAACAGGAGCGCGCCGACCACAAGCGCATCACCGAGGAAGCCGAAAAGATCCTCTACCGGGGGACTGACAGGGTGAAGCCCTAGGGGCGAGGGAAGAGGGTCGAGGGGCGAGTAAGTGAGTCCAAACCGCCTTGGGCCGTTCCCTCATCCCTCGCCCCTCGTCCCTGAATTTATGATTCTCGAACTCGCCATCCTGAACGTGATCCCCGGCCGCGAGGCGGAGTTCGAGGCGGCGTTCCGGCAGGCACAGGCGATCATTGCGTCGATGAAGGGTTATCGGTCCCACGACCTGCGCCGCTGCCTGGAGGCGGGTAACCGCTATGTCCTGCTGGTGGAATGGGACAAGCTGGAAGACCATACTGTCGGTTTTCGCGGTTCGCCGGAGTATCAGGAGTGGAAGCGTCTGCTGCACCATTTCTACGATCCGTTTCCGGTCGTCGAGCACTACGAGGCGGTGGGGATCGCATCGTGAAGTTCTGAAAGCTGAAGATTTGCGCGCCTGGCTGCACCGGACGCGGCTGCTGAAGACAAGGGGCGCACAGTCGCCCCGAACAAAATAAACTGGGAGGGAGAACCATGGAGTTTCTCACCGGCATCCTGCTGCTGGTCGCTTTTCTGCTTGTCGTCGCGGCCATCGTCCGCGGCCAGAGTCCCATCATCATGCTGTTGCTGCTCGCCATCGTCTGGGCGTTGCTGGCGGGCATCAGTATCAACGACATCCAGTCCAAGATCCTTCAGGGCGGCGGCGTGGCCTACGCGTCGGCGGTGATCATCATCGTGTTCGGCGCCTGGTTCGCGCAGGTGCTGATCCAGACCGGAATCGCCGAGAGCGTGATCCGCTCGGCGGTCGAACTGACCGGCGACCGTCCGATCGTGACCGCCATGACCGTCAACGTCGTCACCGCGCTGTTGTTCACTTCCATGTACGGCGTCGGGGCAGCCATCGCGATCGGCGTCATTGCCCTGCCGATCATGCTGAGCCAGGGCATTCCGGCGCGCGTGGCCGCTCCGGTATTCACCATGGGTGTGGGCGCCGGGGCTTTCGTGAATCTGGTGCAGTTCGGCACCTTCGAAAAACTGTTTCCCGGCATCAAGTACGAAGCCCCCTGGCTGACTTATTTCTTCATCGGCATGGTGGTGTACATCCTGATCGCCTGGCTGATGATCTGGATCAACCTGCGCAAGCTGGGGGTCCGCCATGCCGCTTCCGTCGATACCGCCGCACCGCCCCCGCGCAAGCGCACGCCCTACTTCACCTACCTGGTGCCGATCTTTCCGGTATTCATGATCATGGTGTTCAGGTGGCAGATCATTCCGACCTTCCTGCTCTCGATCGTGCTGGCACTGGCGCTGACGTCAAGGCAGCGCAGCTTCCAGGGAACCCTGAACCTGTTCAACAAGACGTTCTTCGACGCCTTCCCCGACATCGCGACCATCGCCGCCCTCTGGACCATCTGCGGCATGATCATCGTCACCGGGCAAATGCCCCAGGTCGCCGGCGCCTTGCGGCCGATTTTCGATCCGATCCTGCCGCACACCACTTTGCAGGCGGCCGTCTTCTTCGCCGTGCTGGGTGGTATCGGCAGTATTTATCGCGGACCGATGGTCGTGGTAGGTACGGGTGCGGCGCTATTGGCGATCATCCTGTCCAACAATGAAATTCCGGTGCTGTATCTGTACGCGCTGTGGCTTGGCCCGACCGTCATGCAGGGCAGCGTCGATCCGACCAATTCCTGGACCTTGTGGACCATCGGGTACACCAAGGTGCCGCACGGGCAGTTCCTGAGGACGGCATTGCCTTACGGCTGCGCCATGGTCGCCGTGACTTCAGCGATCTGCTACTACATGTTCGGCTGAGCGGACCGGGAAATGAGCGAGCGCAAGACCTACCGCATCGGCATCGACGTCGGCGGCACGTTCACCAAGGCGGTGCTGATCGACAACGTGAATTTCGAAGTGGTCGAGCGCTACTCCGTCATGACCACGCACAGTGACGCGCGCGGTGTCGCGGCCGGTGTCGTCGAGGTGTTCCGCAACGTCCTCGAGCGCTCGCAAGTGAATCCCGACGACGTGGTCTTCCTGGCGCACAGCACCACCCAAGCTACCAATGCGCTGCTCGAAGGTGATGTGGCACAGGTCGGCATCATCGGCATGGCGAGTCGCGTCGAGTCCGTGCTGGCGCGGGGCCAGATCAACATCAAGGAAATCGAACTCGCGCCGGGCCGCTTCCTGCGCCCTTTGCACCGGTTCATCACCACCGACAAGCTGGATGAAGCGCTGGTGCGCCAAACCCTGGAGGAGCTGCGCGCCGAAGGCGTGGAAGTGGTGGTGGCGAGCAGTGCGTTCAGCGTGGACGACCAGAGCGCCGAGGAACTGGTGATCAGGGTTGCCGCCGAACTCGGGATGGCGGTCACCGGCGGCCATGAGATCACCAAGCTCTACGGACTGACCACCCGCACGCGCACGGCGGTCATCAATGCCAGCATCCTGCCGAAAATGATCGGCACGGCGAACATGACCGAAGAGGCCGTGCGTGAAGCCGGCATCGGCGCTCCGCTCATGATCATGCGTGGCGACGGTGGCGTGATGGATGTTCAGGAAATGCGCCGCCGCCCGGTCGTGACCATGCTTTCCGGTCCAGCCGCGAGTGTCGCCGGCGCACTGATGTACCTGCGCGTTTCGGACGGTATTTACTTCGAGGTGGGAGGCACCAGCACCAACATCGGCGTCATCCGCAACGGCCGGCCGACAATCAAGCATGCCCGGGTGGGCGGCCACGATACCTACGTGAACTCGCTGGACGTTCGCGTCATCGGTATCGCCGGGGGCAGCATGGTGCGCATGCGAGGTAACGACATCCATGATGTCGGGCCGCGCAGCGCGCACATCGCCGGCCTGCACTACGCCGCATTCGCGAAGACGGAGGATATCGTCGAGCCGCGGATCGAGCTGTTCAGGCCGAAGGATGGCGATCCCGACGACTACATTGCAATCCGCTGCGCCAACGGTGAGCGTTACGCGCTTACCAATACCTGTGCGGCCAACATCCTCGGTTATGCCAGGCCCGGATGGCACGCCCATGGCAATGCCGAAGCGGCGCGGCGGGCTTTCGCCCCTCTTGCGCAGCGCACCGGCGTCTCGATCGAGGAGGCTGCGCGCCGGGTGCTGCAAAAAGCCGCGGCCAAGGTGACGGGTGTGGTGGAAGACCTGGTCAGGGAATACGCCCTTGATCGCGACCAGGCGGTGCTGGTGGGCGAGGGCGGCGGGGCCGCTTCGCTGATTCCCTTTGTGGCGGAAATCATGAAGCTGGACTTCAAGATTTCCCAGGACGCAGAGGTCATTTCTTCCATCGGGGTTGCCCTGGCCCTGGTGCGTGAAACCATCGAGCGGCTGATCCCCAATCCGACTCCCGAAGACCTGCAGCGCATCAAGCGCGAGGCCTTCGACGCCGTGGTGAAACTGGGCGCCGCGCCGGAGAACGTCGAGGTGACCATCGAAGTGGATCCGCAGACGCAGCGCGTACGCGCCACCGCAATGGGTGCATCGGAAATGCGCGCGCAGGACATGCGCAAGCAGGTTACGGAGGAAGAAGCGGCCGCAATCGCCGCCACGTCGATGGGCCTCGCGCCGGATACCGTGAAGCTCGCGGCATCGACCGAAGAGGTTCGCGTCTACCAGGCCGAGGTGCTGGAAAAGAAGTGGAAGATATTCACCAGCCGCCGGCATCCGGTGCGCGCGGTGGACCGCGAAGGCGTGATCCGCATCCAGCGCAGCGACGGCGTCGTCGCGCAGGCCAGCGCCGCGAACGGCCTGCAGCAGTTGCGCGACCTCTGGGAATCCGTAACCATCTACAACGGCGACAGCGTCATCGCCCCGGACATGTTCGTAGTGGCCGGCCGGCGCATCGTCGATCTCTCCGGCATCACCGCGCTAGACCAGGCGATCGCCATCAGCCGTGGCGAGCTCGAAGGGCTGGCGCCGGAGGCGCCGGTGGTGCTGATAAGCGTGCAGGGAGCGCGCGGCTTGTGAACGCCGGATCCTCCGAGCCGGGCATGGAGGCACGGAACCTGGGCCTGATGCAGTTACGGTCCGATCCGCAGTTTCCGCGCATCGAGGCCGGGCGGCGCAATGCGCTGGTCGAAGCGGCGCTCGCCGATGGCCGTTTCTTGGCTGCGGAGGTCCGGGGCAACCTCGGGGCGAATCCGGCATTCATTGCGACGAACTGCGGCGTGCCGGTGACGGACAGCGAGGACGAAGCCGGTTTCGGCAGCATCGTCGTTTTCGCGGAGTATGCGACCCGGCCGCCTGCGATCACGCTTTATGGTCCCGCCATCCGTCGGCTCGATGCGAAAATTGCCGGGCAGGGAGCCATTGCGCTGCCTGGCATCGCCGGAACGAGATCGATTTTCCTGGCCCATGAGCTCTACCACCATTTCGATTCCACCCGCAGCGTGCCGCTCAGCCGCCGGCATCGCGTGAACATCTTTCGCCTGGGCTCCTGGGCCTGGACATCGGGCCTGACCAGCCTCGGTGAGATCGCCGCCGGCGCTTTTGCCCAGGAACTGCTCGGCCTTTCCTTCCATCCCAAGCTTCTGGATTTTCTGTCAGTCCAAACGTTGAACCACGGAGGACACGGAGGGCACGGAGGAAAACCAAAGACAATGGAATGGAATATTTCGTGAGTTTATTTTGCCGCGCGAAAAATGCCGAGAATTCCACGCTGGGGCCATGTTCCATTTTCAAGGTGCCATTCTCCGTGCCCTCTGTGTCCTCCGTGGTTCTAGATCGAAAGGTCTGAAATGAAATTCCGCGCAGCAGTCTTGAACAAAATCAACGAGCCGATGACGCTCGACACGCTGGACATGGCGCCGCTGGCGCCGACCGATGTCCTGGTGAAGATCAAGGCCAGCGGTCTCTGCCATACGGACCTGGAGGTTATCCAGGGCTCGCTCGCGTACCCGCTGCCCATCGTGCTGGGCCATGAAGGCGCGGGGGTGGTCGAAGCAGTGGGCGCGGATGTGACGCAGGTGAAACCCGGCGACCACGTCATCTGTTCCTGGAATCCGCACTGCGGGCATTGTTTCTACTGCGAACGCGACCTGCCGATCTTGTGCGAACCCTTCGCCCGTCATCAGCCGAAAGGCTTCCTGCTCGACGGCAGGTCGAGGATGAAGCGCGGCGGCGAGCAGGTTCACCATTATTCGGTGACCTCCACGCATGCGGAATACACGATCGTTCCAGAGTCCGGCGCGATCGTGGTGCCGGAGGAACTGCCGTTCGATCGCGCCTGCATCATCGGCTGCGGCGTGATGACGGGCGTCGGCGCGGCGGTGCGCAAGGCGAAGGTCGCCGCGGGATCCAGCGTCGTGGTGATTGGCTGCGGCGCTGTGGGGTTGAACGTCCTCCAGGGCGCGAAGCTCGTGGACGCGGGAAAGATCATCGCGGTGGACGTCGGCAAGGCCAAGCTGGATCGGGCCGTTCAGTTCGGTGCCACCCATTCCATCGACGCTGCTTCCAAGGACGTCCTCGACCAGATCAAGGCCCTGACCGGAGGGCGCGGAGCGGACTATGTTTTCGAATCCGCGGGCAGCAAGAACACCTTCAGGCTGTCGGTCGAGGCCGTGCGTCCCGGGGGCCAGGTGGTCTGGCTGGGCAAGATCAACGTCAATGAGGACGTGAGTTTCCGCTGGGGTTCGCTGATGGGCGAGAAGCGCATCGTCCGTTCCAGCTACGGTGACGCCCGGCCCCGCCGCGACTTTCCCTGGCTGGCGGAGGAATACCTCAAAGGCAGCTTGAAGCTTGATGAACTGATCACCAATCGCATCACGCTGGAACAGATCAACGAGGGCTTCGCCTCGCTGGCCCGCGGCGAAGGCATCCGCACCGTTGTCATGTTCGACTAATGCAAAGCGCTCACCGCAGACGACGCGGATACCCTACGAGCGTAGCACGTCGGAGTACCCTTTTAGGACGCAGAGGAAGATCCGGGAGAGGGAGAAATTTATTCATCAACTTTTTTCGATTGGCGGTCGAAGCAGAATCCGGCCCGATCCATGGGCAATCATCGTCTGTCAGCCTAACTTTGTTCTTCCTCGGTCTTGTTTTTCCTCTGCGTTCTTTGCGTCCTCTGCGCCTCCGGGTTGGGTGTAAGCAGGATGAATGGCTATAGGCATCCGCCGCTGGCGAAAGGCCACATCGACGCGGAGCACCGCGTCGCGGAGCTTGGCGACCTGGAACTGGAATCCGGCGAGGTGATTTGCGACTATCGCCAGTCCTACGTGACCCACGGCGAGCTCAACCGCGAGAAATCCAATGCCGTGCTGGTCTGCATCTCGCTGACGGGCAACCATCACCGCCTCGATTTCCTGATCGGACCGGGCAAGGCGCTCGATCCTGCGCATGACTTCATCATCGCCGCTGATCCCATCGCCAACGGCCTTTCGACATCGCCTTCGAACAGCGAGCAGCAGTCCGGAATGGGGTTCCCCCGCTTTACTGTCCGCGACATGGTGGAAGGCCAGTATCGCCTGCTGACCCGCCAGTTAGGCCTTTCCCGCCTGCAGGCGGTCATCGGCGCGTCGATGGGCGGCATGCAGGCCCTGCAGTGGGCAGTGAGCCACCGGCTGTTCATGCGCGCCTGCGTGGCCATGACGCCGATGGCCAGGACTTCGCCCTGGGCCGTGCTGGTCACCGAAACTGCACGTTCCTGCCTGATGGCCGATCCGGCATGGACCGGCGATGGCTTCAGCGCCGAGCCCGAGCGCGGCTGGCGTGCCTACACCGGCCTGATGACGGCGTTGCTGAGCAGGACGCCCGCAGCGCTTGCGGAATTCCTGCCAGATTGCGCGGAGGCGCATCTCTGGTTCGAGAAAATGCTGTCGCAGAACCGTGCCAATCGTTTTGATGCCCACGACTACCTCTACCAGTCCTGGGCCTATGAGGCGCACGACGTCGGCGCTACGCACGGCTTCCACGGCGATACCGTCAAGGCGTTGGCTTCGATCGAGGCCCAAACACTGGTGCTGGCCCCGCCGCTGGACTTGTTCAATCCCGCCGATGCGGCCCGCGCTGCCGCCGCAAAAATCCCGGGCGCGAAATTCGTCGAAATCCCTTCCCTGCAAGGCCACCAGGCCGCCACCAGCCTGAAGGTCGAGGACGAAGCGTTCCTCAACCGGGTGATCGGCGAATTCCTGCAAAAGTTGTGAGGATTGGGGATCGAGGATGGAGGGGACAGGTGGCCATCAAAAGCAATCAGAAAAACTTGGCACCCGGCTTGGCCGCCACTAGACTTTGGTCACCCTTCACCCTTCACCCTTCACCCTTCCGAAGGAACACCATGATCATCGACCACCGCACCTACGCAATCAAACCCGGCAAGCTCGATGACTATCTGGATGCCTACCAGACCCTCGCGTGGCCGCTGCAGCTCAAGTACCTCGGCCATTGCGTGGGCTGGTATGTCAGCAACGACATCGGCCCGCTCAGCCAGGTCGTGCACCTTTGGGCTTTCAAGAGCCTGGCCGACCGGGAAGAGCGCCGCGACAGGATGGCTGCCGATCCGGCCTGGCCGGGATTCGTCGAGAAAGCCACGCCGTTCGTCGACAGCATGGAGAACAAGATCCTGCGCCAGGCACCATGGTTCAAGATTCCGGAACTCAAAGGGTAGGGCAAGTTAAAGACGTTGACGCAGAGGGCGCGGAGGAAAGGCAGGAGAGGACGCGAAGGAATGCGAGGGCGGGAAACGAGAGCGGAGTTGATCCACGTTGCCTGGTCTGCGCTGCCTCGCAATCATGGTGATGCTGGGTTGACCTGTCCGAGAAATCCGGGTTTGCTCACGTCTTGCCTTTGCCTGGACACGCAAAGTAAAGAACTGACCCTGGACACTCGCATTATGATGAAAGTCACGCCATGGAAGAAACCGCACCGCCCGTGACCGATATCGAGAAAATCCTGGACTACTGGTTCGGGCCCGGTTCCGACGCCAGTGAAATCTCGAAAGAGAAGAGAAATCTCTGGTGGGACGCGGATCCGGCCACCGACGCGGAGATCCGCACGCGCTTTGCGGATCTGGTACAGGCCGCCGGCCGCAATGAACTTGCGGATTGGGCGGAAACGCCGCGCGGCCTGCTGGCGCTGATTCTCCTGACCGACCAGTTTCCCCGGAATATTTTTCGCAATACGCCGCTGGCATTTGCATTCGATACGGCGGCGCGGGCTTACTGCAGGCACGGCATCGCCCGCGGATTCGACCTGCAGTTGTCCCCGATACAGCGCGTGTTTCACTATCTGCCGCTGGAGCATTCCGAAGCGCTCGAAGACCAGGATGAATCCGTCCGGCTTTATTCCGAGCTGGTGCAGTTCGCGCCACCCGGACAGTTGGAGTTGTTCGCGGGCTACCGGACCTACGCTGTACGGCACCGCGAAATCATTGCCCGCTTCGGCCGGTTCTGCCATCGCAACAGGATCCTGGACCGGCCCTCCCGGCCCGAAGAGGAAGAATTCCTCAGGCAGCCCGGTTCCTCGTTCTAGCAGCCGTCCCGCCGCCGCATCCAGTTCCCGCGGGGCCTCGTATCTGGCGTAAGGACACCGCGGGCATGCCTGATCCCGGGCCATGCAGCTTTCATGCGGAGTCCCATCTGGGAGAGACAACATGAAATTTCTGGTCACATGGGCGATCGACTGCCCCGAGCGCATTTCGCGGCATGTCGCCTGGCTGGGTCCGTTGCTTGCCAGGATCGTGGTTGGCGAAGTCTTTCTGGCAAGCGGCTGGGTCAAGCTCCACAACCTGCCGCAGATGATCGAGAACTTTGCCGGATGGGGCATCCCGTTTCCCGAAGTGCTGACACCGTTCGTCTCCGCCGTGGAACTCATTGGCGGACTGCTGCTCCTGCTGGGCCTGTTCACGCGCCTCGCCGCCGTGCCGCTGGCGTTTGTGATGGTCGTCGCCATTGCCACGGTGCTGTGGCCCGATGTGGATTCGCTCGACACTCTGATGGGGTTTTCGGAATCCGCCTACCTGGCGATTTTCATCTGGCTCGCGGCGGCTGGCCCCGGGTCGATTTCCATCGACCGTGTCCTGCAGCGCCGGTACAGCAGCAGGGATTGAACGGGAGCGTGGAGGGGAAGGGGCCTGCACGAGGAAACCCGCCAGTATCTGGTCCGGGTGAACGGCTTTCGCAAGCAGTTCCTGAGCTTCGGCAAATAGCCGGCGCTTCCGGCAAGGTGACGCGCGGGGACAGGGTTGTCGCCCTTGCGCGACACTATCGGCCGCGACCGCGCCCCCATTTCCTCCACTCCATGAAGCAGATGGGGTGGCGGGCGCGCTCCTTGCATCAGTCACCGCATCCTTATAGCGAGGCCATGTTGCAGCAGCTTTCGAACACTGAACTGAGTCCGGCCGACATCCCCTCCTTCAAGGAGGCGTGGGCGCGGATAGAGCCGTTCGCGCTCACGTTCGATGGCTTCCGGTACTGGGGATCGGTCGAGAAATGCGCCGAGGTCGCGCATGAAAAGCGCATGGCCACGCTGACCGAACTGCGAACCTGCCTGTTCTACGAAGCGCGCAAATGGGAACAGGCGGGCAAATCCCCGGACATCGTGTCACTGCGCTACATTCGCGCCCTGGTGTACGCGATCAGGGAGAAGGTAAACGCCGGGCAGTTGAGATAAATCAGGCGCGAGGCACTAGGCGCGAGGGGAATTGAAGAATCCGGGGACGTCGAGTCAAAACTCTTGTTTTGATTTCAGGTACGGCCCGATACATTTTCAGTGCCTGGTGCCTGGCCTCCGGTGCCTAACCCTTAGTATCTCGCCCGTCCGCGTCCGACCGACGGGCATTCCTCTAGCGTTTCTGCATCCGGGCTTTCTCGCAGGGTCTTTCGGTAAAAAAACCGAAGCTTGCGCAGAACGGCATGCAAGGGGCCGTGTCGAACTCACACAATTAACGCATCCGGAGCCCATCGTGAAAATCGCATACGCCGTGATTGCAGGTTTGCTCGCCGGCGCCGCGGTCGCCCAAGACACCAATACCGCGGAGTCGCTGTCACAGGTACGCGATTTCGAGCTTGCCAGTCTGGATACGCTGAGTATCGAATCCCGGGGCGACCTCACACGGTTCGATGTGAGTGTGAAATGGCGCGATCCGGAGCAGCGGCCGCCGAATGCCCCGGCGAGCCGCGTCATTCGTTACGTGGCGAAATGTGGCGAGAAAACGCTTGGCTTAGTGGCGGTGGCTGCCATCGACCAGAACGGCAAAATGCTCAAGAGCTATGTGATCCCGCCGGGCGGGACGGATTTCGTGCTGGCGAATGAGGGTTCCCGCGAAGCGCAGTGGCTCGGCCAGGCCTGCCGTTGATCGTGGGCAAATAAAAACGGGCGGGGAGACCCCGCCCGTTTTGCTTTGTTGCCCTGGTCTTTCCGGTTGCTTACCAGGCGGCGACCGGGTTCCCGGGCGAACCGGTTGCACCCACCAGTTTCAGCGGGGCCCACGAGAACAGGAACTCATAGGCCTTTTCAGCCGAAATTTCGTCGAGGTCCAGGTTTTCGAAGTTGTAAATGCCGCGGCGTGCGATCAGGTTCATGTGGCAATAAGCGAACGACTCCGGTGCGCCGGACTTGGCGAAATCATACGGCTCGAGGCCCCAGGTATCGGAGGCGATCATGGAGATCTTCTTCGATGCCAGGTGTTCGCAGACCTCCGGGGATACGCCCGGTTCACCGGAACCGAATTCTGCGTTGTCCTTGACTAGCTGCTCGTCGCTCTTGGCCTTCTCGCCAGCCGGACGGCCCAGGTGGTTGGTCTTCCACAGCGAATTCCAGCCGGTGCGGAACATGACGACGTCGCCCTGCATGGCGTCCTTCACGCCCTGCTTGGCCAGCGCTTCCTTGAAGTCCGCCATGGTAATGGCATAGCCCTTCGGCAACACTTTGACGCCCTTCAGCGCCGCGATGTCGATCAGCAGGCCGCGGGTGAAGAAGCCGCCCGCTTGTTCCGTACCGACCTTGGTCATGCCGCGGGCGGTTTCGGTGTCCTGCAGACGGTGCTTGTTGTAGAAATAGTCGCCGTCCTTCCAGCCCTCCACACCCTGAACGCGGATCATCGGGTGCGCGAGGCCGTCCCACTGCGTGCCGACCTGGCCGATTTCGGCGGTAACGATTTCATCCATGAAGGTCATGGAGAAACTGTCGCCAGGCCAGTTCAGCGGACCGTGCGTCGGGGCGCCGGGGATGCTCAGCGCGAAAGTGCGGCCGGGAACCAGGGGCATGTGATTGCTGTAGGGGTGGCCCAGCAGCGCCATCTTGCCCTTCTTGACCAGCTTGGCTGCGTCGATGCGCTTCTGCGGGGTGATGTAGTTGGTGCCGCCGGCCTGGTCATCGGCGCCGAACTCGCTGGGCCACCATTTTTCATCGACCGGATTGTTGCCGGCGATGCCGCTGCCGGAGAACGCGAATGCTGCGAATACGGATACTGTGATCGATTTCAACATGTAACGCATGGTCTCTTCTCCCTGCTGTTTATGGTTGTTCGGGGCATGGTTGGTAGCGGCCCGATAGCGATTTACGCCCGAGTCCATGCCAGTGTCAAGATGGCAATCGTCGCTCTCGCCGGACTTTTCGTTGCTGCAGTGCATCTCTTCCTGGCGGAGTTTTCAATCTGTAATAATTGTCCCGGTCAGCCGACACCCGCAACGGCGACGGATATGTAAGAATCTGCGCACTTTTTGCTTGGAGCCCCGCTATGAACAACAGCCTTATCCCCGGATTTATCCTGGCCGCCTCATGTTGCGTTGCCACCATGGCATTGGCCCAGGGGCCGGACGAATTGTGGGAAGTCACCACAAAGGTGGATATGGCGGGCATGTCGATGCCCGCGCGGACCGACAAGGTGTGCAAGCCCAAGGGCGACCGGGATCCGGCGAAGATGGGCGAGAAGGACAAGAGCAGCGATTGCAAGATGGTTGACTCGAAGCAATCGGGCAACAGGAGCACCTGGAAAATCGTCTGCACCAAACCCGAGCCGATGACCGGAACGGGCGATGTCACGCATACCGGCGACAAGTTCGACGGCACCATCAAGATGGATGGCAAGATGGACGGCGAATCCTTCACCATGACGCAGGTGCTGTCGGGCAAGAAAGTCGGCAACTGCAAGTACGAAGAACCCACGAAGAAAATCGAGCAGATGCAGGCGCAGAGCCAGGCGATGATCGACAAGGAATGCGACAAGCAGATCGAAAGCCTGCAGTCGGCGATGATTCTGGGAGCGGAGGGGATACCGCGGGAATCCATGATGTGCAAGCACCGCAAGGCGGATTTCTGCGCGCGAGCCTCGAAAGTCGCCCAGCAGATGAAGGATCCTGCCGGCTTCGCGGACGCCGTAAAGAAATATCCCGACTGGCGCAACGCCATGCAGGGCTGCGGCACCGATCCGAACACCGTGAGCGGCCCGGTTTGCAAATCCGCGATTGAAAAGAAGACCTGGTCCTTCGTCGCCGAATATTGCCCGGTCGAAGGCCGGGCGCTGGCGCAGAAACACTGCGCCGGGATGGACTACACTGCGGTAATGGCATCGGAGTACCGCGAGGTCTGCCAGAAGTACGGCGGCGACCTGGCCAAGGAAAACGTCGGCACGCCGAAGAAGGAAGCCGCGCCGGCCGCCGCCCCCAAGTCCGACAAGGACAAAGCGGTGGATGCGGTCAAGGAAGGTACCAACAAGCTCAAGAAGTTTCTCAAGTTCTAGAACTATTTTTACCACAGACAAGGGCACACCCCTACGGGTGCATAGGAGTGTGCCCTTGTCTGTGGTGAAAGTGTTTAGAGGTTCTTTCGGAAGTGGCAAGATAGCGGTGGCCCTGCTGTGCTGGCTGCCGGCCGGCAGCCCGGCAATCGCGGCGGCTCCCGATCCCTACCCAAATCTCGCCGCCGCTTACATCGTTCAAGTCAACGCGAAGGATCTGTGGGCAGGGAATGCCGATGCACGTCTGCCCCCCGCCAGCCTCACCAAGATCATGGCCGCGCTGGTCGTGCTGGAAGACTACCGGCCCGATGATGTCGCGGTGGTCAGCGCCAATGCGGCGAAGGAAGGCGGCACGCGGCTCAAGATCAAGGCCGGTGAAAAATTTTCCGTCGCGGCATTGCTTACCGCAACCCTGATGGTTTCAGCCAACGATGCCTGCGCGGCGCTGGCGGAACATCACGCGGGCAGCGTCGAAGCCTTTGTGGCCAGGATGAACGAGCGCGCGGCCACGCTCGGGTTGTTGAACACCCATTTCGCCAATCCCTGCGGCTTCGACGCACCGGGTCACTACTCGAGCGTCAGCGACCTCGCCCGCATCGCGCACGCAGTGATGGCCCACCACGAGTTCGCCACCATCGTTGCGCGGCCGCAAGCCCGCATCGCCAGCGCCGATGGCAAGCGCAAGTTTGCGCTGAAGAACCGCAACGCCCTCATCGGCAACTATAAACCCGCGATCGGAATCAAGACCGGATTCACCAGCCGCGCCGGAAAATGCCTGATGGCCCTGGCCGAGAAAGACGGCGTGCGTGTGCTGGTTGTGATGCTCAACGCGAAGAGCCGCTGGTGGGACACGATCGGCCTCATCGAGAAGGCGTTCGAAGAGAATGCAGGGCATGCTTCGCAGTGATGCCACCGCACCCGCGGTACTGGCCATTGCGATCCTGCTCGCTTATTCCAATGCGCTGACCGCAAGCTTCCAGTTCGACGACTTCAACGTCATCGTCAACAATCCGGCGGTGCATTCGCTGGCGGCGTGGCTGGAATCGATGCCGGGCATCCGGCCGCTGTTGAAGCTGAGCTACACGCTTAACTGGACAGCCTCCGCTGGCCCCTTCGGCTTTCATCTGTTCAACGTCCTGGTACACGCGGGCAACGTGGCGCTCGTGTTCCAGTTGTTGCGCACGCTGCGGCCGGGCAGGGGCCGTGACGACCGGCTGCCCCTTCTCGCGGCGCTGATGTTCGCGCTGCATCCCGTGCAGACCGAGGCCGTGACCTATGTCTGCGGCCGCTCGGTTTCGCTCATGGCGCTGTTCTACCTCGGCAGCATCCTTGCGTACCTGCGGGCGGATACGGCCGCTTCGCCGCACGGCTGGCGATGGTTTTCGGCCGGCCTGTTCGCCGCGGCGCTGCTGGTGAAGGAAACCGCAGTGACATTGCCGCTCGCGCTGCTCCTGGTCGAGGCCATCGGCGCCAGACGTTCCGCGCGCGAGAAGCTCAAGCGCCAGGCTTTACACTGGCTGGTGCTCATCGCGGGGCTGATCGCCATCGCCGCAAGCCCGTTCTACCGCCACCTGCTCGACGTGAGTCTTGCCACCCGAGGTCTGGGGGCAAACCTGCTGACCCAGGTAAACGCGATCTGTTATCTCGCAGGGCAACTGATTTTTCCGTGGCGTCTCAATGCCGATCCCGACCTGCCGGTGTTCACGATGCTGACGCCGCTGGTGGGTTTGCAGGTGCTGGCGCTGTTCGCGATCCTGGCGATTGGTCTGCGTAACGTGCGCGCCCAACGCTGGATCGCGTTTGCCGTGCTGTGGTTCTTCATCCACCTGCTGCCGACTAATTCGTTGCTGCCGCGGCTCGATGTCGCCAATGACCGCCAGCTCTACCTTGCTTCCATCGGCGCGTTCGTCGCGATGGCCGCGATGCTGCAATGGTTGCTGGCGCGGATGCGGTACCGCTGGCTGGTTAACGGTGCCGTCGGACTGCTGCTGCTGGGCCTCGGTGCGCTGACCATCCTGCGCAACCAGGTCTACGAATCCCAGATCGCATTCTGGGAGGACGTAGCGGCCGGATCACCACGCAAGCCGCGGGTGTTCAACAACCTTGGCTACGTCTACCAGCAGGAAGGGCGATACGGGGATGCGCGCCACGCCTATTTGCGCGCGATCGAACTCGACCCGGACTACTGGAAGGCGCACATCAATCTCTCCACGCTGCCGGAGGAGAATAGCGGCGCGCCTTCCCGATAGTAGCAACGTCGGCGGTTACGCCGGCTGCACTGCCGCGGCCTGGCGGGTGACGCTGCGGCCGACGATGACCGCGAAGATGGAGCCTATCAGCAGGCAGGCGGCCAGGAAGGTCAGGCCGGCCTGGAAGCCATTGGCAGTGTTGTCCTTGAGCCAACCCACGGCAAACGGGCCCACGAATCCGCCGAGGTTGCCGATGGAATTGATGAAGGCGATGCCGCCCACCGCAGCCACGCCGCTGAGGTAACCGGTGGGCATGGCCCAGAACACGGGTTGCGAGCAGTACATGCCGATGGCGGCGAATGTGATGGCGACCATCGCCAGGACCGGAGAGCCGATGTATGCACTAGCCGCCATGCCCAGCGCGCCAAGCGCGAGTGCGCCGGCGCAGTGGAAGACGCGCTCGCCGGTCTTGTCGGAATGCCGTGACCACAGCACCATGCAGATCGTCGCGATCAGGTAGGGCACGGCCATGATGAGGCCGATCTTGAAACTGTCCGCGACACCCATGCCCTTGATGAGCTGGGGCATCCAGAGGCTCAGGCCGTAGATGCCGATGGCCAGCGAGGTATAGACCACCGCGAACAGCAGCACCTTGGGGTTTCCCAGTGTCTGCCAGATCGAGAGGTGTCTGGTCTCCGTGCGCGAGGCGGCTTCCCGTGCCAGCTTGTCGCGCAGGTGCGCTTTTTCTTCGGGCGTGAGCCAGGTCGCGTTGTCGGGGCGGTCTATCACCACGCGCAGGCACAGGTAAGCGAGGAACAGGGTGGGGATGCCCTCAATGATGAACAGCCAGCGCCAGCCGGGATAACCCATCGTACCGTCGAAATACTTCAGGATGAGCCCGCCCAGCGGCGCCGCGATGGTGTTGTTCAGCGGGCTGATGATCAGGAACAGGCCGAAGATCCGGCCACGGTACTCGGCCGGAAACCAGAGCGTCAGATAGTAGATCACGCCGGGAAAGAAGCCGGCCTCGGCAACGCCGAGCAGGAAGCGGGTTACGAAGAAGCTGACGTCGCCGGTGATGAAACCCATCGCGATGGCTAAAATTCCCCAGGTAACCATGATGCGTGCGAACCAGATGCGCGCCCCGACTTTGGAGAGAATCAGGTTGCTCGGCACTTCGCCGATGAAATAGCCGATGAAGAACAGGCCCGCGCCCCAGCCGTACACGGTTGCGGTGAAGCCCAGTTCAGCATTCATTGTCAGCGCCGCGAGGCCGACATTCAGCCGGTCGATGATGCAGATCAGGTAAGCCACCAGCAGGAAAGGCAGTACCTTCCACGCCATCTTGCGCACCAGCGCTTGTTCTTCGGCCTGAGTCATGCTCTCCCCTTTTTTTATTTTGAATCCTTCTTAACGCTCATCGCAGAGTACGCGGAGGACGCAGAGGAAACGCAGAGAAAGGAATTGTCCGGCGAAAGTGTGCTCAGTTGCAGAAAAGAGCCTGCCCCGGAAACTCCTTCTTGTTCTTGCCATTCTCTCTTCAGAATTTCCTCTGCGTCCTCCGCGTACTCTGCGTTTGGCGCTTTTCTGTAATCCAACTAGTTCTTGCCTTCGCTCTTCGCCCAGTTCTTCATCAGCGTGTTCGACGGCAGTTTTTCGTCCTTCAACTTGTTCGCCGTTTCGGCGCCGGCCACCGGCAGGCCCTTCGGATCCAGCTTGCCGATCTGCACCAGCACCGAGGCCTGGTCCCAGTAGATGTGCTCGTGATAGAGCTTGTCGCCGCGAAAGTTGACGATCGCCACCAGCGGGATCTCGACGTACTTCCCGGTCGGCGCGATCCCTGGCAGCATCCAGTCGATCTCGATGTCGTGGGTAAAACAGAACAGCATCTCGTCGACCAGGCGATCGGCGCCGATGGTGCGCGAGATCGGGATGAGCTTCGTGTCCGCGGGCGTGGTGGGAATGAAGTGATGCTTGTAGAAGCGCTTGAGGAGATCATGGCCGACGCCGCCGGTCATGGTCGGGATGTGATTGACGTAGGGCTGGGCCACCATGGTTTTCATGGTCGCATCCACGTCGCGCGTGCCGAATTCGTGCATGGTGTGTGTTTCCCACAACGCCGAAAGGTCGTAGTGGGGGCCCATCACCTTGCGGAACAGGGCGATCGAACGCGAGTGCGCCATCATGTGCGCAGGCCGGTCGTAGTGCATGCCTCCGGTGCGCGCGAAAGCGTGGTCCACACCCGGATAGACATAAATTTCCATGCCGGGATTGTCCTTCAGTCCGGCCTTGATCTTCTCTACGGCCGCCGGCGGTGCGTATTTGTCCTCCGACGCAAAGTGCAGAACCATCGGCACCCTGATCTTCGCGGCTTCGTTCAGGTACTGGTCGATGGTGACGCCGTAGTAACCCACGGCGCAGTCCACGCCGGAGCGTGCCGCAGCGAGATACGCCAGCCGTCCGCCGAGACAGAAGCCGAGTGCCCCGACCTTGCCGGCGACCTCGGGCCGCGCGCGTAGCGTGCGCACCGCGACCGTGATGTCGTCCATGCCCTTGTCGGTGTCGAAGCGCTGGAAAAAATCGAAGGCGCGCTTGAAGTCGGCTTCGGTATAGCCGAGTTCGACGTCCTTCTCCAGGCGCCAGAACAGGTCGGGTGCCAGCACCACGTAGCCTTCCTCGGCGTAGTAGTCGGCGACCCCGCGGATGTAGGCATTGATGCCGAAGATTTCCTGGCAGAGCACGATACCTGGGCCCTTGCCCGCCTTCGGCACGGCAAGATAGCCCCTGAATGTGCCGCCATCGGCGGCCTTGATCTCGATCCATTGACCTGTGACATTTGGCCCAGCCATTACTCCCCCGATCATTGCTCCCCCGATATTGTCATGCGGTGCGCGACCGGCGCGCAGGAGCCGACCTTTTACCGCGCCTGCCTGCGGGGTGTCAAACGGGCCCTTTGCGCAAGCTCCGGCCGTGAGCCCCGGCTTGACAAAACACCCCCTGGCTCCTAGATTCCGGCGGGTTCGCCGCCACTACAAAGTCCGTCAGGCAGGTAAACGGGCACCGGGCGCCCACACCATCAGGGGATCCATAATGAATTCGTATTCGCGTCGCCGCTTCCTGCGGACGACCGGCGCCACCGCTCTGGCCGCGCCGTTTGCAGGTTCGCTGCTTACTGCTTCCCAGGCCCTGGCGCAATCGTCCAGTGTCCTGACCATCGCGTTCAACGTGGCGTTGCCTTCCTGGGATCCCACCACTGGCCCGTCGGCGGTGAATCCCACCATTCAGTCGATCTACAAGGCCGTGTTCGATTCCTATATCGACCAGGATCCCGACCTTTCCTTCAAGCCGGGCCTGCTGACCAAATGGGGCTGGAACAAGGATAAGACCAGGATCGAGATGGAAGTGCGCAAGGGCGCCTTCTGGCATGACGGCAGCCCGGTTACGCCGGAGGACGTCGTGTGGTCGCTGGAGCGCGCGGGCGACCCGAAGACGGGCAATCCGATCCAGTTCGTCTGGGGCAAGATTGGCAACTTCAGGATCGACGGCCAGAAGATCACCGCCGACGTGAAGGAGTTCGAGCCCTCCCTGTTCAAGTGGATGGCATTCCTGACTGGCTACGTGATGCCAAAGAAAGCCTATACGGCCGCCGGGCCAGAAGGCTGGGAAAGCAAACCCATCGGCAGCGGGCCGTACATGGTGGAGAAGTTCGAGCGCAACGCGTACATTCGCCTGAAGGCTTTCCCCAAATACTGGGGGCCGAAGCCGGCATTCGAGACTGTCGTTTTCAAGCTGGTCGGCGATGCATCGGCGCGCGTGGCGGAGATCGAAAGCGGATCCTCCGACCTGACGCTGGAGGTTCCGTACGAGGAGTTCGACCGCCTGACGAAAAAGAGCGGTCTGGCCGGCGTAGCCCACCCGGTTTCCGACATTGGCATGATCTTCATTACCAACGTCGAGCCGATGCTGGACAAGAACGTGCGCCTGGCGATGATCCATTCGATCGACAAGAAATCGATCGTGGAAAAACTGCTGCGCGGCTACGGCACGGTGATCGATACGCTGGAAGCGCCGCAGTACGCCGCGTTCGATCCTTCCATCAAGGTCAAATACGATCCCGATCTGGCGAAGCGGCTGCTGGCAGAATCCGGCTTCTCGGCTTCGAGGCCGGTCAAGTTCACCATCCAGACCACGCGCGGCTTCAAGCCCAAGGACTACGAAATGATCCAGGCGGTGGTCGGCATGTGGCGCAAGGTCGGCATCGAAGCGAACATCGAGACCTACGAGATCGCCAAGCACTTCGAGCTGCGCATGCGCCACGGCCTGGCGCCGGCGGCGTTCTACAACTGGGGCAACTCGATCGGCGATCCTTCGACCTCAACCGGCTTTGCGATGTTCAGCCATTCGCCGCACTCGGCATGGAAGACCGAGGATGTCGACCAGAAGATCGGGCCGCTGTGGGGCGAGAAGGACGAAGCGAAACGCATCGCCGGCTACAAGGCGGCGGACCGCTACATCGCGGAGAACGGTTACGTCATCCCGCTGCTGCAGTACGCGCAGCCGGTGGTGTACAAGAAGAGCATCAAGTTCACGCCCCACGTCGCCGGGTTCATCCTGCCGCAGTCCATCAAGCCGGCATAAGGCTTACACCCAACGCAGAGGCGCAGATACCCTACGTGTGTAGCACGTCGGGTATCTGCGCCTCTGCGTTGGGTCGAAACGTTCAGGAGCATAAATTGAAAAAGCAAATTTCCAGACGTCATTTCCTGCAGGCGTCGGGCATCACGGCGCTGTCCGCAACTCCGCTCGCCGGCCTGTTGAGCGGCGAATCCCGCGCGCAAGCGGGCGGGACGCTGACCATCGCCTACAACACCGCGCTGCCCTCGCTCGATCCCACCAATAGCGCCAAGACTTCAAGTCCGGCCGTTCAGTCGATCTTCAAGGCGATTTTCGATCCGTATATCGACCAGAATCCGGACCTCAGCTTCAAGCCGGGCGCGCTGACGAAGTGGGGCTGGAACAAGGACAAGTCCGCGATTGCACTGACCCTGCGCAAGGGCATGGTGTGGCACGACGGCAGCTCGGTCACCACTAACGATCTGGTGTGGTCGCTGCAGCGTGCCGGCGATGAGAAGAACGGCAATCCGATGCAGTTCATGTGGCGCAAGCTCGGCGGCTTCCAGGTCAAGGGCGACACCGTGACCGTGCAGGTGAAGGAGTTCGAGCCCGCTCTGCTGAAATGGCTGGGCTTCCTTACGGCGTACATCATGCCGAAGAAGGCGTTCACTGCATCCGGAGGCGCCGCCGGATGGGACGCGAGGCCGGTAGGCAGCGGCCCCTACATGGTGGAGAAGTTCGAGCGCGACGCTTACATTCGCCTCAAGGCGTTTCCGAAATACTGGGGCCCGAAGCCGGCCTTCGAAACCGTGGTATTCAAGTTCGTGCCCGACCCGGCCAGCCGCATCGCGGAGATCGAGAGCGGCGCGTCGGATATGACGCTGGAAGTGCCCTACGAGGAATACGACCGCCTCATCGCGAAGCCTGGGCTCGCGGGCGCGGCTTATCCGATGTCGGACATCGCCATCCTGTTCATCACTGATCGCGAACCCCTGCTTGACAGGAACGTGCGCCTGGCCGCGGCGCATGCCGTCGACAAGAAGGCCCTCGTCGACAAGCTCATGCGCGGCTACGGGAAGGCGCTGGATACCTTGCAAGCTCCCGAATACGCCGCCTACGATCCGTCGATCAAGGTGAAATACGATCCGGACTTGGCGATAAAACTGCTGGCGAAATCGGGCTTCTCGCCAGCGAAGCCGGTCAGGTTCACCGTGCAGACCACCCGGGGCTACAAGCCCAAGGACTACGAGTCCGTCGCCGCCATTGCCGCCATGTGGAAGAAAGTCGGCATCGAGGCGGACATCGAAGTGCTCGATGTGGCCAAGCACTTCGACCTGCAGTTGCAGCACGCACTGGCGCCGGTGTCGTTCTACAACTGGGGCAATTCCATCGGCGATCCGTCGACCTCGACCGGCTTCGCGTTCATCGGTCCGTTCGCGGTGTGGCGCTCTCCCGACGTCGAGCAAATGGTCGGGCCGCTGTTCGTCGAACGCGACGAGGCGAAGCGCATCGCCGGCTACAAGGCGGTGGACCGGTACCTGGCGGAACAGGGTTACGTCATCCCGCTGCTGCAGTATTACCAGCCGGTCGTGCACAAGAAGAGCATTACCTTCACCTCCCATGGTGCGGGAACGATAGCGCCGCAGTCCATCAGGCCGGCCTGATGGACTGCG
>CAYODB010000014.1:0-4013 GCA_964402495.1 uncultured Bordetella sp.
AATGGGTGGCCGGATCAGCGTGGAATCGGTGGCCGAATGGACGTGGAATACGCAGGCGTATGCATGGAGTGCCAGCGCCGGCAAGGTCGGCGTCGCCCACCCCGAATCCTGGAAGACCATGAATCTGTCCACCCGCGCGTACTTGCCGATCAGCACCGGAAACGGCGCTGCTCCCAGTGCCGCACCAGAAATGGCTGGACTGAGTTCGATCAGCCTTTGTCGGCCCTCAAAGAGTTCTAGCTTCTGTGCGATAACTACGCGGCCGGAGGCAAACGCCGTAGCCATGGCTTCATCCTGCAATGCTTGTACGTCCTCGCCGTTTCCAGCCAGCGGAGGCCGTTGCCTGAACAGCACGTCAAAGGCGACGACTTGTGCCCCTGCCGCGGTGAGTCGCTGTACAAGTTTTGCATGCAGGCAACGCGGCCAGCGCGCCGGCATTTCCGGCAGGTTGATATGCGACCCGGGAGCCGAGCCGATCAGGACATCGCGGCAGCGGTGGAACCGGTCGGGGTCCCGGGGCAGATAGATATTGGAAGCGGAGCGCCGATTCATCACCACGATGACGACGTCCTTGGGAGGGGCAACCGATCCGCGCAGGCGAAACAGCCATGGTAATCCGATCTCCTGCTCGAGATCGCCAAACCAGGGAACGAGCGTCATTGCGGTGGCAATCGCCCCCACAAAGACGCCTGCCCCGATCGCGGTAGTCAATGACCTCCGTTCCGGCGCCAGCCCCCTCCTGTGCGCATTGGCGCACCTCCCTGATCGCGATCAGGTCACGCGCGCACGATCCGCCATGAGTCGCTGCGAGATCAGGTGAACAATGTAGAGCGCAAACTGGGGATTCAGCAAATAGAGCCGCTTCACCTGGTCGGACGTAAGCTTGAATACATCCGTGGTGCTGGTGCATACCGCCGAGCAGGTGCGTTTCTGGCTGGGAGAGAAAATGCCGATCTCGCCGAACATGGTTCCGACCGGCAGTTCCGTATTGATCTCTTCCAGGCGTATCGCGCCCCTCTGCAGGTAGTAAAGCTCGCCCGCGGGATCGCCGATCCGGAACAACACGCTGTCCCGCGGCAGGCGCTCATGGGTCATGTGTCCGAGCAGCCAGTCTAGATCCAGCTTGCCGCCCTCCGCCTTCCTTAACTGGCGGAAGGTTACGCTTTGCGAACGGGACGCCACCAATATTGCCTCGGCGCGGCTGCGTACCTTGAGCGCCTTGTGGATCGCCGTTACGTGCAGCTTCACCACGCCTTCGGAAATGCCAAGCGCCTGTGCGATCGAGCGGTTGGCCTTTCCTTCGCAAACCAGCGCCAGGACATCGGCCTGACGGCGAGTGAGTCCGAACCCATCTTCCCCTGGTGCGGCGGGTCCGCTGCTTTCTGGCAAGTTCGCATCGGATGGCGCGGCGCCAGCGTCCTTTGCCGAATCCTTCAGGTTGTCGATGATCAGGTGCAATGTACCCATGATCACTGTCTCGGTAAAACTGTGAGGCAAATAGGTCAATGCGCCCGCGTCAATGAGGGATTCCACATGCCGTTTGCCTTCCTGGCTGCCCATGGCCACGATCCGGCTGGAAGCATGATTCCGCGCGGCATCGGCAACGATCGAAGAGGCTTTCGTGGGCTCAACATCGATGTCGAGCAGGATCAAGTCGGCCGGCCCGCCGGGGGTGTCCAGCGACCTCGCGTCAGGCACGACGTGAACCTCCGCGCCCGGCGCCAGCTTTCGAAGCAGGCCACACAGCGCGTCGGTCGCCCAGCCGGTCGGTGCCGCAAGCAGAATCTTCACGAAATCTCCCCGAGGACTTCTTGAAGCTTGCAACGTGTTATCACGTTTCGTAGGTTGCGTGCAATAAGCATCCGGCACTCCCGATGGGCGCCGGCCGCGATCCCCCCCGACCTGTCACCGTACCAGGCGGGCGTCGGATGAATGGAAGGGACTCCGGGCGCACAGCACCCGGAGCCCTTGAAGCGCATACCCTGCATTTTCGGCGTCGTCACCCGCTTACCGCACAAATTGCGTGCGTACCGCTCCTAGCGGTTCTGGGCGAGCGTTTCGCCCTGGGGCTGTTTGGCCTTTACCATCGGGGCCGTACCGCGACCGAAATGTCCCACATCGGTCGCACTGGCATCCACCCGAACCGGAGAGGCATTGGGGATCTGGCTGCCGCGTCCGCTTACCGCCAAAACCGCGGTCCTGTCGGCGATATGAACTGCCTTGCCTTGCGCCCCGGGCGACGCGCCCGCGGCACGCCCCTGGACTTCGTTCACCATGCCGCCGTTGGATTTCACGATGGCAGGTCCCGCAGCGAGCGCGCTGGCGGATGCCAAAGCCAGGGCTGCAACCGCGATCCACTTGGTACCGAACTCCTGTTGCTGTTTCATGGCTGTCTCCTTGAAAGAAAGTTTGCTGCAATGGACCGGATCCTGTTGTCCGAACCGATCAGCTATCGCGCCTTAATCTGGATCGACGGTTTCGGGAGATCCCTCCATCCGCCGGTGCCGTGCGCGTGAGATGCAATGTAGACATGAAGGCGCCGTCGGGAAATATGCGGAAAGTCATAGGCCGCCGGTCCCGGCCGGCCGAACCGGGATTTTGGACGTGCAGACACTGGACGCAGGTTGATCGCGCCCCGAGCTATCGGAAGGCGCTACGCCGGACCAATCAGGGATAGCGCTGCCATAGCCGGACGCTGTGGCAGGCGGGACTTTCTACCGGGTCAGTTCAACCGCGACCAGCCTGGTTCGTTGCGGTCCAGCAATCGTTTCAGCGCCTCGAAATGGAGGATCGATTGCTGGCGCTCGTTTTCGATCTGCTTCGCGACTTCGGCCACCATTTTTTCTGGCACGCGCTTGAACTTGCCGCCGGTGCTCTGTGCCAGCACCTGCACCATGCAGCAACGCTCCAGATAGTAAAGGTCGTCGAAGGCGTAGGCGATGTTGTCGCCGCAGACGATGACGCCATGATGCTGCATGAATACCACGTCGTTGTTGCCAAGGGCGTTGCAGATTCGGTCGCCTTCCTCGTTGGCAAGCGCAACGCCGCCATATTCCCGGTCATAGCCGATGCGCCCGTAGTAACGCATGGCGTTCTGGTTGGCGAACACGTCCAGTTCGCCGCCGTCGAGCAGGGTCAGCGCGGTGGCGAACGGCATGTGCGTGTGCAGGACGGCTTTCTTTCGCTTGCCAAGATGGATGCGCCCGTGGATGAAGAACGCGGTCGGCTCGACTTGATGCTTGCCATCCACGACCTTGCCGTTCTCGTCGACGATCATCATGTCGGCGGGGGTGAGCTCGGACCAATGCAAGCCCTGCGGATTGATCAGGAACTTGCTGGGGTCGCCCGGGACTTCCAGGCTGAAATGGTTGCAGACGCCTTCGTTGAGGCCCATCCGCGCGGCGGAGCGCAGGGCTGCCGTCAGGTCGATGCGGGCCTGGGTTACCGGGTCGAAGCGTTTCATGGGGTGCTCCTCCTGTTGTTGTCGGAGCATTCTGCCACAGGGATCGTGCCTTCCGGCGCAGGCGGATACGTTTGGTTGCAGGATCGTGGAACCCGCCCCGGTCACCCCAGCGCCGGGATGATCGAAGGCCCCCAAGCAATCCAGTGCCAGAGGCCTCTGGCGCCGCTGCAGAGCATGGCCGCCGCTCCCAGCAGGAGCACGACCGCGCCCGCGGCCCGCCGCCACGGATGGCGGGTCGGGAGCGGGCCGTCGTTCAGCCACTTTTCAGCGGCAAGGATCGCGGTGGTCATGACATCACGCCAGGTCGAAGCGGTCGAGGTCCATCACCTTGGTCCAGGCCGCGATGAAGTCCTTGATGAACTTCGCCTGCGCATCCGATCTGCCATAGACCTCGGCCAGGGCCCGGAGCTGGGCGTTCGAACCGAAGACCAGATCGACACGCGTGCCGGTCCACTTGACCACGCCCGTCGTGCGGTCACGCCCTTCGAACACATCCTTCGCGTCCGACGTTGCCTTCCACTCCGTGCCCATGTCGAGCAGGTTGATGAAG
>CAYODB010000014.1:4023-36289 GCA_964402495.1 uncultured Bordetella sp.
CTTTCGCCAGTTGCGCGGGCTGGTTGACGTCCCAGTCCTTCTGCGGCGCGAGGCGGATGCGCGCACCGTTCGCGCCACCGCGCTTGTCGGAGCCACGGAAAGTGGACGCCGATGCCCAGGCAGTCGACACTAGCTGCGAAACTGTCTGGCCTGAAGCCAGGACCTTGCTCTTGAGCGAGGCAATGTCCTGCCCATCGATCAGCTTGTGATTGACCGCGGGGACCGGATCCTGCCAGAGGAGTTCTTCCTTCGGCACCTCTGGCCCGCGATAGCGCGGGCGCGGGCCCATGTCGCGGTGCGTAAGCTTGAACCAGGCGCGGGCGAACGCATCCGCGAACTGGTCCGGGTTCTCCATGAAACGCCGCGAGATCTTTGCGTACGCCGGGTCGAGGCGCAGCGACAGGTCTGTGGTCAGCATGGAAGGTGCAATACGTTTCGACTTGTCGTGGGCATGCGGCACCGCGCCGGCGCTGTGCCAGGCCATGCGGATGAACAACGGCCCGTAGTGACCGAAGTCCGCCGGCCGAATCGGTCATCAGCGCCGCGATATCCTTCTTCACGGCCGCCAGGTCGAGGCTGTTGAACTCTTCGGCGTAGTTGAAGTCATCGCCCAGCGGATTGGACTTGGAGGAGTGCTGGTGCAGGAGATCCAGCCGGAGTTGGTTCGGCCACCAGTCACGGTTCGACGTGCCGCCGCCAACTGGGTGATTGAACGGGCACTTGACTTCGCTTGACATAGGTTCTCTACCTTCGGTTCTCTACCTTCTGGTTGTTTGTACTCGACGACTCGGTACGGTTTGGGGTCCGGGTACCGATAAATGACCACAAATCTTGCTGAGGGCACTTAAGGCAATGTTAGGGAGGAGCAGCCGATCGAGCCAATGGATAGTTTTGAAGGGTCTGATAGAGAATTTCTATCAGACAATGCGCCGCCCCTGACGGGAACTCCATGCGGCCCGGGTGGCGCGGCGGAGAGCTGCGCGTCAGAGGCGGGTGTCTATTCGGCCCCTGAACGGGATGCAGTAAAGCCCGATCGGCTCGGAGCGGCCGCGCAGCGTCAGCGGGGGCAGCGAGATGGCGTCGACCTCTACCCGGCCGGCCTTCAGCGCCTCCATGACCCGTTCGGACAGCAGCAGCTCGCCGGCGCGGGCGCGCTGCATCAGCCGCGAGGCGATGTTCACGGCGTCGCCGATGATCGTGAAGCTCATGTAGGCGGGCGAGCCGACGTTCCCGGCGACGACTTCGCCCTTGTTTACGCCGATGCCAAGGCCGGTCTCCAGGCCATGCTTTTCCTTCCAGTCGGCAGACAGGATTTCGAAATCGGCCAGCATGTCATACCCGCACTTGATGGCGCGATCCGCGGCATCGGGCTGATCGAAGGGAACCCCGAAACCCACCAGCAGGCTGTCGCCGGCCATGTTGAATATGACGCCGTTGTAGCGGTACGTAACGTTGGTCAGCAGCGAGAAATACTGGTTGAGCAGTTGCACGACCTGTGCGGGCGCGAGCTGTTCCGCCATGCGGGTGAATCCACGCAGATCGGCAAACAGGATGACCGCATCGAAACGCGTCTGGTAGCCCACGAGCGGATTGCCGGGCAGTCCGGACGTGGTGAGGATCCTCTTGTCCATCAAGTTGCGCGGCGCATCCGACCTGGCATCCGCTTCCGCGCCCAGAGTCGTTTCCGCGACCATCTGCGGAACATTCTGCAGCCGGCGCGCCCTGTGCGCGCTGACCAGCGATTTCACCCGCACCAGGAACTCATCGCGGCGCACCGGTTTGCTGAAGAAATCGTCGGCGCCGACCTGCAAGCCCTTGATGCGATCGTCGCGATCCTCGTCTGCAGCCAGGAAAACAACAGGGGTATGCGCAGTCGCAGGATTGGTCTTGATGCGCTTGCAGACCTCGAACCCGGACATGCCTGCGATATGAAAATCGAGTATCACCAGGTCCGGGCCCATCGAAGCCGTCACCTGCAGCGCCTCTTCACCGTTGCGCGCTATGAGGATTTCGACGCCGGAGCGCCGCAGGAACAGCGACATCATCAGGCGGTTATCCGGAGCGTCGTCCACCAGTAATACGCGTGGTGCCGGCCCGTCGGAATTCGAATGCATTGACATTATTCTTGGTACTTTCGAACGCTGGTCAAAAACGAGCAATTGTCTCATGCTCGGGGAGCCGGCGCGGTAACCCCATGAGCTCCTGAGTCCCGGAGTCCCGCTGTTATGGCCCGCTTCCCGGGACGGGTTCCGGTTCGACCTGCAGCCAGATCGTCACCGGGCCGTCGTTGGTCAGGGAGACTTTCATGTCGGCACCGAACTCGCCCGATTCGACCGGCACATGGATGTGCCTTGCGTGCTCCAGCATGTAGTCGAACAGTCGGCGGCCTTCTTCTGGCGGCGCGGCCGGGGTGAAGCTGGGACGGTTGCCCTTGCGGGTGTCCGCCGCCAGCGTGAACTGCGGTACCAGCAGCAGCGCGCCGGCAACGTCACGCAGGCTGAGGTTCATGCGGCCCTGCGCGTCCGAAAACACCCGGTAGTTGAGCAGACGCTCCAGAAGGCGGTCGGCTTCCGCCGCGGTGTCGCCGCGTTCGGCGCAGATCAGCACCATCAGCCCGATACCGATACTGCCGACAATGCGGTCTTCGACCATGACCTGCGCCTGACTCACCCGTTGCAATAGGCCGATCATTTATCTCCCTGTTCCTTTGGCCGATTATAGGGCCTTGGCCGCGCCTGTCGCGACCCTGTAATAATTCACGCATATCCTTGCAACATTACCGTTGCCATGGGCCATTTGATGAAAGTCCTGATGATCTCGGACGTGTACTTCCCGCGGGTGAACGGTGTTTCCACTTCGATCCAGACCTTCCGCCACGAACTGGGCGCACTCGGCCACCAGGTCGACCTCGTAGCGCCGGAATATCCCGGCGTGCGCTCCGCCGAAAGCGACGTCATGCGCGTCGCTTCGCGTTATGTCCCTTTCGATCCCGAAGACCGGATGATGCGCTCCGACGGACTGCGCGCGCTCATGCCGCGGCTGCGTGCACAGAAGTACGACCTCGTGCACATCCAGACCCCGTTTATCGCGCACTATCGCGGCATCGAAATCGCCGACGAACTCGGCGTGCCGCGGGTTGAGACCTATCACACCTTCTTCGAAGAGTACCTGTTCCACTATGTTCCGCTGTTGCCCAAAGAATTCCTGCGCGGCCTGTCACGGCGATTTTCCCGCACCCAGTGCAATAGGATGAACGCCCTCATCGTGCCGTCGGGTGCGATGCGGGACAAGCTGGCCGACTATGGCGTAACCGTTCCGATGCATGTCATCCCCACCGGGATTCCCGTCACCCAGTTTGCGGGTGGCGACCGCGGGGCATTCCGCCGCCGGCACGGCATTCCCGAGGATCGGCCTGTGCTGCTGTTCGTGGGCCGCGTGGCGTACGAGAAAAACATCGACTTCCTGCTGCGCGCGCTGCATCTCGCGGTGGCGCAGAATCCGGAACTGCTCCTCGTGATCGCGGGCGAAGGGCCGGCGCTGGCATCGCTGAAGAAACTGACCGAAAAACTGGGCCTGCGGGAACGCGTCCTGTTCGTCGGCTACCTCGACAGGAGTGGCGCATTGCTGGACTGTTATCGCGCCGCAGATGCCTTCGTGTTCGCGTCGCGCACCGAGACCCAGGGTCTGGTGCTGCTCGAGGCCATGGCGCTCGGAGTGCCGGTGATTTCAACGGCGGTGATGGGCACGCGCGACATTGTGGGTCCCCGGCGGGGCGCCCTGGTCCCCCAGGATGACGAGGCGGATTTCGCCGCGCACATCGTCACGCTGATGAATGATCCCGAACTGCGTGCCCGGCTTTCCGAAGAGGGGCTGGCCTATGTGCGGGAGTGGCATGCCGACACTCTGGCCAGGCGCCTTGCCGCCGCGTGGCAGGAAGTCATTGTCACCCCACCCCCTCACCCCAGCCCTCTCCCCCTTGAGGCGGAGAGGGTGTAGAAGCGCAAAGCGTTACCCATGGACCTTCCTGGAAAGACTAAAATTTCAATTCGTGCGTTGAAATCAACTTAGTCACCGCCACGTCACCCTCTCCGCCCGCTGGCGGGGGGAGAGGGCCGGGGTGAGGTGGGTGGAGGCGGAAAATGGCGGGAAACGAGAAGGAAATGGCCACTCTTGCGGGCGGCTGTTTCTGGTGCCTGGAGGCGGTTTATGACAGGCTCGACGGTGTAACCAGTGTCGAGTCCGGTTATATGGACGGAGAAATGCCCAATCCCACCTACGAGCGCGTTTGCGACGGGGACACCGGGCACGCCGAAGTCGTGCAGGTAACTTACGATCCGGCAAAAATCAGCTTCCGCGACCTGCTCGAAGTGTTTTTCGTCATCCACGATCCGACCACCCTGAACCGCCAGGGCAACGATTCCGGGACGCAGTATCGGTCCGCGATTTTTCATCACACTCCCGGGCAAAAAACGGAAGCCGAGAAAATCGTCCGCGAACTTGGCAATGACAAGGCGTTCAGCGGGCCCATCGTCACCCAGATTGTGCCTGCCGGGCACTTCTACGTCGCCGAACGCTATCACCAGGAATATTTCGAGAATAATCCGAACCAGCCTTACTGCCAGTTCATCGTCGCGCCCAAGGTGGCGAAGTTCCGGCAGAAGTTCGCGCAGAAGCTGAAAAAATCCCCGGCCTGAACGGCGCCAACGGTTCGATCCGGTTGCACCTGGAGTACCTGGATTCCCGCATCATTGCCTTGCGGCTTCACGCGCCGCGGACTGCCTTTGGCGCTGCCACTGGTGGGTGACAAATTCTGCGACGCGAAAGTGCTGCGCGCGGCTCGCGCCTGCGAAACCGCGCATCCGTTCGTGATGCCGGACCCGGGTGTGGTGAGGACCCTGGAGCAGATGATGGCATCGAAATCGAGATAAAAGACAAGGGCACACCTGGAGCGGAGCAGACGAGAGAAAAGGATGGCAGGCGGAGCGCAGATTTCTGAAACGGATCGACCGTTTACGCACGACGGAATTCGCCCCGGTGCGAAGCTTTTTTAGTGGAGTATATTGGGTGCATTCGAAATCCGGGCCCTGACCCGGCCGAGGAGAACCACCCATGAACGCACCCGACAGAGTTCGCGCTGATACGGCAACGCAATCCCCGCAACAACGCGCCCGCTACTGCACGTCCGAGAATCCCTTCACCTTCGGCTATCCAGCGGTTCCGGTGCGCCAGTTCCTCGAGGAACGCGATCGTGCCTTCGATGCGGCGACGCCGACTTCGGCCATTGCCCTGGATGCGTCGGGCGATCTGGCGACCACCTATCCGGCCACTACGCCGACCCTGCTCTGCCGGTACTTCCGGATCCGCGCCGGCGAGGCGCTCAGCACCGCGTTCGCCGCTTCCAGCGAAGTGTTCTACGTGATGTACGGGAAAGGTGAGAGCCTTAACCGCAATGAAGCCATTGCGTGGGGCGCCGGGGACGTGCTCTGCTTTCCCTCCGGCGACACGGCGCATCGCGCGACAACGGATGCATTGCTGTTCGGTGTGAGCGACGAACCGCTGCTGGCATTCGAAGGGCTGCGTCCCCCCGCACCCGAAACGCCGGCTGTGGAGGCCACTCACTGGCCCGCGGCCGAGATCGACCGTGTTTTCCAGGGCGTCTACACGCGCAAGAGAACGGAGAGGACCACGGGTTGTTCGGTGATGTTCTCCTGCCACGATTTCGCACCCGGCTATCACACCACACCGTTGATCAATAGCGCGATCAATACGCTGGAAGCGGGCGGCGACCAGCGGCCGCACCGCCACAACGGCGTTGCCGTGACCCTGGCCATTGAGGGCGAGGGCATTCACTCGATGATCGCGGACAAGCGCATCGATTGGTCGACCGGGGCCGCGCAGATCACGCCTGCGTCGCTGCTGCATTCGCACCACAACCGCGGCACGAAGCGCATGCGCTCGTTCGTCATCCAGGACGAAGGCCTGCATTACTACACGCGTACTCCGGGATTCAGCTTCGAATGAAATCGTGACGACGTGAATTCAGCCGAAAGCACGCGATCTTTCCGGGGCCCGACGGCGCGCAAATCCATTCGATCTGCGTCGATCCGCGCGATGCACGGCACCTCTACATCGTCAACGGCGAGATGGCGCTGCGCCTGGACCAGCGCCTTGAAGCTGGCGACGAAGTCATGATCGTCGCCGCGCCAAGCGGCGGGTGATTTCAACTTTTGCGTTGGGTGTAGTCTTTAGACGTCGTCCCGGAACTCGACGCAAAGCGCTCTGTCACACCGGACAACGCGGTGGGCGCGCCGTCGCTGAACTGCGACAGGGCATGGTCATCGCTCCACCCAGGGGAGCGGAACATGACGAGAAAGGAATTGCTTGAGAACGCCATCAGGATGATCACCCAGAGGGCCGGGATGCTGGAGCCGGATCAGTTCCACGTGACGCAGATTTCGCAGGACCCCGCCGGCGTCTACCTGATGCAGGTTTCCTTGCCGGATGGAAAACGCGTTTGCGAGGAAGTGCGGCGCTCGATCGCGAGCTTTCCGGCCGTCATTGACTCAAGTTGCGTGCCGTTGCTGCCGGCGGTCGTGGACGAGATCATCATGATGGCGCGTCCCGACCTGTGTTCGCGCGGAGGCCGGAAGCCCGATTGAGCCTGTGTCTGGTCCGTGTGCATCGCTCAGCCGATGACCGGCGCTGGATCCGGGGGTGCGATTCGTGTGCCGGGCGGCGATGCGGCGGTGGCGCTGGCCCAAGTGTGGTGCAGTTGTTTCGCCCGAGATTGGGCTTTCGATCTGATCCCAACGGCGATCGCTCGTCACATTTCGGCCCACCGCATTCAGCCCCACCGCATTCGCCCCGTCACATTTAACCCCTCGTCACATTTAACCCGTCACATTTAACCCGTCACATTTAACCCTTGGCGAAGTGAGCCCCCTCTCAGATCGCGGCTGTGTGCACCGCCTGCTGCAGCGATCCCGCAGCGAGGCGCCACCGGGCCATTGCGTCAAGAAAATCCGGTAACACCGCGGTCATGTGCTGCGGCTTGTTCGGACCGCGCCCGCCATCGTGCAACAGCACGATGTCCCCGGCAGTGGCTTTTGTCAGGCGCCGGAGGATTCCCGGCTTGTTGCCCAGCGGCCCCCAGTCCACGGCGCTCAGGCTCCAAAGCACGATGGCCTGTCCATTTCCCTGTGCTTCCTCGGCCATGCAGCGCCGCAGCCGGCCGTGCGGGGGACGATAGAACAGCGGTCGGGTGCCGGTGATGTCGGCGATCGCGTCGGCGCCATCCCGCACTTCGCGGCGCGCCGCCGCGGGCGGCAGTGTCCAGGGATGCCGATGCGTGCCGGTATGGTTGCCGATTTCATGTCCGTGCGCGGCGATGCTCCGCAGCAAGGCGGGATTGGCGCGGGCGCGCATCCCGATAACGAAGAACGTAGCCCGCGCGCCGGCCGCTGCGAGAATGTCGAGAACCCGCGGCGTCCAGACCGGATCCGGCCCGTCGTCGAACGTCAGGTAGATGCGTTCGCCGTCAGACGGGCCGCGTCTCAACATGCTGGTGCCTGCGTAGCCTTTCCTTCCCTGCAAAGCGCTGCAGCAGCGTCTTGCGCGTCAGCCAGTAGAAATGCGGATCCGGCCGCGCACCGCGGCTTTCCGGCGCCGGGGCGAAAGCCCAGACCAGCAGCCGGAACCAGACCGCCAGGAGATGTTTCCTCAGCCCTTCGGGAAGCGGCCGCGTGACGAAGCCGATGCGCTGACCGTGCGCGGGCAGCCAGCTCACCGCGTGGAACACCGACAGGTCGCAGAACGCCGGGTCGCGGAACGCGCGGTCCGCCAGATCGTGCATGGATTCGAGCATGAGACGGGTGAACCGCAGCGCTGCCCCCGTCGAAGTACTGGATTCGATCTGGCTGAAACGGACATTGTTGAAATGCAGCATGCCGACGTCGTCACCGGTTTTCAGCGCGGTCTGGTCGTCGAACCGGATGGTCGGACCGAGATAGGTTGCCCGACCGACGTAGAGGATAGGTCCGACCGGCTGCAGGTGATTGGCGCGCTGGTAGCGGCCATCGACGTGGACGAGTGCCCGCTGAACCAGACTGCGCAACCAGTCCATCACTGATGTCCCGGCAGGCGCCGGGCCGGGCGCTGTCCGGCGAGGCTTACCACCAGTTCGGAGATTTGTTCCGCGCCGTTGCGGCGGCCGAGTGACCACGCGCGCTCCTTCATGTGCCGCAACGCATCGGGATTTGCGAGCCAGCCTTCGATCGCCTCCACCAGGTCCGCTTCCTGGACCAGTCGGCCTACCCCATGCCGTTCCAGGAAGCGCACATTGAATCCCTCCTGCCCGCCGAGGGCGCGGGTGGCCAGCAGGGGCCTTCCGCAGGCCAGCACTTCTGCGACAGTCAGTCCGCCGGGCTTGCCCACCACTATATCGGCGGCGCGAATGAAAAGCTCCATGTTTTCGGTCCACTCCCGCACCTGAATGCGATCTGGATGGCTGGCGGCAAGGGACGTCAGTGCCCGCAGTGCGGCGGCGTTGTGCCCCGCGATGACCAGAAGTTGCATCCGCGTGCGGCAGGCGAGCAACCTTTCCGCCACGACGTGCACCCCGAGCCCCAATCCGCCTCCGGCTACCAGTATCACCGGTGTCCCGGGCTTCAGGCGCAGCGATTGGCGCGCCTGTTCCATGGTCGGCGGCTGGCGGAAGCGCGGCATCAGCGGGATTCCGGTGGCCATGATCTTTCCCGCTTCCATCTCCGCGGCGCGAAGGCCGTCCACGGATTCGTGGGCGACGCAGTAATAGTCGACGCCGGTTTGTACCCAGAAATCGTGGAGTCCGAAATCGGTCGGCACACCCAGGGTGGGCGCGTGCAGACCGCCGTTCTTCCTTGCCGAAGACAGCAGTGCGGCGGAGTTCATCTGCGTCGCAACGACGACATCCGGATTGAATGCCCGGACTTCCGCGGCAAGGCGGCGTGAGAGCCGGCGCCACGCATTCTGCACCAGGCCGAGGCGCAGCAGGCGGCTGCCGACCGGCGTGGCGCGCAGCTGCCCTGCCAGCGCCGCGCTCAACAAGGGCAGCATCAGTCGATCCGACCGGTAGTGTGGGTAATGCGCACCTTCTTCGCTGTTGGATTCTGCAGTATTGACGGGCGGCATGAGTGCAATGACGTCGGCAAACGCCGCGGGCGGTGGTTCGCTACGCTCCAGGATTGCGCGCCACATGCGCTGGTCAAGCTGGTAAATGCGGTCGAACAATGCCGGATGTTCCTGCACCAGGCGCAGGTAGGCAGTACGCACCGCCCAGGCTACTTTCTGGTCCATGAGCGACCAGAAATCCAGCGTCAGTACTGTGGCACCGGAGTTACGTTCGCGTACCGCGAGCTCAATTGCCTGCGCCGCGCGAACGTGCCCCGAACCCAGGCTCGATGTCAGCAGCAGGACCCGGGGCCCTCCTCCAGGATCGCCAGCCGAGGTTGGTTCGGGCTGCCAGACCGGCGGTGCAGCAGGCAGCGCGGAGGCCATGCCGGCGCGCGATAGCACGCCGGCATCGTCCATGCGCAAGGCATGGCCGGCCGCTGATGCCGGGAAACCGAAGTTGAAAAATCTGGCCATTAACGCAATGGACTGCGGCCGATGCTTCAAGTTTCATTGGAGGGCAAGTAAAACTACCCCTGAACCGGCCGTCGCATTCATGCGACAGGCATGTCCTGCCCTTCCCGCACCGGCGCTTTATCGCCAGGCGGCGGTATTCAGGCGGCCAGGCGGAGCGTAATGGTCGGTTCCGCATAGTGGCGATTGTCGAGCTGCATCGCGAGCCGCAGGTGCGCGACCAGTTGAGCGGGCGCGCGTAGCGTCTTGATAGCGAATACCAGGGAATTCATGGACTCAAGTGGTTTGATGGACTGGAGCGGATTCATGAATTCGAGGCGCGAGCCGCGCATCATCAGCGCATCGGCCGCCGCGCGAAGCACGCAACCGATGAGTGTTTCATCGCCGGCCCGTTCCGCGAGCTCCCGCGCGATCTTCACGTCGACCCTGAAACCGTAGCGGCGTGCCAGCGGGGTGATGTCAAGGAACTCGATGGGTGAAGAGGGCGCTGTCAGGGTGGTGCTCATGCTCTGCTCCAGTTCAGTGATTGATGGGGCTAGTCCGGTGGCGACCGTGGCTGCAGGCGACATCCACCCATATTTCCGGCGATGCATGCTGGTGTTCAATCCGCACATGAAGTTGTGCGGCGGGCAGTTCGAGCGAGCGCAGACGGTCGAAACCCTCCACCAGCGAAAGCGTGAATTCGCTCGGGCCGACGCCGGGGCATTTTCGCGCCGACATGGCGCAGCAGACCTCCTCGATCAGCCGGCCCATGCGCCAGTTCTCCCGCACCGGATCGAAGCGGTCGTCGGGCAGCCGTACGAAATACACGGCATTCATCCAGGCCGCGCGGGTGATGAACACTTGAGCCGCGAGTCCATGCCCGGCTGCGTGATTGCTGACGTTCACCCAGCCCTTTGTTAAACAGGTTGCGTTCGCAAAGGCGCCGTTCGGACTACGCGAGAAAGTACCGATTGCAGGATACGCTTGCATGGTTCGCCTTCCGTGTCGGGTAGTGAATGACTCTGACAGGGGAACATGACGGTGGTGTGGCAAAGCCCGTTTCGCACGCGATCCGCATTCGCGCCGGTTGCTAACGGTTTCTCGGCGATCCATTCCAGAGATGTGGCTGGCGTGCGTCAATTCCGTGCACGCGGGCATTGCTCCGTGGCGCCGGTCGCTCCGGAAAACGGGTCAGGAGGCGACAAATACGCTGACTTCGCCATCCGGGTTGAGCATGCACATGCTTACCGAACTCAGAGTGCGAATGCCCGAGCGGCGCAGCCTCGCCATCAATTCCTCTGGACTCATCAACAGGCGCTTGAGATTGCGGCGGATCACACGTCCGTCGCGGATCAGCAACACGGGTTCGGCATAACCGGGCGCGGTAAATCGGGTCTTGATGGATCGCAGGTTCATTTTTGTTTTTTCTATTGGTCAGTTAGTTAGCCGGCTATTTTTTATTCGCACCAGCATTGCTGGCACGAACTTGCAAGATACGTACCACGGCACCGACCGTGGAAATTGAGATCGATGCAGGGGAGGCTTGTCCGATTCTGACCGGAGAATTTTGAAAAGATTGCGTGTTGGTTTGTAACTCTTTCCGCGTCGCCACGGATGCGCGCCGGGTTTCCATAAGATTACGCAATTAATTTTTTCCTGCGAAGCGGTACGGACTTTGCGGATATCGATTGCCAACCTGCGGACGGCGTCGTGACTGACATGAAGCTGCCGCGGATCAGCTTTGGGGCTCTGCGGGGAACCTTCCCTCGCGGAGGGATTCAGACAGGTACCGACAAGGGGTATCGGGGACGCCAGGACGGCCATTGGCGCCGCACTAACAGAGCAGGAAAGCGAGAAGACGCGCTGAACGAATATATTTTTCATGAACGATCTAGCTGACGGAGATACATACAATGGCAGCCCGTAAAGATGACCGCAAGAAATCAGCGTCCACAGGTGCCAACCCGCGCGAGTCTGCGGGCCGCCAGACTCCGGCTAACCCGGCGTCAAAAACGTCGGCGCGTTCGACAGTGAGTGGACCAAGTCGCAGGGACGCCGGAGGCGGGGTGTCCGATGCGGCGACTTCAAAAATGGCCGGAGTCGAGGCGCTGGCTGCGGCGTTTCCATTTAACGCGGCAAAACCCTCTGAGTTCGGGCCTGCCGCGGCAAAGCCGGCAAAAGGACAGACCGCCGAACCGCCACACCCGATGGTAACGGGCAGCACGCTCACAGAATCCAATGCATCGGATAAAGTTGGCAGCGGGACGCCGCCGGCAAGCTCGAATCCGGGCAATGGGCCGCTGGACCGCGTGCGCGTCGATTCAGGCGGCCGTGTCCTGACCACCAATCAGGGGGTGCCGGTTGCAGACAACCAGAACTCGCTCAAGGCGGGCCTGCGAGGACCCTCTCTTCTGGAGGATTTCATCCTTCGGGAGAAGATTACACACTTCGACCACGAGCGCATTCCGGAGCGGATCGTCCATGCCCGTGGTTCCGGCGCACATGGGTATTTTGAATGCTACAAACCCCTTACCAGGATCACCCGCGCTTCAATTTTTGCCGAAGCCGGCAAGCGGACCCCGGTGTTCGTCCGATTTTCAACGGTGGCGGGCGAGCGCGGGTCGACCGATACCGCCCGCGACGTGCGCGGGTTCGCCGTGAAGTTCTACACCGACGAAGGCAATTGGGACCTGGTCGGAAACAACATCCCGGTATTTTTCATCCAGGACGCGATGAAGTTTCCGGACGTCATCCATGCGGTGAAACCGGAACCCCATCACGGCATGCCGCAGGCGGGCTCCGCCCACGACACCTTTTGGGATTTCGTGTCCCTGATGCCCGAGACAACCCACATGCTTATGTGGGTGATGTCCGACCGTGCGATCCCGCGCAGTTACCGGATGATGCAGGGATTTGGCGTGCATTCTTTTCGATTCGTGAACGCGTCGGGAGCGTCGCAATTCGTAAAGTTTCACTGGAACCCGTCGGCCGGCACCCATTCTCTGGTGTGGGACGAGGCAGTGAAGATCTCGGGGGCGGACTCCGACTTTCATCGACGGGACCTTTGGGAGGCCATCGAAGCGGGTGCTTATCCTGAGTGGGAACTTGGCATACAGATATTCGACGAGGACACCGCCGAGCGCTTCAGCTTCGATGTTCTCGATGCAACGAAGCTCATTCCAGAAGAGCTGGTGCCCGTTACGCCCATCGGCCGCATGGTGCTTAACCGCAATCCGGACAACTTCTTTGCGGAGACCGAGCAGGTCGCCTTCTGCACGGCGCATATCGTGCCGGGCCTGGACTTCAGTAACGACCCGTTACTGGCCGGGCGCATCCACTCCTATGTAGACACCCAGATTTCGCGCCTGGGTGGGCCGAATTTCCACGAGATTCCGATCAACGCACCTGTCGCGCAAGTCCACAACAATCAGCGCGACGGCATGCACCGGCAGTCCATACCGCGCGGCCGCGTCGCCTATGAGCCGAATTCTCTCGGAGGGGGTTGCCCGTTCCAGGCTGGCGTGAAGGGTTTTATGTCTTTTCCGGAGCCGACAGAGGAACACAAGGTCCGCGGGAAGCCTGAAAAATTCGCGGAGCACTACAATCAGGCCACTCTGTTCTGGAACAGTCAGACCGATGTTGAGAAACAGCACATCATCAACGCGTTCCGCTTCGAGCTCACCAAGGTTCAGACAACGGCTGTGCGTCGGCGTGTTGTTGCACAGCTATTGAATGTCGCCAATGAACTGGCCCAGGCCGTGGCCGACGGTATCGGGATGCGCAGCCTGCCCGATCCGTTGCCGAAGCTCGTCGAACGCTCGAGTAAAAAAGACGTGCAGCCGTCCACCGCGCTGTCTCTTTTTGCGCGACCCGGGATCGAGGGGATCAAAACACGGCGGATTGCGGTAATCGTCGCGGATGGTGTCGACGGAACGGCGGCACTTGCCCTGCACAAAGGCCTGTCTGACGCGGGCGCCGTTCCGAGGTTCGTCGGCGTAAAGCTCGGCCAAATAGGGACGGCGACGGGCGACCCGGTCGAGGTCGAGGTATCGATGGAGGCGGCGCCCTCAGTCCTGTGGGACGCAGTGATAATTCCTGACGGGAAACCCGCTGCACAGGCGCTCTCCAACAGCGGTCATGCGCTCGAGTTCTTGAAGGATCAATACCGGCATTGCAAGCCGATTTTGCTTCTGGGCGCCGCAGCGATTTTGCTGGATAAGGCCGGCATTCCTCCCCACCTCCCTTCTGGCGACGCAGATCCCGGTTTGCTTCGATACAGCGGAGAGCGGTCAGACGAAGCCCTGCGGGAATTCATTCTGGCATTGGGAAAACATCGCCATTTCGCACGCGAGACTGACCCGCCGCGGGTTTAAGGTACTCGCTAAAAGCGATAGGCGACGCCTGCATTCGCGTACCAGTTCGAGCGATCCCGGGTGATCGGCGAATCCTTTGCATCTCCCTGCACCTGTTGCAGGGAAACTCCCCACAGTCCGGCCCAGTGTCTTGCAAAATCGACGTCGCCGATCACGCCAATCTGTGCGGAACGCAATCCGGAGCCTGCGCCATAGGCCGGCAATCCGGTCGTGGCAGCCTGTTGCGGCGTAACGCCGAAATACCGTTGCGTGGACTTGTCGTCACCCCAGGTCAGTTGGCCGTAAAGTCCGGCGCGCACGCGGCCCCAGTCGATGATGCCGGCAGTCAGCCGCAGATCGGTTTGCGCGCCATTGCCGGAGTCGACGTCATGCCGGTAGCGCAGGAGCGCATTCAGTGGAACCGGGCCGACTTTCCAGTCGCCCTCCGCATGCAGGCCCAGTGACGCGCTGAGGTCGAGGTCCTCGAAGTCGTGTTCCTGCAGGAACGCGGAATCTTCGGTGACGCGGCCTTCTTCGTAGGCCAGTTGTGCGCCGAAAACCACACCGCCGAACGGTTGTGTTCTCCAGCCCCCTTCGAGGATACCTTGCGTCGTCCGGGCAAAAAAATGCTCGCCGTACAACCGCAGGTACGGGATCACGTCACCGCGATTGCTGTCCGCGCCTTCGTACGCCGGCCGCACCCGGCCGCCGACCCCGATGTATTTTTGGTCTTCGGCCTGTTGAGCATGAGTCAGGGTGGCAACGCAGCCCACCATGCCAGCCAGTACTGTCATTGTCCTGTTCATCGTGTTCTCCCGGAGCTATGACAAGAGACTGGCGTCCGGCCGGGGAGTTCCGGCCGGAAAGAAGGAAGGCGGGTAAAAGGTCAAAGGTTAAAGGTGAAAGTAAGTCGATCGCCTGCAAGCATGGAGGCACTTGTCCTTACTTTTCCCTTCAACCTTTCACCTTTCCTCTCGCTCAGAGCATTGCGAGCGGTACCGGCGCCGTGGGTGGCGGGAAGATTTTGTCCAGTTCCAGGAGTTGGCCTGCGGAGAGCCGGATCTCGAGTGCGCCCGCGTTGTCCTGAACGTGCTTGCGGTCGCCCGCTTTCGGGATAGCGATGACGTCGTCCCTGGCCAGCAGCCAGGCGAGCGCCGCCTGAGCGGGCGTCATGCCGTGGCGTTTGGCAAAGTCGACCAGGCCGCGTTGCTTCAACAGCCTCGCTTGTTCGACCGGGGAGTACGCCATCACGGGAATTTTTCGCTCCTGCATCCAGGGCAACAGGTCGAGTTCGATGCCGCGGCGTGTGAGGTTGTGGAGCAACTGGTTGGTCTTCACGCCTTTGCCGCCAGAGGTCTTCCACAGTTCCTGCATGTCATTCAGGTCGAGGTTGCTCACGCCATAGTGGCGGATCTTGCCCGCGCTTTGCAGGGCCGCGAACGCCTCCATGGTCTCGCTGAAGGGGATGGTGCCGCGCCAGTGCAGCAGATAAAGATCGAGCCGGTCGGTGCCCAGGCGCTTGAGGCTCCGCTCGCATGCGACGATCGCGCCCTTGCGCGAGGCATTGTGCGGATAGACCTTGCTGACCAGGAAGGCTTCATCGCGCCGGCCGGCGATCGCTTCTCCCACCAGCTCCTCGGACTTGCCCTCGCCGTACATTTCGGCGGTATCGATCAGCGTCAGACCCAGATCCATGCCGAGTTGCAGGGCGGCGATTTCCTCGGCGCGGGTGGCGTGTGTGTCGCCCATATTCCAGGTGCCCTGGCCCAGGGCAGGTACTTTCTCCCCGGAAGGCAGCGTAACTGTCTTCATGCAACTCCTTTTTCACCCGCTCATCGCAGACAGGCGATTCGCTAGTCTGTTAGGGTCAGGATGCGATCAACAGGCTGTCGGGCCGGTGCTTGGTGGCCTCATCCTTGACCACATGGCGCGCCGTCACCAGGAACAGGCGGTCATCGCGCTCGATCGAAGAAGAATCCCGTCGCATTGGTTTTTTCCGTGCCCCCGGACACCGTGGCGATGCGCGTTACGGCCAGCAGCAGCGATTCGATCATCGGCTGGATTCTTCCTGTTCTGTCGGATCTGAATATGAAAGCCCGAATCGGGCCGACCGTTCAGCGGGAGACCTGTTGAGGGTGGCGTCGCGCGAAACTTCCGCGCAAAGGCGTCCGCCGAAGCGAGTGATTCGTGGCTCCTGTCTGGTGGCTAGCGACGGACAAGGACGATCGACAGCGGAACAAAATTCGGCATAGATGGTTTCCAGTTGCCAGCCATGAGCCATGAGCCATGAGCCACGAGCCGCCAGGCACTAGCCACCAGGCCTTGCTTACGGCCGTATAAAAAACGACGCCGTCGCCGCGGCATCGCGGTTGATCGAGTCCACCTTGGCCGCGTTGAAAGCCCACAGGTCGTCGCTCTGGATGCCGAGGAAAATCGGCTCGACCTTGTCGCGATGGATGTTGATCTTCGCGTTGTAAACGATCCGCGTGGTGCCGTGCTTGTCCTTGAGATGGTAGCGGTTCACCAGATATCGGCCGCCGCCCAGACTGCGGCCGGTGAGGTAGCAGCGGATGTTTTCGATGCTCCCGCCAGAGATATCGAGGCCGTTGAGCTGGTCCAGGGTGGCCGCGGTGCTCTCGACGAAATCCAGGGTGTCGTAGCTGATGGCGCGACCCTTGCCGTTGCTGCCGACCTTGGTGACGAAATCCCCGATCAGGATCTGGCCCGGCAGCGCGCGATCCACCATGCGCGAGAGATCGATGGTCACCTGGCCGACGATGTAGCTGAAGTTGGTGGGATTGATCCCGTCGACCTGATGGAACTCGTAGTGTTCGCCCACGTGAAAGGCGGCGCGCAATCTCGGCACCCAGGTGCTTTGGGCCTTGCTTTGCGCCACCGCGTTATCCGCGAGGATCATCATCATGAGCTTGTAGACCTCGTCGTTGGCCTCCGCGGTGGTGGCGCGATTCCAGATATAGAAGCCGTCGCCCGTCGTGGTGCGCGCGAAATCGATCCTGATGTCCTTCGACAGCAACTGGCCGTAGCCGGAGTTTACCGAGTAGGCCAGGCTGTTGAGCATTGCCATCTGGTCCAGCGGCGATTGCAGTGAAAACTCCACGATATCCAGAAGCACCACGGCGCGGTTGCGCACCAGCGACACCCCATAGCAGCGAACCATGTCACTGATCAGGGCGGCAAGGCGTTCGTTCTCGACGCGGAAGTTGACGCGTACGATTTCGGGTTTGCAGTCGAAAGCGCGGCAGATGCGCTTGAATTCTTCCGGCTGCAGGTACTTCGGGCCCGACAGCACGTCGTTGATGAATCGCGGCGGTTCCGGCATGCCCGCCGCGCTGTCGTTCTCGGCGTGGATTGCTTCCGGGATGGCGTAATGGCGGACGGAGAGGAAATGCAGTTCGTTGTCGCCATGGGTCCAGCCAAGCAGCACGTTGTCGCCGAGATTCCAGATCGCGTACAGGGCGTCGTCGAGCTTTTCAAGCTCCTCGCGCGTCTGCGCAGGCAGGTCCAGCGCCCGGCCTGCGGCTTCGAAAGTGTTAAACCAGGTCCCATGTCTCATGGCTGCTCCCCGCGCGGAGGGTCGTGCTGCAATGCGGCGTGCCGCATGAATGGGCATTATCTCAGGCCCATATGGCACGTCGATTAGAAAATTGTAGGCCTGAGTCGCTGCGAAACGTGGGGAGGCTACGACACCCATGGGCCCATGCTGCAAACAACGGGCAATCGCGGGTACATCAGGCGCCGAGAATATCACCCGGTAAGGCTTACAGGATTGCTGCAAGGTTTGCCGATGGCGACGGCCGGTAACCGTCGGCTTCCCCCTATAAAAGAGCGGTTTGGAAGCCGCTGTCGCGTGGCATGCGCATTGCGTTACTCAAGGGGCAGGCAAAACTGGCGTCGCATTCGCCGATGACCAGATCCGATTCGAATCCATCACACCAGAGGAGAACCCCATGAGCAAACTCTTACAAGCACTTCTGTTCGGCGCAGCCGCGCTGACGATGAATGTCACAGCAATGGCTGCCGACCAGAAGTCGGGCGACAATCAGGCCCGGGACAATCAGACCCAGGCACAACCGAACTCACCCAATCGCAAGCCCGATCAGCGTGACGCCGAGCGGGCAGCGCAGGGCGGCAGTACCGATGCAGCCCAACAGGGCCAGAGTCAGGCACAAGGCGGGGCCGACGACTCCAGCCAGCAGAACCAGACCGCAAATCAGGCCGGGAAAGCGGGCGCCGACGAAGGCAATATGGGCCGCAGTCCCGATCAGGCCGGCGGTGATGTGACCGCGAAAGAGAAGGAATATCTCGCCCAAATCAAGAAGTGCGATCCGTTGAGCGGTGACCAGAAGAAACAATGCATCACCGCGGCCAAAAAGAAAGCCGGCCAGATGTAGGCTTGAAGCAGAAGTGAAACTACGGGCGCCTCCGGGCGCCCGTAGTTTCGTTTCGCGCCCGTAATTCGTGTGCGGGCGTCTTGCGCCTCGCGCGCCCGCCTGCAGGTCGTTCACGATCAACTGGCGCGAGGCCGGGGTATTGCGTTGCAAGCATTACAAGGGCATGCGTAAGTCTTACCGTGTCAGCAGGATGACGGTTTCGCTGTTTCAGCGCTAATTCATCGACTTGCGCAGGGGATCGAAGTGGCACGGGCGTTGCTGCTGCAAGTGGGTGCGAGCCAGGCATGGGCCAGGCCGTTACCAATAACTGTTAGAACCTTACCAGGAGATTCCATGAACAAGCTTGTTTCCACATTGCTCGCCGGCGCTGCCGCGCTGGCCCTGAGTGGCGGCGCGTTTGCCGCTGACGAAGCAGCACGCGACACCGGCAAGGACGCGCAAAACCAGACGCAGGGTGCTCCGGTTGATCAGGCCGGCAAGGACGTGAATACTGACGGCCGCGAAGCGGGCCGTGATGCCACTGAAGATCAGGCTGCCGGTACCGTCAAGGAAGGCGGCGAGGATGTAACCGCGGAAGGCCGCGATCCCATGAAGGAAGAATACCAGACCGAACTGAAGAAGTGCGATCCCATGACCGGCTCGCAAAAGAAAACCTGTACCGACGCCGCCAAGAAGAAGCACGGCCAGATGTAATTTCCGTTTACACGGAAGTCTGCAAAAAGAAACGGGTGCCTCTGGCGCCCGTTTTTATTGCGCTGTGTGTGACCATTGCCCGATTGGCCAGGGAGGACCCATGACAAGTGCCGGAGGCTGCCGGTTCTGGTACTACAATGGGTCCGAATCGGGGGCGCATCGTGCATACGCAAATCGGCAAGTACGTACTCAGGAAGAAGCTGGGCAACGGCACCAGCGGGTCTGTGTACCTGGCCAGGGACGAGTTCTCGGGCAGGGATGTGGCCATCAAATTTTATGAGGCCGGACGCGCGGACGGTTTTTCCAGCTTTGCCCGGGTCCAGTTCCTCACGGAAGCGGCCCTGGCAGGCCGGCTCTGGCATCCGCACATCGCGACCATCCTGGATGCCTGCGCGGACGACAAGATCAGCTATGTCGTCACGGAATTCGTTCCCGGCGGCAGCCTGAGCCAGTTCACGAGCCCGAAGGCCCTGCTGCCAGTTTCCGAGGTTGTCGAAATCGGATTCAAGTGCTCTGGCGCGCTCGACTATGCTTTCCGCAACGACGTCGTCCATCGCGACATCAAGCCGGCCAACATCCTCAAGGCCGAGGGCAGCGGAATCAAGGTTTCCGATTTTGGCGTCGCGTACATCCGCAATGCCGACCATACCCAGATCACGAGCGTCGGTTCGCCCTATTACGCGTCCCCGGAGCAGGCGACGGGCGCGGAGGTTTCCCACCGCAGCGACATGTTCTCGCTCGGGGTCGTGCTTTACGAGATGCTGTCCGGGCAGCGCCCGTTCACCGGCGAAACCGTCGGAAAGATCCTCTACAACCTCGTTTCCTACGACCCCGAGCCGCTCATGAACCTGCGGCCCGACCTGCCACCGGCGCTGGCGGAGATTGTCACGCGCGCCCTGCAGAAGAAGCCCGAGGACCGCTACGGAAGCTGGGCCGAGTTCGCGCTCGACCTCGCCAAGGCGGGACGCCTGAGCCAGTACGACAAGGCCATTCCCGACAGCGAAAAATTCACGGCCCTGAAGAGCCAGCCCGTGCTCGCGGTGCTCGACGACGCGGAACTCTGGGAATTCGTGAACGCGGGGAAGTGGTCGCGGCTGCCGGCCTATACGGCTGTGGTGCGCGAAGGCGACACCGGAGACGGCCTGTACCTGCTGGCCGAGGGCGAGGCCAAGGTGACCTTGCAGGGGCGGCTGCTCAACGTGCTCGCGCGCGGCGAATGGTTCGGCGAGCAGCCCTACATCAGCGGGGAATCCGTGCGGCGCCAGGCGACGGTCGAGACGACCGTCGATTCGGTGCTGGTCGAATTTTCGCTGGCAGCGCTGGAATCGCTGGGCGAGCGTTGCCAGAAACGTTTCGCGAAGGCGTTGCTGCGCACGCTCGCCGACCGGCTTGCGCTTTCGAACGTGCGCATTTCGCGGATGGGGTCGACGGCGTAGCCTGTCGCCGGTTCCAGGCCTGAAAGCGGGGCCGGTTTTCGTCAACGGTTTTTTGCACCCGGCCGTCGCGGTCGGCTGTTATCCTTCCGAAAACCAGAAAACGGAGGCGCGTGCGGCGCAGAGCTGCCGTGCAGGATATGGCGGAATCCACGGAGCAGTTGATCGGGCGCCTCGAGGGCGAAGCCCGCCAGGTGCGGCGCAATATCTGGCGCGCGCTGCGTGCCGGCGGCGGGGGACACGCGGGAGGTTCCTGTTCCGCGGCCGACATTCTTGCCGCTCTGTACTTTCACCGCATGAAAGTCCGGCCGAAGGAGCCAAAGTGGCCGGACCGCGACCGCTTCGTGCTTTCCAAGGGCCATGCGAATGCCGCGCTCGGCGCCGTACTGGCGCAGGCAGGCTTCATCGAAGAATCGGTCCTCGACCGTTTCTACGGTTTCGAGTCGCCCTTCGGGATGCATCCCGACATCAAGGTAGCCGGCATCGAAATGTGCACCGGCGCGCTGGGTCATGGGCTCGCGGTGGCGATGGGCATGGCACTCGGCGCGCGCCTGCAGAAAAAATCCTTCCACACCTTCGTGATGATCGGCGACGGCGAACTGCACGAGGGCTCCAACTGGGAAGCGGCGATGGCCGCCTCGCATCACCGGCTTTCCAGCCTCACCGCGATCATCGACTTCAACAAGATCTGCCAGAGCGGCAATGTCAAAGACGTCATCAGCGTCGATCCGCTGGCCGACAAATGGCGGGCGTTCGGCTGGTCGGTTCGGGAAATCGATGGCCACGACATGAGCGAAGTGGTGGATGCGTTGGACTCGCTGCCTTTGGACAAGGACAGGCCGACAGCGCTGGTTGCCCATACGATCAAGGGCAAAGGCGCGAGCTTTGCCGAGAACACTTACGTTTGGCACAGCAATTCGGTAAACGACGAGATCTACGCCAAAGCCCTGGCGGAACTGGAGGTGCCGTGAACGATCAGAGCGTGAACGCCCCCGGTCTCGCCGCGCCCGAATGGCGCACCAAGTCCGCGAATCAGACCCGCCTCGCCTTCGGCCAGGCCCTGCTGGAGATCGGCGCCCGCGAGTCCCGTGCCGTGGTGCTCTCCGCCGACACCCAGGACCTGCTCGGCATCCGCCCGTGGATCGAACGCTTCCGCGAACGCTTCATAGAAATGGGCATCGCGGAGCAGAACGTGATCGGTGCCGCATCCGGCCTGGCAACGACCGGCATGCGTCCCTATGTCTGCGCCTACGCGCCTTTCATCTCGGCGCGCAGCATGGAGCAGGTGCGCAACGACGTCGCCTACGCGAACCAGCGCGTGGTCATCGGCGCGGCGGCGAGCGGCATCTCACTCGGTGTCGCCGGCGGCACCCATCACTCGCTCGAAGACCTGGCGCTGATGCGCAGCCTGCCGAACATGAACGTCATCGTTCCGGCGGATGTGGACGAGGCCTACAAGGCGACGCTGGCAACGCTGGACATCGACGGGCCGGTCTACCTGCGGCTCGGCGGCCGCGTCGAGGAACCTCCGGTCACCGATCCGCAGGCGCCATTCCAGTTGGGCAAGGCGGCGCAGTTGCGGTCCGGCAAGGACCTGGCCATCCTCGCGTGTGGTGCAATGGTGGAAATGGCGGTGCGTGCATCGGATACGTTGAAGAAGGAAGGCGTCGGCGCACGCGTGCTCAACATGAGCTCGATCAAACCCTTCGACCGCGAAGCCGTGCTCGCTGCCGCGGCTGAAACCCGTGGCATCGTCACCGCCGAGGAGCATCACCTTGCCGGCGGCCTAGGCGGCATGGTCGCCGAGCTGCTTGCCGTCGAACACCCGACCCGCATGCGCATGGTCGGCATGCCCGACGCGTTTGCGATTGTCGGCCCGACACCGAAGGTGCGCGCGAAATACGGCATGAGCGCGGAAGCGATCGTGGCGGCGTGCCGCTCGCTGCTTGGATGACCTCAGCCCTACGTCTCACCACGCGCCGCGAGCGGCACACACCCATGCACCCGCAGGGGTGTGTGCCGCTCGCGGCGCGTGGTAAGAAGTAACGTTCTGGATGTGAAACCCAGATTTTCGTAGTCCAATTACCGGAGGAGTTCCATGCTGCTCGACGTCCGCACCTACACCTGCCGCCCGCAGACCATCAAGAAACACATCGCGCTTTACGAAAAAATGGGCAAGGTGCCGCAGACCCGGCACCTGGGCCAGCCGCTCGCCTACATGACCACCGAGACCGGCAACGTCAACCAGTACATCCACATCTGGGTGTACGAGGATGCGGCCGATCGCGAGAAGCGCCGCGCGGCGATGTGGCAGGATCCCGAATGGCTTGCCTACATCGAAGAGAGCGCCAAGATGGGCGCGCTCGAGGCGCAGGAAAACCGCCTGATGACGCCAGTGTCTTTTTTTCCGATCAAGCGATAACCAGGCGGGCCGCGATACGAGGGCTACCCTTACGGGTATTCCGGGCTGTCGCCCATCACGCAGGGTTCGAGTGAAAGGCAAGCCGACTTATCGACTTTGCTCGACCCGCGTACCGCGGCCCCGACGTTCTGAGCCACCAACCACTAGTCACTAGCCACTATATGAAGTCCCGCCTACTTTTCCTGGTTTCGCTGCTGGCCGCCGTCCCGTCGTTCGCCGTGCAACCGTACCAGCAGCCCGCCGGGGTTGCAGGCCTCATGGATCCCCTGATCGTCGCCGGTTACCGCGCGCTGTTCACGTGCTCGGCGCACTTCTTCGCGGGCCGGCCGCTCTCTGACATTGCGAAAGTGGAACTGGAGGAAATGTCCCGGCTGGGCTATCCGGATCCGGTGATCGACGAGAAACGGCGGCTGGTGACGGCCGCCGATGTTTCCGGGAAGTTCGTGCGTGTTGCGGCCTTTCGCGAAAGCATGGGCTGCACGATCCTGCCGCCGCATTGGTCCGCGGCCGACGTGCCGCGCCTGCCTGATGTTCAGTACGCACGACCGCCGGAAGTGAGCGGGATACCCTTTCCCCGTGGTGACAAGGTCGACCTCGGGTCCGACGGGCTCGAAGCCGGCCATCGGGTGCTAGGCCCGATCCTTGAACGCGCCCTGGACGGCAAGAGCTATTCCGACAAGGAAGGCACGGTGACGACAGGTGTGGTCGTCGTCAAGGGCGGCCGCATCGTGGCGGAAAAGTACCGTGCGGGCTTCGGCATCCATTCCGGCTATCGCACCTGGTCGACTTCCAAGAGCATGACCGCAGTCCTACTGGCGATCGCGTCCCGGCAGGGGCTGCTCGATCTCGAAGGGCCCGCCGACATCCCGGAGTGGGCCGCGCCGAGAGATCCGCGCCAGGCCATTACCTACAAGCACCTGATGTGGATGTCGAGCGGCCTGTTCAGCGGCGGCGACAATTCCTATGCGGTCTATTTCGGCGGGCAGGATGTCGTCAGCGCCGCCACCAGCACGCCACTCGAAGTCGCGCCAGGCACGCGCTGGAAGTACGCCAACAACGATACGCTGCTGCTGATACGCGCGCTGCGCCACGTGCTCGCGGACGACCTGCGTTTCCTGCGGTACCCGTACGACGAGTTGTTGCATCCGCTCGGCATGTACCACACCCGCATGGAGGTCGACCACCAAGGCACCTTCGTTTCTTCCAGCCAGACCTATACCACCACCCGCGACCTGGCGCGCTTCGGACTATTCCTGTCGAACGATGGTGTGCTGGATGGCCGCCGCATGCTGCCCGAAGGCTGGCTCAAGTTCGTGGCGACGCCGGCACCCACCCGACCGCCGGTCGCGGGGCAGATGGGCTATGGCGCACAGTTCTGGCTGCTCGACCAGATGCCCGGGGTGCCGCCGGGTACTTACACCACGGCGGGCAGGAAGGGCCAGTATGTCACCGTCGTGCCCGGCCATGATCTCGTGATCGTCCGCACGGGAGTCGACCCGGAAGGCATCCGGTTCAGGCAGGACCAGTTCGTCGCGGATGTCGTACGAGCGCTGCGCTCCAACCCCTAACCGCGGAGGCGCGAAGGAAAGCTTCCATAAAACGCAAAAAGCGGCAATGGGGGTTGCAGACCTGACTTGCATTTTCTCAGCACCCAGCACCCAGCACCCAGCACTTCCGCCACCTGGCTGAGGCCCCGGCGCTAGAATTGCACCCATGGTCGTAACAACTTCCCAACGATAAGTGCTTCGACGCTGGATCGCCCACCTCGACATGGATGCCTTCTACGCGTCCGTGGAGTTGCTGCGCTATCCGGAACTAAAGGGCCGGGCGGTGGTGGTTGGCGGCAGGCGGGCGGACCAGCCGGTCATGCAGAAGGATGGTACGCGCCGTTTCACCCCGCTGCGCAAGTACGCAGGCAGGGGCGTGGCCACCACCGCGACGTACGAGGCGCGTGCCCTCGGCGTGCATTCCGGCATGGGGTTGATGAAAGCGGCGGTACTGGCGCCGGACGCCGTGGTGCTGCCTGCCGATTTTGACGAGTACCGCAGGTACTCGCGCCTGTTCAAGGCCGCGGTTGCGGAAGTTGCGCCGCAGATCGAGGACCGGGGCATCGACGAAATTTATATCGACCTCACCGAGGTGTCCGGCTCGCAGCTTGTAACCGACGACGATCCCTGCAGCGGTGTCCGTGCCGTCGCGGAGCGAATCAAGGCGCGGGTGTATCTCGCCACCGGACTGACCTGTTCGATGGGCATCACGCCGAACAAGCTGTTGTCCAAGATCAGCTCCGAGCTCGATAAGCCCAATGGCCTGGCGATCCTGACCCATGCAGATGTTCCCGAACGCATCTGGCCGCTGCCGCCGAAGCGCATCAACGGCGTTGGCCCGAAGGCCAGCGACAAGCTCGAGGCGCTGGGTATCCGCACCATCGGCGGGCTCGCCGGCGCCGATCCCGGGTTTCTGGTCGAACAGTTCGGCGCCAACTACGGCGCGTGGTTGCACGAAGCGGCGCATGGCAGGGATGATCGTCCCGTCGTCACCGAGAGCGAGCCCAAATCCATCAGTCGGGAAACCACTTTCGAGCGCGATCTGCACGCGCGCAAGGATCGCGACGCATTGGGAAAGATCTTCACCGGCCTGTGCGAGCAGCTCGCCGGCGACCTGGAGAGAAAGGGCTATGTCGCCAAAACCATCGGCGTAAAGTTGCGCTACGACGATTTCAGCCGGGCCACGCGCGAGATAACCCTTGCCGCCCATACCGCCGACGCGCAACTTATTCGCCGCACTGCCGGTCTGTGTCTGAAGAAGGCGGTTCTGGACCGGCCGCTGCGCCTGCTGGGCGTGCGTGCGGCCAACCTGGGCAGGCCGGAAGAGATTGCCCTGCAGAGGGAGGGCCCTTCCGGAGAGCGCGACCAGCTCTCGTTGCCGATCTCCTGATCGGCCAATCGCCTGCAGCCACGAAAACCTATGATCTTTTTCAAGCACGCACCACAGGTCGTGAAGCACCCGCTTGCGTTCGCGCTGCGGGTGGTGAAGTCGTTCCGCGCCAACCAGGGCTTGCTACTGGCGGGCGCGATCGCCTATTACACGCTGCTTTCCATGGTGCCGTTGCTGATCCTGATGGTAATCGCCCTGTCGCATTTCCTTGACCGCACGGAACTGCTGACCACCGTGGGACGCGCCCTGGAGTGGATCGTGCCCGGCCAGTCCAAAGCCGTGGTGCAGGAGCTGGCGACTTTTCTCGCCGATCGGGCGTCGATCGGCTGGGTGTTGCTGGCGACCATGGTGGTGTTCAGCTCGCTCGCCTTCACCGTGCTGGAAAATGCCATGTCGGTAATTTTCAACCACCGCGTCGCCACGAAGAAGCGGCATTTCCTGGTCTCGGTGCTCATTCCCTTCGGCTACATCTTCTTTCTCGGTCTGGCGCTGCTGCTGGGGACCCTGATTTCGGCCAGCCTCGATGCGGTCGGCCAGGAGAACATCGTCATTCTCGGCGGCCTTTGGTCGCTCGGTGGCATTTCCGGCCTCCTCCTGTATGCGATCGGGGTCGTCCTCGAGATCCTGCTCATCACGTCGATCTATCTGGTCATGCCCGTGGGCCGGCTGTCGCTTTCACATGCACTGATCGGGGGCGCCACCGCCGGATTGCTATGGGAGGGCATCCGCCACGGCCTTGCCTGGTACTTCGGCAACCTGTCGCAGGTCAGCGTGGTGTACGGATCGCTCACCAGCGCGATCGTGGTGCTGCTCAGCTTTGAGGTCGCCGCCACGCTGCTCCTGGTGGGAGCGCAGGTCATCGCCGAGTATGAAAGACTCGGGGATAAGACAGGCGCGAGGCGCGAGGCACCAGGCACCAGGAAGAAAGATTGAAACGCTTTCCGCTTCGCGCCTGCTAGACTATTGTCTGGCAACTTTGAAAGGAGGTGATCCAGTGAATCACTACCAAGGCATTACCGGCCGGCAGACCGGATCAACCCAAGTTCTCAGGAGTTTGAGCCGCTGATCCGGCCGGACTGCCCGCAGTAAAAGCGCCCCGATCGCGAAAGCCTTCGGGGCGTTTCTTTTGTGCTTTCTACATCTCAACGCAAAGACGCAGAGGAGCGCAAAGGAAGGCAAGACGTGAACGAGCAATGATGAGGGGCGCGTGCGAGTGGGGTTCGGTGTTGGGACCTGGCATTTACCCGGCCCTCGGCCCCTGCGTGATGGGCGACAGTCCGGAACACCCGTAAGGGTGAACCTCGGCCCTGTTTCTTGAGTCACTCGTCACGGTTTTTCTCCCCGAGCTCGTAAGGTGGGGTGGTGGGACCGAAAAGGATAGCAGGGGCTTTATGCCGCTCACCTGTCACCGCCCCTCTCATTGACCTTCCTCCCCATAGTTGCTTCAATGGCCATCCACCCGTCATGCGGAGCAAGTGATGAGCGAGTCCGGTCGCGTCGCCGTCATCGTCGTTCACGGCATTGCCGATCAGCGCCCCGGGCAGACGGTGCGCGAAGTCGCGCGGCTGCTTTGCCATGGCGGGGAGGGCGCGCCGCGTTACGTGCACGGTGAGATGCGCGAGATCCTGGTGCCGGTTGCGAAGCTGGAACCCGGAAACGCCGGACCTTCCGGTGCCCCGCAAGCGAAGCCCGGCGACGCGCAGCCGAAATACGATGGCGCGAGGCGGCGGCCGGGCGCGCCCAGCGGCTTTTTCGAGGCGCAACAGATCGCGCCGCTGCTGGCCGGCGCGCAGTTCGCAGATACGCCCCCGCACGCGCGGGACGAGCCACAATCGCAGGACCTCGGCCTGGCGATGAATGAGTACCTGCTGGGGCGGCTGCAATTCGCCCAGGGTGACGCCTTGTACGAGTCCACACGCATATCGCTGCGCCGACGCGCCGACGAACGTGCGGTCGATCTCTACGAGCTCTACTGGGCCGACCTGTCGCGCCTCGGAACGGGCGGCATCAAGGCGCTGTCCTCGCTGTACCAGTTGTTTTTTCACCTAAGCACGTTATCGGCGGACATCGTCGACCAGGTGGCGTTGGGTGCGGGTGGCCGCCTGGGTTGGCGCTTCCTGCAGCGAATGCACGCGTGGCTCGCCTGGCTGATGAAGGCGCCGATGGCGCTGCTGCAGTTGTGCATGTTGATGATGGTGGTGTTCGGCACCGCCGCGCTGGTTGCGCCGCAAATGCAAGGGCAGCTTCTGGCGGCGCTTTTCGGCGCGGGCAGCATCGTGCTTGCCGCGCTGGGTGTGCTGGGCTGGCTGCGGGCAAAGTCCGTCGCCGCGGGATGGGCGCAACTGATCTTTTTTGGGGCGGCCGCCGTCGCCAGCCTGGCATCGGCGATCTTTTCGCTGAACACGGAGCGCTGGCTGCACTACATCTACTTCGGCGCGAGCGCCCTGGTGACGGCGTTGGCGGGTTCTTACCTGATTGAGCGTTATGCGGGGGTGACGCAGGGCGTGCGATGGCTCGGCCACGTTCTGGTGGTCGTCACCATCCTCGGCCTCTGCGTCGACGGCACAATCCTGCTGGAGCAGGTGACGACCCAGTTCGAATGGATGCTCACCGCCGCCCTCAATGTCGGCGAATACCTGATCGCCGCCGCCTTGCTGGTTTGGGCGGTGTTCGTGGTCGTGCAGATCGTGGCGCTGCTGCTCGGCCTCTGGCTGGGACGCAATGTCGATGCGCACGCAAAGGCCGCGTTGCAGACCGCGCGGCTCGGGCTGGTCGGATCGAGCGGATTGTTCGCGGTGCTCAGCCTGGTGCTGTGGTCGGTGATCAGCTTCATCGCCGCACACGGCCTGAACGATCTCCTCTACGAACCCATGCTTCTGGGCACGGGCTACCGCTCAGGCGCGATTTTCCTGGAAGCTCGTGTCCAGAGCCTCGGTGCATTCTTCACACCCCTGGTGCTCGCCTTTACCGTTCTCGCTGCGGCGGCGTTGCTGGTCCTGCTGCCGTCACTGATAGAGGAGCTCAAGCCGACGACGAACCTGGATGCAAAGGGTTTGCGGCATGGCGCCCCTGACTGGTCGCGGCGCCTCGGCCTCTGGCTTGGCGGCGGCATTCGCTGGCTCGATGGCGCGGTCAAATACCTCCTTCCGCCGGGCGCGATCCTCGGCAGCCTGCTGTATCTCGCCTTCGTCATCCAGCAAATCACCTGGGCTGCCGGCATGCCAGCCGCGGTGGAGACGCTGTCCGGCTGGCTGGAGATGTTGAAGGGGGAGACGCTGGTCGACGCCGGCAAGTGGCTGGCCGGCGGCGCGCTGACCATCGTGGCCCTCGGCTCGCGGTTCACGCAAACCTTCGGGCGCCTTCGCGTTGCCATCGACGGGGTGCTGGACATCGACAACTACTTCGCCGATCCGCCGAACCGCCAGCCGCCGCGCGCGCGCATCTTCTCCCGGTATGCGTCGCTGTTGCGTTATCTGCGGGACGGGGGCTACGAGCGCATCGTGATCGTTTCCCACAGCCAGGGCACGGTGATCAGCGCCGACCTGCTGCACTACCTGCATGTGCAAGGGCGCCTGCACGACTTTGTCGGCGACATTCCCGTGTCGCTGCTCACCGTCGGCTCGCCGCTGCGCGATCTGTACGCGGAGCGCTTTCCGCTGCTCTACCGGTGGATGGGCTCGAACGCGGCGGGCTTCGGGGCCGCCGGCCCGAGCGCGGCGGATCTTGGAGCCAGCGAATGGGTCAATGCCTGCCGCTCGGGCGACTACGTCGGGCGCTTCATCTGGACGCCGCCGGGCGACCCGATGCGTTTCCGGATCGCCATGGTCGGCCCGGACGGCCGGGTCGAAGCCCAACGCGCTGGCGATCGCACCGAGTTCTGCCTTGGCGCCGGCGGGCATACGCATTACTTCAGCAATGACGCGGTGGCGCTGGCCGTTGAGATCGACAGGCTTATCGCAGGGTGAGGGGCGAGTGCTGCGTACTGTGTGCTGGGTGCTCGGATAAAGGAAAAAAGCTGTACTTCCTCGTTTCTCAATCCTGCGCTCCGAGACCTTGCTTTTTCTCAACACCCGGTACGCAGCACTCAGCACCCGCCTTTTTCCGCTACCCTACGCCCCTCACCCCTCGTCACGGAGTTTCCCATGCAATACAAAAACCTCCCCGGCACCGACCTGAATGTTTCGCGGGTCTGCCTCGGCACCATGACATGGGGCGAGCAAAACTCCGAGGCGGATGCCCACGAGCAGCTCGGCTACGCGGTCGAAGAGGGCATCAACTTCATCGACACCGCGGAAATGTACCCGGTGCCGCCGAACGAGAAGACCCAGGGGCGCACGGAAATGTATCTGGGCACCTGGCTGGCGAAGCAGCGGCGGGACCGCCTGGTCATCGCGACCAAAGTCGCCGGGCCGGGCCGCCGCGACTGGATCCGCGGCGGCCGTACCGACCTGACCGCCGACGTCATCGCGGACGCCGTGGATACCAGCCTTGCGCGCCTCCAGACCGACTACATCGACCTCTACCAGATCCACTGGCCGCAGCGGAACGTGCCGAACTTCGGTGCGACCGAATTCGATCCGGCAAAAGAAAAAGCCGGACCTTCGATACACGAACAGGTCGCCGCCATGGCCGCCATGATCAAGGCCGGAAAAATCCGCTACTACGGCCTCTCCAACGAGACGGCCTGGGGCGTATGCGAATTTCGCCGCGCTGCCGACGAGCTGGGATTCCCGGGTCCGGTCACCTTGCAGAACAGCTACAGCCTGATCTCGCGCAACGCGGACAACGACCTGGCCGAGACGCTGTTCCGGGAGGACATGTCGCTGCTCGCCTACAGTCCACTCGCCGCCGGTATTCTTTCCGGCAAGTACATGGGCGGGGCTAAGCCGGCGGCAACGCGCTTCACGCTGTTCGACTCCCTCGGCCTGCGCTTTCGCAAACCGATGGTCTCCGAAGCGGTGGACGCCTACGCGGCGCTCGCCCGGCGGCGCGGGCTGACGCTGGTGCAGTTGGCGCTCGGCTATGTGGCAAGCCGCTGGTTCCTGGGCGCATCGATCATCGGCGCGACCTCGCTGGTGCAACTCGAGGAAGACATCGCCGCCGCGCAGATCGCACTCGATGCGGAGACGCTCGACGAGATCAAGCAGGTCCAGTTGCGCTATCCGAATCCGGCAGCGTGAGCGGATGCGCAGGCAGGCTGCAGGCCTGACCGCGCAGCCTCGCCTCCCTCGGTGGCGAAAGTCGGAAACATGGCCTATGCTTTGCAGGACAACCCAGGGGGAGGGCGCCGCCATGCAGGCATGTTCGCGTTCCTGTGTTTCGCGTGGACTTCGTTTCGCATTGGCTGCCGTGCTCGCCGCGGCCGGCATTGCCTACGGCCAGAACCAGGTCATCGTCAACGGCGAGCCGATCACGAATGAAACCATTGCCGTCCTCGAGCAGGCCTACCAGACGCGACTCAAGCCGGGCCGCTACTGGTACGACCCGGTCTCGGGCGTGTGGGGATGGGAGAAGGGTCCGGCAGGGGGCCAGATCCTGCCGGGGCTGAATCTCGGCGGGCGGCTGAGGGCCGATGCTTCGGGCGGCGGTACCGGTGTGTTCTTCAATGGGCGCGAGTTGCATCCCCAGGACGTGCTGTTGCTGAGGCAGATCGCAGGCACCGTGATCCCGGGCCGCTACTGGGTGAACGCGGCCGGCGTCGGCGGCGTCGAGGGAGGCGCGCCGTTCTTCGATTTGCGCGCCATGGCCGCGCAGCGCGGCGGCGGTGGACAGGCCTGGTCGCACGCCGGTCCCGGCGGCCATACCGGCAGCGACGGCAAGTGTTCCTACTATTTCGATCCGAAGAGCGGCAGCAGCGTCATGACGGGCAACTGCGACTGAGCGGGTGTGGTGCGTCGGGATGCCTTGGAGTATGGTCAACGGCAAGTCGTAATTAACGTCAATCAACCGGGAGAGAAAAATGAAGAAAGCCATACTGGGAACGTTGTGCCTTTTGTTCACGACGAGCCTGCCCGCCGCGGCGCAGGGCCTTCTGAATTCTCATGAATCGATCGAAATCAGGGCTTCAATCTGGAAGGTGTGGGATGCGGTCAAGGATTTCGATGGCTTGAGCAACTGGCACCCCATGTTTTCGGGCTCGGAGATCAAATCCGGTGAGAACGCCGAAGTCGGGACGATCCGCACCATGACCGTCAAAGACGGCCCCAGCTTCGACGAGGAGCTGCTTTCGTACGATGCGCTCGACAAGAAGTTCGGTTACCGGATCATCGATCCCGCGCCGCTTCCGGTTTCCGGCTACGAGGCCACCTTCCAGGTTACAGAGGGCCGGCGCGGGTACAGCCTGATCCTTTGGACCAGCACCTATCAGAACAGCACCGATGGCAAGATGACGGACGAGGAAGTCATCGGCTTCAT